>CAZVXH010000005.1:0-49771 GCA_964631015.1 uncultured Candidatus Cloacimonadota bacterium | reverse complement strand
GCCGCCAGCGTTCGTCCTGAGCCAGGATCAAACTCTCCATCATTTATAATGATTGTAATTGACTTCTATTGGCTCGCACAAATCTCTATGGCACTCTATATACTGTTAAAGAACTAACTCTGTGCAGCATCAGCCACACAGGTTGTGTCATAAAAAAAACGCCGGTCTTTGTGTCAACACAAATCTTTGAAAAACTTGCGCCCGTCTGACAGCGGCTGGTTTTATCTGTCTGAAAGATTGCGCGTTAACAATTTCAAACATTTCTTGCGTACCTTTGGGATTAGGTCCGTTTAGAGCGGATCGCGGCTCCCGGAGGCTGGCTGAACATCTGGAAAAAATTTAGTTTTTTGCCGGATTTTGGCGGTTAAAAAAACAGGTTATTCCCACATGGCTCCCATTATCAATACGGGATAAATACGGGATCAATACGGGTGAAATCCGTATTGATCCCGTATTTATCCCGTATTGATCGCCGGAGCGAAGCAAGAAATCAGCGCTGACAAAAACGAGAAAAAACGTGGGGGAATTGCCGCCGGCAAGTCGGTTTCACAAGCAGCCGGAAGCTGGGCGGTCAAGGAAATTGGTTGACATTTAAGCTGTCTGTTATTTTTGGGACTATCCACAGAATAAAGGGAGTGTTTAAATGCTCAGGTATAAACTTCTTTCCAAGCTGCACCGGGCCACCGTGACCGAGTGCGATCTGAACTACAACGCCAGCATCCAGATCGACAGCGAACTGCTTCAGCTGAGCGGAATGCGCGAGCATGAGCGCGTGGAGATCTGGGACGTGAACAACGGCTCGCGGTTTTCCACCTACATCATCGCCGCGGAACCCGGCAGCCGCAAGATCAGCATCAACGGCGCCGCGGCTCGCATGGTCCAGACCGGCGACAGGATCATCGTGGTCAATTACGGCCTGTTGGACGAGGCGGAAATGGAAAGCTACAAGCCCAGGATAATCATTTTGGGCGAGGGCAACGAACCGGTAAAATGATGCGGATCTGCAGAACGGTCCAAGAGATCCGCCAGGCCCTGCGTGAACGCGATCCGGGCCAGAAGGTGGGTTTTGTGCCCACGATGGGCGCGCTGCACCGGGGGCATCTTTCCCTGGTGGAAAAGTGCAGAGCGGAGACCGATCTGAGTGTGGTATCGATCTATGTGAACCCCGCCCAGTTCGGTCCGCAGGAAGACCTGGGCAAATATCCGCGCGATCTGGACCGTGATCTGGAGCTGCTGACCCAGCACGGAACAGACCTGGTTTTCTTTCCGGATGACAAGCAGATGTACCCCGAGGGTTACCGCACCTGGGTTGAAGTGGAGGGCCTTTCCAACGTTCTCTGCGGAGCCAGCCGTCCCGGTCACTTCAAAGGAGTGGCCACCGTGGTGCTGAAACTCACCCACATCGTTACGCCGGACCTGATGTTCATGGGCCTGAAGGATTATCAGCAGGTAATTGTGCTGGAGCGCATGCTGCGGGACCTGAACAGTGAAACGCGGATCGCGCGCTGTCCCATTGTACGCGAGGATGACGGCCTGGCGCTGAGTTCGCGCAACGTGTTTCTCAGCCCGGAGGAACGGATCCGGGCCAGATGCCTGAACCAGGCTTGGAAACAGGCGCGGAAGGCGGTGGCGCGGGGCAGCCGGGACAGCCGGGAGATCTTGGCGGAAGCGGAAAAGACCGTACTCGAAGCCGGGGGAATGATAGATTACATCAAGATCGTGGATTCCGAGACCCTGGCCGACGCGGACCCGGTGAACGAAAATGCCCGGATGCTACTGGCCGTGCGGATCGGTAAAACGCGGCTGATAGACAATTCGGCACTACTTGCTTGACAGCCGGACGGGCTTGCAAAAACTTGTCCGTCTGCATATGATTCAGCAGACCATATTTTAATCCACCCGCGAAAGTGGCGGAACTGGCAGACGCGCTGGACTTAGGATCCAGTGGGATCATCCCGTAGGGGTTCGAGTCCCCTCTTTCGCACCACCAAATTCAGGAGATAACGTGCAAACAGAATTCAAACAGATCAACCCGACCACCAAAGAGATCGTCCTCACCGTGGAAAAGGAAAGAGTGGACGCGGCTTATCAGAAATATCTGCAGAAATCGGCCAAATATCTGGAAGTGCCGGGATTCCGCAAAGGCAAAGCCCCGCTGAGCATGGTCACCAGGCTCTACAGCGAGAAGATCCAGGACCATTTTGAAAAGGACTATGTGGACGAAGTTTTCGCCGAGGTCGTGCAGGAACACCAGATCAATTTCCTGCTCTATCCGGAGGTGAAGGAACTGGAGTGGCAGCCGGGAAACGAAATGACGATCAAGCTGGAGATCGAGCACGAACCGCCGGTGGAGTTCAAACAGCTGGACAATCTGATGGTGCCCTTCCAGCCTCTGGTTTTGGAGCAGGAAGTGGAGAAATTCATCCAGCACCTCAGCACCGAGCACGCCATCATCCAGGATGTGGATGCAGCCATCGCCGGTGACATGGTGAAAGGCCACCTTAGCTTTGAGCAGAACGGCGCGGAGCACATTCGCGAAACAGCGGTTTACGCCGGCGACAAGGACGTGGAGAGTTTTCCCGGACAGTTTTTGGGCGCTCGCACCGGCGATAAAATCAAGGCGGAAGTGGAAGGCAAAACCTTGGCCATGATCCTGCCCCACGACAAGGATCTGGATGTGGAGGACGACAAAAAGTACGCCTGCAGCTTTGAAGTGAGCGCCATCACCCGCAACGTGGTGCCGGCCATCGACGACGAATTCGCCAAGGACATGGATTTCGCGGACCTGACGGAAATGCGGGCCAAGATCGCGGACGACATGAAAGCCAGAGTGGAGCACAGCAACTTCGACGGCGAAAATTCCGCCATCCTGGCCAAGCTCTTCCACGACAACCAATTTCCGCTGCCCAGCAAGACCCTGCGCTACATCGCCGGCCAGGAACTGGAAAACTACGACGAGAAATACCGGCATTTACTGCAGCAATACGTGATCGAAAAAGTGATGCAGGACATGGCCAGCATGTACCTTCTGGCCGCGCTGCAAAAACAGAGCGGAGTGGAATTTTCGGATGAGATGAGCGACACCTACAGCGAACACAAGGCCATCCTGGAAGACACCAGTCCCGACGCCTACCGCGAACATAACGAAGAAAAGATCGCCGGAGAGGATTTCAAGGAAGGCGCGCTGAACTATCACATCCTGCGCGGGATCGCGGCGACCTGCTCCTTCGTGGAGCCGGAGCCGGAACCGGAGGAGCCGGAAGACACAGAATTTGAGGTTTCCGGGGAAACCGAGGAGGAACAGGGATGAGCTACATACCCATCGTGATCGAACAGGTGGGCCGCACCGAGCGGGCCTACGACATCTATTCCCGGCTGCTGAAAGACAGGATCGTCTTTGTGAGCGGCGTCATCGAGGACAACCTGGCCAATTCGATCGTGGCGCAGCTGCTGCATCTGGAAGGCGAAGAGCCCGAACGCGACATCTACATGTATATCAACAGCCCCGGCGGCATCATCTCCTCCGGACTGGCGATCTACGACACCATGCAGTACATCAAACCGAACGTGAGTACCATCTGCATCGGCCAGGCCGCCAGCATGGCCGCGCTGCTGCTGGCCGCGGGTCATCCCGGCAAACGCACCGCCCTGCCCAACAGCCGCATCATGATCCATCAGCCCCTCGGCGGCGCGCAGGGCCAGGCCAGCGACATCGAGATCCAGGCCAAGGAGATCCTCTATCTGCGCGTGAGAATGAACGAAATATTGCACAAACACACCGGCCAGGACCTCAAAAAACTGGTGGAGGACACCGACCGCAACTATTACATGGACGCGCTGCAAGCCAAAGAATACGGCATTATCGATGAGATGATCGCCACCCGGAAATAACTTGACGGGATTTGAGGCGGTCCGACAAATGACGCAAACGGCATTAACCAAGACCAACCAGCGAGGAGGATTTCCTGGATAAGTTCAAGAACCTGAGCTGCTCTTTCTGCGGCAGAAACGAGCTCGAGGTGAAAACCCTGATCCGCGGGATCGCGGGGAACATCTGCGACGAATGTATCGCCATGTGCCACAACATCGTGGTAACCAGCGTTCCGGAAACCACGGAGGAAGTTACCGACCTGCCCCGGCCCAGCGAGATCAAGAGCTATCTGGACCAGTACGTGATCAGCCAGGACCAGGCCAAGATGATCATCTCCGTGGCAGTTTACAACCATTACAAACGCATTTTCCGCCAGGACAAGAACGACCCCATCGACCTGGAGAAGAGCAATATCATGATGATCGGCCCCACCGGCTGCGGCAAGACCCTGATCGCGCAGACCCTGGCCAACTATCTAAAGGTGCCCTTCGCCATATCGGACGCCACCACACTCACGGAAGCGGGCTACGTGGGCGAGGACGTGGAAAACATCCTGGTGCGGTTGCTGCAGGCCGCGGATTACGACGTGGCCAAGGCCGAGCGCGGCATCGTCTACATCGACGAGATCGACAAGATCAGCCGCAAATCTGAAACGCCCTCGATCACCCGCGATGTCTCCGGTGAAGGCGTGCAGCAGGCTTTGCTAAAGATATTGGAAGGCACCAAAGTGAACGTTCCCCCCAAAGGCGGACGCAAACATCCGCAGCAGGATTTCATCGAGATGGACACCAAAAACATCCTGTTCATCGCCGGCGGAGCTTTCTTTGGCCTGGAAAAGATCATCAAGGAACGCATGGATACCAAGGCCATAGGCTTCGACGTCAAGCTGGGCCGCGTTACCGAAGACCACAACATTTTTGAGCAGACCGTGTCGCACGATCTGCTGAAATACGGCCTGATCCCCGAACTGATCGGCCGCATGCCGGTGCTGTGCACGCTGCATGAACTGAGCGAAGAAGCGCTGGTGGACATCCTCACCCAGCCCAAAAACGCCATCTGCAGCCAGTATAAAAAGTATTTCCAGATGGACGGGGTGGACCTCGAATTCGACGACGCCGCCCTGCGCGCGATCGCCAATGTGGCCATCAAGCAAAAAGCCGGCGCGCGCGGCCTGCGGGCCATCATGGAAAAGTTCATGCTTGGGATCATGTACAACATTCCGGACATGGAAAAGGTTCGCGGCTGCAGGATCAACGCCGACGTGGTTACCCAAGGCAGCGCTCCGGAATACATTCTGGCCGGCACTTCCGCGCGCAGGAAAACTGCCGGGAACAGTTAAAGGAACGTGGCGGTGAAACGCGGGCTGCTGCTCTTGCTGGTGCTGATGACGGTGTTGCCGGCTTTGGCCTGCGTCGCCTCGGAAGGCGAGCTAAGGGTCCGCAACCGCAGCGCGGACGACATCTGGGTAAGCGTAGCCAACTCGGAGCCGCGCAAGATCAGCGGCTGGTCGAACTGGTCGCTGTTCTACCGGGAAACCAAGATCCTAAGCGTAAGCTACATCGGCAGTTATGTCTTTGCCAACGCGATGGAACAGACCGTGCGCCCCGGATTGATCTCCACGGTGGACATTCTGCCCTCAGGTGGCGCCATAACTTTTGCCAATGACGCCGCGGTGGGCATCGTGGAAGTGTACATCTCCCCCTCCGGCGAGTTGGATTGGGGTCCGAACGACCTCGCCGGCAACCTTGGCCCCAGCCAGAATACCCTCTGGACCCTGACCGAAGGGGTCTGGGACCTCAAGCTGGTGGACGCGGACTTCCGCGAATACTACAAATACGGCATCGCCGTGACCACCAACCAGACCCAAAGCCTGAACTTTTCTGAGTTCGGCAAGGACGGCGACGCCAAAAACGCCTCCCAGAACCCGCCCCCAGACAATTAACACAAAGGAAGAACCATGACAGCTGAAATCACAGCGCCGCGCCGGGAACGCCTGGCCGAACTTCTTTCCGACGGCGAACACGTTATTGTCTTTGCCAAGTCCCAAGGCAAACTGCAAAAGTTTAGCCAGGACAAGAATTTTCTCTATCTCACCGGACTCAACCATCCTGAACTGATCTATGTAGCAGGCAAGTTCGGCGGCAGGTTCAGCGAAATGCTCTTCATCGAGCGCAGCGACCCCGAACGGATCGTTTGGGAAGGCGAAAAACTCGACGCGAAGGAAGCCACAAAGCTAAGCGGGATCAAGCGGGTGCACTATCTGGACGAATTTTACCCCACTCTTACGGCCCTGACACCCTTCATGAAAGTGATCCACGCCAATCTCGGTTTCGCCGCGCTGAACAAACCGCCCACCCTGGCGATGCACATGCTGGAGCCGCTGCGGAGCCGCCATCCCCAGATAACGATCCAGCAGCTGAACGACCTGATCGCCCCGCTGCGCAAGGTTAAGGACGCTTGGGAGATCGAGCAGCTGCAAAAGGCCATCGACATCACCGGGGCGGGGATCGCGGACGTCATGAACTCGGTTACCGCCGGCAGGATGGAGTACGAGCTGGAAGCCACCCTCTTTTACCGGATGCAGCTAAGCGGACTCCACAGCTGGGGTTTCGCCCCCATCATCGCCGCCGGCATCAACGCCGCCACCCTTCATTATGAAAAGAACAATTGCCGGATCGCCAAAAACGAGCTGGTACTGATGGATGTGGGCGCGGATTGCAACGGCTACAGCGCCGACATCACCCGCTGCGTTCCGAGCGGCCAAAAGTTTACCGCGCGCCAGAAGCAGATCTATGGCATCGTGCTGGAGGTGCAGAAAGAAGTGATCGCGGCCGTGAAGCCCGGGATCAAACTTGCAGAGCTGAACGACATCACCAAAAAAGGATTGGGGCGGGGACTGATCTCTCTGGGACTGATCGAATCCGAAGACCAGATCGGCAGATATTACATGCACGGCGTGAGCCACTTCCTGGGCTTGGACACCCATGACCTCGGCGGCCGCGAAGCCGCGCTGGAAGCGGGCAACGTGATCACCGTGGAACCCGGGCTCTACATGCCCGAGGAAAGTCTCGGCGTGCGCATCGAAGACGACGTGCTGGTTACCAAAACCGGCCACAAAGTGCTTTCCGCCAAGATCCCCAAGGAGATCAAGGACATCGAGAAACTCCGCCGGCCGGTGCCTGCCAAATGATCAGCAAAGCCATCTACCCCGGCACTTTCGACCCCATCACCCTGGGGCACGTGAACATTCTGGAAAAGGCCGCCAAACTCTTTGACCAGGTGATCCTGGCCGTGGCGGACTATACCGGCAAGCAAAACCTCTTCAGCCTCGAAGAGCGCTTCCAGCTTTGCACGGAGGCCGTGAAACATCTGCCTCACGTTAAGGTTGTCACCTTTGAAGGTCTGGCCGTGGAATTCGCCCGCGCTCAGGATTGCCGGGTGATGATCCGCGGTCTGCGCGCCGTTTCGGACTTTGAGTACGAGCTGGCCCTGGCCCTCACGAACACCAAGCTCGATCCCGGGGTCGAAACCATTTTTCTGCTGCCCAGCCTCCGCTACATGTATCTTTCCTCCTCGATGATCCGCCAACTGGCGGAGCTTGGCTCCGAACTCAAGGATTTCGTACCGGAAAATGTAGCCACAGCACTGGCGGAGAAGCTGAAAGATGGCTAAGAAAGCTGATCCCGCCCCCAAAGACGTCACCCAGATCTCGGACCGCGCCCTGCCCACCGACGTGAATGCCGAAGCCGGCGTGCTTTCGGCCATGATCATCGATTCCGGCATCGTGAGCAAGGGCATAGAAACCATCAAGGAAGAATTTTTCTCGCGCGCCGCGAACAAACTGGTTTTCCGCGCCATCTGCGAGCTGTTCAACGAAAGCGTGGAAACCGATCCCGTGACCCTGGCGAACCGCATGGAGCGCAACAACACCCTCGAAAAAGCCGGCGGCATACCCTACATCAACGATCTGGCCGATTTCGTGGTCTCCAGCGCCAACTTCGATTACCATCTGAACATCATGACCGAAAAGGCCTTGCTGCGGCATCTGATCGTGGCTTGCAACGGCATCATCGAATCCTGCTACAGCTCGCCCAAAGCGGTGAAAAGCATCGTGGACGAGGCCGAGCAGGAGATCTTCAAAATCGCCGAACTCCCGCAACATCAGGGCTTCCAGCGTTTTGACGAGGTCAGCCATGAGGTGCTGAAGACCATCGACGCCATCGCCACCTCGAAGATCCCAGTGGTGGGCGTTCCCAGCGGTTATGGCGATCTGGACCTCCTCACCGGCGGTTTTCGGCCCGGCCAGTTCATCATCATCGCCGCGCGTCCCGCCATGGGCAAGACCTCCCTGGCTTTGAACATCGCCTCCCACGCCGCGGTGAACATGGGCAAGAAAGTGGCGATCTTCACCATGGAAATGGCTGCCGATGAAGTGATCATGCGGATGTTCAGCAGCGCCGCGGAAGTGAACATGGACGCCATGCTCAAGGGTTACGGGATGAACGAGGAAAAACTCATCCGCATCATGCAGGCCTCGGAAGTGCTTTCCGCGAAACAGATCTACATAGATGAATCCGGCACCAACACTCCCCTGGAGATCCGCGCGAAAACCCGGCGTCTGGCCGCTGAGATCGGCGGACTCGACCTCATCATCATCGACTATCTGCAACTGATGACCCTGCCCAAGGACCGCGACAGCCGCCAGCAGGAGATTTCGGAGATATCACGCGCGCTGAAGATACTGGCCAAGGACATGAAGATCCCCGTGGTCGCGTTGTCGCAGCTCAACCGCATGCTGGAAACCCGCGAGGAGAAACGCCCCCGCCTGGCCGATCTGCGCGAATCCGGCGCCATCGAGCAGGACGCGGACCTGGTGATGTTCATCTACCGCGACGATTATTACTATGGAGAAAAATCCGACAAGCCCGGCCTCGCTGAAGTGATCATCGGCAAAAACCGCCATGGCTCGACGGGCTCGGTTGATCTGGGTTTCGTAAAGGAATACACCCTCTTCCGCAGCATCGACACTGCGCATGAAACTTGATCTTCTCGCCGGCTTGGGCGAGTTCACCATCTTCATCGGCAGGGTGCTGAAAAGCTTTCCCCGCATTGGCAAGCGTCATCAGGAGTTCGCTCTCCAACTCAAACGAACCGGGTTGGATTCCCTGCCGCTCATCACGCTCACCGCTTCCTTCACCGGACTCGTAACCGCGCTGCAGCTGGTTTATCAGGGCCGCGGCTACATTCCGGAACACCTCTTCAGCGTGCTGATCAGCAAATCCACCATGATCGAACTGGCGCCGGTACTCACGGCTTTGGTGCTGACCGGCAAGGTGGGGGCGGCCATCACCGCGGAGATAGGCTCCATGAGGGTTAGTGAACAACTGGACGCCCTGCGGAGCATGAGTGTCGAACCGGAGGAATTTCTCTATCTGCCCCGCATCGCGGCAGGCGTGGCGGCCTTTCCCCTGCTCACCATTTACGCCAACGTGATCGGTATCGGCAGCGCCTGGTTTTTTAACTGGCTGCGCAACGGCATTCACTACCACACCTTTTTCAACAACATCCGCAGCTACTTTCAGACCTTCGATCTGCTCAGTGGCATCGTCAAGGCCATTGTGTTCGGCTTTGTGATCACCTCCCTGGCCTGTTTCTTCGGCGACCGCACCAGCGGCGGAGCCGAGGGTGTGGGACGCAGCACCATGCTCACCGTGGTCTACAGCGCGGTGTGGGTGCTGGTGATGGATTTCATAGTGGCTTTCGTTATCCTGGGCAGGGTCTGATTCCAGTGCATAAATTGGCCCCAAGTTATCCGTTCGGCTTGATGCCAAAGCTGTTCAGACTGCATCTCGCGCTTGGACTGGCGCTGCTTCTGGCCCTCGGCGCCTGCAAAAAGCCGGAGCCGGTGGTGAAAAAAACGGTTCCGACCACAGCGCTGACCGTTTATACCCTGCCGCACATCCGCTCCTCCGGCTTCGAGGCCGCGGTTTTAAAAGACTTCGCGGCCAGGAACAACACCGCCCTTAAGGTGGTCATTTTTCCGGACCTTCCCTCCCTCCTCGACACCCTCAACGTTGCCGACAGCCTCTTAAGTGCCGACCTCGTGCTGGGGCTGGACAGCGCTTTTGCGTTCTCCGACTCTTTCCTGACCCCTTTTTCACCCCTGCCGGAGATCGCGCTCACGGAGATCAGCCGCGAGGTCCCCCGCGACCCGGAACAGCGTCTCATCCCTTATGCCACCGCCAATCTGAGCTTCATCTACGACGCCCGCAAGTTCCCCACGCCGCCCCGCTCCTTCGGAGAATTGCAGGACGCGCGCTACTATAACCAACTGGCCCTCTGCGATCCGACCGCCTCGGGCCTGGGACGCAGTTCGCTGCTCTGGACCGTGGCGCTGTTCGGCGAAAGAGGCTACGATCAGCTTTGGACCAGTTTCCGCAAGAACGTGCGACGCCTTTACCGTGATCACAACGAAGGCTTGAACGCTCTTCGCAAGGGAGACTGCGGTCTGATGATCGGCTATAACTCCGTTCCGGCCTTTATAAGCGAGTTCCATCCCTCCGAAAGCCACATCCAGGCTGTTGTTCCGCAGGAGGGATCCTTCCGCCACACCGAATACGCCGCCCTCTGTGCCGGCGCCAGGAATCGAACCACCGCGCTGCAATTCCTGCGCTATCTGATCTCCGCCGAAGCCCAGCAGTTCGTGATGTTCAAGCTGGCCATGATGCCCGTGAACGGACGCACCGCGCTGCCGACTGGCTTTGCCCGCGTGCCCTGGAGCGTGTACAGCGTCAACAGCCGCCTGGATAGATACACGGTGAACCAAAACCTGCCCCTCTGGCTGGAGAGCTGGAACCGTCTGATCAAAAGCCTTCCGGGAGTCTGAGGATGCTGCCCCTGCCCCCCACAGATCTCCATGTGGTGCTGTATGAACCGGAAATCCCCGCCAACACCGGCAACATCGGCCGTCTCTGCGTGGGTACCGGATCCAGCCTGCACCTCATCCAGCCCTGTAAATTTCTGCTCACCGACAAAGCCCTCAAACGCGCCGGACTGGATTATTGGGAATACCTGAAGCTAATACTGCACAAGGATTGGGAGGAGATCCCGCGTCTCTGTCCGCCGGACAGGATCTGGCTCTGCAGCACCAAAGCCGGCAGAAGCTATCTCGATCCGCTCTATCGACCCGGCGATTATATCGTCTTCGGCCCCGAATCCCGCGGCCTGCCCCAAACTCTTCTGGATCAGTATCCCGCCCAAGCCATCACCATACCCATGCACCCCCACATTCGCTCGCTCAACCTCTCCAATTCCGTGGCCATCGTCCTGTTCGAAGCGATCCGCCAGATAGCTGAGTTTCACGGCTGATATCCTGTTAATCCCATCCTAAGCACTCGCCCCCATCCCCCTCTTTTGCCTCACGCCTGATCCTCGCATCCAATGCGGGTATCAGGCGGGAGGCGTATCCGGGTCTCGGGACAGAGCCTTAACGGCCGGACTTTAGCGCTTCAAAAATCCCCGGGGCAACGACTATTGGGTCAAGCCAGTACCACGCACTCCATCTGAATCTGAGCCAAATCTTTACTATCCTGCTCCCGCTGCCTGGTCTGTTCAGAGCGTGGCGCGGATGAGCTGAGGCAGTTCAGCGATCACGGCGTCGAGCAGATCGGGCCGGGTGCCTCCACCCATGGCGGAATCGGGCCGGCCGCCGCCTTTGCCTTCAAGCTTGGCGGATATGGCTTTAACGATATTTCCGGCGTGAAATTTGGGCCTCAAAGTCTCCCCCACCACGCAAAGGACGGTCACTTTGCCTGCCAAAGTGGAGAAGAGTAGCGTAACCGCGTCGGGGGCCATGTCTTTCAGGATATCGCCAAGTTCGCGGAGTTTGGCGGCATCGGCATCGAGCTTGACGCTGAGCAGTTTGAACTCGCCCTGGTCGGTGATCCCGCGCATGAGCTCCGCGGCCTCGGCGCCGGACTGTTGGGCGTCCAGCCGCTTGAGCTGTTGCTCCAGTTCCAGCACATGGTTTTGCAGGGTTTCGAGCTTGGTGTCCAGCATCTTTTCGGGAACGTGGAGCTTCTCGGCCAGCAGGGCCAGGTGGTGTTGGAGTCCCAGTACAAACTGCTCTGCGGCGCGTCCGGTGAGGGCTTCGATGCGCCTGATCCCAGCGGCGGAAGAGCTTTCGGAGACGATCTTGAAGAAGCCAAGCTCGCCGCTGGCGGCCACGTGGGTGCCGCCGCAGAGTTCCTTGGAAAAGCCGGCCACGCTCACCACTCGAACCTGCTCAGCGTATTTTTCCCCGAACAGTGCGATCGCGCCTTCGGAGCGGGCCTCGTCGATGCTTTTAACCTCGACAGAAACTGAGCGGTTGTCGCGGATGGCCGCATTGACGATGTTTTCGATGGAATTGATCTCGGTGGGCGAAAGGGCCTGCATATGGGTGAAGTCGAAACGCAGATGCTCCGGTCCCACCAGGGAACCCTTTTGCTGCACGTGTTCTCCCAAAACGGCGCGCAGGGCCTTGTGGAGCAGGTGGGTGGCGGTGTGGTTGCGCATGATGTCCTGGCGCCGCGGCAGATCGATCTCGGCGGTGACGGGATCATGATTCACGGCCCCGCTGATGAGAGCTCCGATGTGGATGAAGTAGTCGTCGTTCTTTTTTACCTGGCTCACCCGCATTTCAAAACCGGAGTTGAAGATACGGCCGGTGTCGGCCAGCTGTCCTCCCGCTTCCGCGTAGAAGGGACTGCGGTCCAGTTGCAGGTGCAGCATGCCATCCGAGCTGATCCGGTAACGCTGGATGTGGGCGGGGGCGGAGTGTTCCTCATAGCCCAGAAACACCGTCGGGGAAGAAGGTTCGAGCTCGATCCAGTCAGCAGTGTCACCTACAAACGCGAATTTGGAGCTTTTGCGGGCCCGGGCGCGCTGGGCTTCCATCTCTTCCTCGAAGCCGCGGGTGTCCACCCGGAAGTTCTTCTCGGCAGCCAGGATCAGCGTGAGATCGAGTGGGAAACCGTAGGTATCGTAAAGCATGAAGGCGTCTTTGCCGGGGATGAGGTCGCCGTCGAGACGGGAGCAGATCTCGTCGAGCTGCTCCAAACCTTTGTCCAGGGCGGCGGTGAAGCGTTCCTCCTCGGCCTTGATAACCATGCGGATATAGGCTTCTTTGCCCGCCAGTTCGGGAAAGTGGTGGCCCATGATGGCGATCACGGAATCCACCAGATGGAACATGAACGGTTCGGCAAAACCCAGCAGGCGTCCGTGGCGGGCGGCGCGGCGCAGGATGCGGCGCAGAACATAGCCGCGGCCTTCATTGGAGGGAAAACCGCCGTCGGCAAGGGCGAAGCAGAGGCAGCGGGCGTGATCCGCGATCACACGGTGGGAGGTGCCGTTTTCAGGCGTGTAGGGTACTCCGCTGAGTTCGGCCACACGCTGGATGATGGGCAGAAAGAGGTCGGTCTCGTAGTTGCTGTGCTTATCCTGCAGCACCTGCACCAAGCGCTCGAAACCAGCCCCGGTATCCACAAACCTGTCCTTGAGCGGAGTGAGGGAGCGGTCAGCCTCGCGGTTGTACTGGATGAACACCAGGTTCCAAAGCTCTATGTAGCGTCCGCAGTCCCCGCAGATCTCGCAGACGTGGCCTTCCACGCCTTGTTGGGAACAGTGTTCCGGGCCACGGTCGATGTGGATCTCGCTGCAGGGGCCGCAGGGGCCGGTATCCCCCATCTCCCAGAAATTGTCCTTGTCGCCCTGATAGGATATGTGGGTGGGATCTATGTCGGTTTGGGATTTCCAGAGCTCGAAGGCCTCCTGGTCGCTTTCGTGCACGGTGGCGTACAGCTTGGCCTTGGGCAGTTGCCAAACTCCCGTGAGCAGTTCCCAGGCCCAGAGGATGGCCTCTTTTTTGTAGTAGTCGCCAAAGGACCAGTTGCCCAGCATTTCGAAGAAAGTGTGGTGATAACCGTCTTTGCCCACTTCCTCAAGGTCGTTGTGCTTACCGCCGGCACGGATGCACTTTTGGCTGTTCACGGCGCGCTTGACTTCCGGGGCTTTCATGCCCAGGAAGATGTTTTTGAACTGGTTCATGCCTGCGTTGGCGAAAAGCAGGGTGGGATCATCGGACGGCACCACCGGCGAAGAGGGCACAAAGCTGTGTCCGCGCTCGCGGAAAAAGTCGATGAAAGTTTGGCGGATATCTTTACTTGCCGGCACTTGGAGCTTCTCCCAGTCCCACGATCTCGTCGTAGTTCTCGATGATCCATTTCTCGGCACTCCAGGCGGCCACGGCGCCATCACTGGTGGCGGTTACCACCTGGCGCAGCACGGTGTGACGGATGTCGCCCGCGGCGTAGATGCCGGGAACGTTGGTGTGCATATGGTCGTCGGTGATCACAAAGCCGCCGCTGTCGAGTTCCAGCCTGGATTCCAGCAATTCGTTATTAGGCAGGATGCCCACGTAGATGAAGATGCCGTCCACAGGAATGAAGGAAATGGCGTTGGTTTTGCGGTTCACCAGTTCCAGTTTCTCGATCTTGCCATCGCCGTGGATTTCCTGAACCACGGTATCCCAGATGAATTCCATCTTGGGATTGTGAAAGGCGCGTTCCTGAATGATCTTCTGAGCGCGCAGTTCGTGGCGGCGGTGGATCACGATCACCTTGGTGGCAAAGCGCGTGAGAAAAAGTCCTTCCTCGATGGCGGAATCGCCGCCGCCGACCACGGCCACCACTTTGTCGCGGTAGAGAGCGCCGTCGCAGGTGGCGCAATAGGATACGCCGCGGCCTGTGAAACGCTCTTCGCCGGGAACGTTGAGCAGCCTAGGATGCGCGCCGGTGCAAACAATCAGCGCCTTGGCGCGGTATTTGTTTTCACGGGTCTCAACGATCTTGCAGAGGCCTTCGAGGCCGATGGCAGTTACTTCCTCGTCGATAAATTGAGCCTCGAAACGCTCGGCCTGCTGTTTCATCTTGTCGGTGAGGTCAAAGCCGGAAAGCGGCTCGGGAAAGCCTGGATAGTTCTCCACTTCATCGGTCACGTTGATTTGTCCGCCGATGATCCCCTTTTCGAACAGGCCGGTCTTGAGTCCGCCGCGGGCGGCGTAGATAGCCGCGCTCAGCCCCGCCGGGCCGCCGCCTATGATCATTACATCGTAGTTCATTATATACCTCGTTAATGAAAATTCACAGATTTTTACTTGTCTTTTAAACCGCCATCCTCCGTCAAGAAAATTATCAGTGGCTGCCACCGCTGAAAAGAACTTGACCGAATAAGCGGAGGACGGTTTTGTGGTAAAAAACTGTAAGTTGGGAGAGACTGAATGAGCTCGCTAGTCCTGAAGCAAATGGCAGCATCGACGAGGAATGAACAGGGCCGGGATCAGGCCCAAAGAAGGAAGCAGGCATGAGCTACCGGGTATCCGTGCTGCAATATGAGCCTCGCTTGCTGGATGTGAATGGCAACCTGGCCCGGCTGAAGCAGTTGCTGAGCGGTTTGGAGACCGACCTGGCGGTGCTGCCGGAGCTTTGCGTTTCCGGATACGTTTTCCTCTCCCGCGATGAAGTGGCCTCAGTAAGCGAGGAAGTTCCTTCCGGAGAGGCTTTCGGAACCTTCAGTGCCCTGGCCTGGGAAAAGCAGTTCAGCATCGTTTACGGCTTTTCCGAGCGCAGCGGGGATAGGTTTTACAACTCCGCCGCCCTGATCAATCCCGACGGCAGTTACCATGTTTACCGGAAAACCCATCTCTTCAACCGCGAAAAACTCTTTTTCACCCCCGGCGACACTGGCTTGAACGTGTTCTCCGCCAAGCGGGATGTGCGGGTGGGTATGATGATCTGCTTTGACTGGCAGTTTCCCGAAGCGGTGCGGACCCTTGCCCTGAGAGGCGCCCAGATCATCTGCCATCCTTCAAACCTTGTGTTGCCCTGGTGCCAGCAGGCGATGATCACCCGCAGTTTGGAGAACCGGGTGTTTTCCGTTACTTCGAACCGCACCGGCACGGAAAGCAACGGTCCCGTAAGCCTGGAATTCACCGGCCAAAGCCAGATCCTGGGCACCAAGGGCGAGATCCTCACCCGGATGAACGAAAGCGAAGCGGGGGTGCGGACTTGCGAGATCGACCCAGAACTCGCTCTGGACAAGCAGGTGACGCCGCTGAACAATGCTTTCACGGATCGGCGTCCGGCCCTGTATGAACCATGAATGACGATCTGAACAGGGAGATAAAGCGGCTGCGGGCCGAGATCGAGCGCCACAACCTGCTCTACTACGAGCTGGCCAATCCCTCCATCAGCGATTACGACTACGACCGGCTGGTGCTGCGGCTGAAAGAGCTGGAAGCCAGACTGGAAGAGGATGAACGCGGCGAATCGCCCCTGGAGAGTGTAGGCAGCGATCTGAGGCCGGGAGCGGAAACCATTACCCATCTGCAGAGAATGTACAGCCTGGACAACAGCTATTCCGCGGAGGAACTGGAGCAGTGGTGCGCCAAACTGGCCACCGAGCTGGGATTCTTTCCCGCCCTCACGACGGAACTCAAGATCGACGGTTTTTCCATCAACCTTTTCTATGATCAGGGCGATCTACGCTACGCCACCACCCGCGGGGACGGCATCACCGGCGAAGTGGTAACCACCAACATCAGCACCCTGAGCGCCATACCAAACCGGATCAAACACCTCTCCCCCATCGAGATCCGGGGTGAGATATACATTCCGGTGGATGACTTTTTGAAGCTCAACGCGGAACGCGCCGCGAACGAGGAAAAGGTGTTCGCCAATCCCCGCAACGCCGCGGCCGGTTCCATCAAGCTCAAAGACGCGGATGAAGTAAAGAAACGGCATCTGAACGCGATCTTGTACAGCGTTGGGCACAGCCCGGACCAACCGGCGCAAAGGCAATCTGAACTGCTGGGCTGGCTGGCCGGACTGGGCTTCCCCACGGCAAGTCAGTTCAGGGTTTGCGCCAGTTATGCCGAGGTAAAGGAGTTTTGCGACCGCTGGGAGAATGAGCGCTACAGCCTGCCCTACGAGATCGACGGAGTGGTGGTGAAGGTCGACGAATTGGCGTTGCAAAAGCGTTTGGGCTACACCGCCAAAAGCCCCAAATGGGCGGTGGCCTTCAAGTTCAAACCAGAGGAGAAGGAAACCCGCCTGCTGGAGGTTCAGTATCAGGTGGGGCGCACCGGCGCCGTGACCCCGGTGGCCATTCTGGAACCTGTCTACATCTCCGGCAGCACAGTCGCGCGCGCCACCCTGCACAACGAAGACGAGATCAAGCGACTGAACCTGCATCTGGGTGACACCGTGCGCATCATCAAATCCGGCGAGATCATTCCCAAGATTCTGGAAGCCATGCCGGCCACACGACCTCAGAACGCCTTACCGGTGAACTTTCCGGACAAATGCCCCGTCTGCGCCAGCCAGCTCGAACGCGACGAGGAAGGCGCCATCAGCTATTGCCCGAACGCGTCCTGCCCAGCTCAGTTGCAGCGCCGGATCGAGCACTTCGCCTCTCGCGACGCCATGGACATCAGTGGGCTGGGGGAAAGCCTGATCGCCAGATTGCTTGATCACAAGCAGATCGCCGGTCTCGCGGACATCTACACCCTGGACTATGAAGCGCTGGCAACCATGGACCGCTTCGGCGCGAAATCCGCCGCCAACCTCAAGAACTCCATCGAGACCAGCAAAACCAGGAATTTTGACCGGGTGCTCTTCGCCTTGGGGATACGCTATGTGGGCACAGTAACGGCACGCCATCTGGCTGAACATTTTGGCACAATGGACGAATTGCTTCAGGCCGGCGAGGACACGCTGGCCCAGGTGCGGGAGGTGGGAGATAAGATCGCCCTGTCCCTGAAAGCCTGGTTCGGCAATCCCGCCAACCTCGCCCTGGTAGAGAAGCTGCGCGCTCTGGGCCTGCGTTTCAGTTATGAACTCAAGCTCGAGTCGGAAAACCTGGCCGACAAGACCTTTCTGCTCACGGGCAGCCTGGAAAACTATGACCGCAAAGCCATGGAGGATCTCATCCGCAGCCACGGCGGCCGCATCGTCAGCGGCGTGAGCGCCAGCCTGGACTATCTGGTGGTGGGCGCAAAACCCGGCACCAAGCTCGCCAAGGCGCAGAAGATCCTCTCCGTGAAAATCATCAGCGAAAGCGAACTCCTGGAGCTGATCGGCCGATGAAGATCCTCTCGCGCTACATCCTGCGGGAACACGTCGCGCCGTTTGTGCTGTCGCTGCTGGTGGTTACCTTCGTGCTGCTGATCGACCGGGTGATCGACCTGCTGGATCTGATCATTGAAAAGAAGCTGGACGCCAACACCGTGCTGCAACTCTTTGGCCTTTCCCTGCCCTACATGATCGCGCTGTCCATCCCCATGGCCGTGCTCGTGGCCACCATTCTGGCTTTCGGACGCATGACGGTGGACCACGAAACCATCGCCATGAAATCAAGCGGGATCAATCTCTACCGGATGCTGGGGCCCCTGATGATCACAGCCGTGCTCCTCACCGGGGTGATGGCCTGGTTCAACCACTACTTTCTGCCCAACGCCAATCACAAGCTCAAGAACCTAACCGTCAAAATCGCCTACTACCGGCCCATGACCATCATCAAGCCCAACGAATTTACAACTCTCTCGGACTACACCATCTATGTGAAGGAAAACCAGAACAACGAGCTGCGCGATGTGCTGATCTACGACCGCAGCCAAACCAAGCTGCCCCGGGTGATCAGCGCGGAGACCGGTGAGGTGGTGCAGCTTGACAACGGGAACAGCCTCCAGATCAACCTTCACAATGGCGAGATGCACGAACGCAACGAGCAGGAGCAGGGCAAGTACCAGCTGCGCCGCTTTGAAACCTTTTCCGTGTACATCCGCGATCTGACCACAAACTTGGATTTCGCGGACAACGCCTACCGCAGCGACCGCGAAATGACCTACCCCCAGCTGATGGCGGGCATTCGCGCCAAGTCATCCGAACTGGCGGACAAAGACAAGGAACTCGGCAACCTGAGCCGGCGCCTGCAGGAGTTGGAAGGCAGGCCAAGTGACTACGCCAACAGCGTTGAACAGAGGCGTCTGGGCATCATGAAGACCCAGGCCGAGGATCAACAGAAGCAGATCAACGAAAATCTGCGCTCGCTACAGGTGGAGTATCACAAGAAATTCGCCCTGTCCTTTGCCATCATCATCTTTGTGCTGCTGGGCATCCCCCTGGGCCTGATGACCCGCACCAGCGGCATCGGCACCGCCTTTTCGGTATCCAGCGTGATCTTCCTCATCTACTACGTCGCCCTCACCGGCGGAGAAGAGCTGGCGGACCGCTCCCTGATGAGCCCCTTCCTTTCCATGTGGCTCACCAACATTGTGTTCATAGTCCTTGGCGTCCTGCTCATCTTCCTCTCCCTGCGGGAAAAACATCTGATCAACCTCAACCTGCTCAGCTGGCGGCTCACCCACCGCAAAGCCAGGCTGAAAAACGCTCCGGATGAGCTGATCCACTGAGGCCAACGATGCGAATGCTTGACCGTTATGTCAGCCGCGAATTCCTCAAGACCTATCTGATCGTCTTTTTATCGTTTTCCGTGGTCTTCATCGTAATCGACGTGATCGACAACCTCGCGCCCCTCATGCGCAGCGGCGCCACGCCCCAGCTGGCCATCCTCTACTATTTGCTGCGCCTGCCCTATCTGATCGTGCTCACCTCACCGGTCACCATCCTGATCACCGGCTTGTTTTTGATGAATTCCCTGGCCCGGCACAATGAAAGCGTGGCCATGCGCGCCGCCGGAGTGAGCATAACCCGCGCGATGCTGCCGCTCTTTGCCCTGGGCCTGCTGATCAGCCTGGGGGTGGCGGTCTTCGGAGAGTATGTGCTGCCCTGGGCGGAAAAAACGCGCAACTACGTTTACGACGTGAAGATCCAGGGCGCCCAAGCGGAGGACAATCTGCTCAAGGCCAGGGTACATTACCAGGGCGACAAAAACGACTTTTACTATTTCGCCTTCTTCGACGGCTATCAAAACACCATCCGGGTGATCGACCTCACCAAGCTGGACCCCAAGGACCAGGAGATCTCCGAGCGGGTAACAGCCTCATCCGCCGTCTGGCAGAAAGACCGCTGGCTGCTCCAGGATTGCGAGATCCGCCGCTTCGACAAAGGCAAACAGATCTATTACCAATATTACCCCAGCACCAGCCTCCCCCTGCTCGACGTTAAACCCGAGGATTTCGTGCGGATAACCAAAAAGACGATCTCGCTGAACTTTTTTGAACTGCAGCAATACATCGCCAGATTGCGGAAAATGGGCGAGCCGGCCAACCGCGAGATCGTAGACCTGCACATGAAGCTGGCGTTTCCGCTCACCAATTTGATCGTGATCTTCTTTTTCATCCCCGTGGCCACCTCCAACACCCGCTCCAAAAGCCGCGGCCTCGTTTTCCTGCTGGGCTTGGTGGTTTGTTTCCTCTATCTGATAATGGTGCGCGTGGTGCAAAGCCTCGGCTACAGCGGCGTGATCCCCCCTGTCTGGGCCGCCTGGCTGCCAAATCTGTTCTTCACTCTGTTGGGTCTGGCCTTCCTCCGTAAGGCCGAGATATAAAAAAAACCTTGTGGAAAAACAGCCTCTGAAAATATTGGCTTTTCAAAACGAATTTAACCCTTGATGGGAGGAGATAAATGCTCGACAGCCTTAGAAAGAACCAAAAACTGATCGTCTACATCGTGTCCGCGGCCTTCATCCTGAGCCTCGGCGCCGGAGGCATCTTCGGCGGGGAACAACTGCTCGAATCTTTTCAGGGCAGATACTTGGGCAAGGTCAACGGAACCAAGATCGACCCGCAGGAATACAGTGCCAAGATCCAGGAAGTGATCCAGCGCTATGAAGCCCAGGGCCAAAAGGTGGACGAGACCATGATGTCCTACGTTTACAACACTGCCTGGCAGGAGTTGGTGGATGGCGCCATCTGGAAGCAGCAGATCAAAAAACACAAGATCAAAGTTACCGATACCGAGATCAAGAACGCCATGGAAAACGAGGTTCCGCCGGAATTGCAGCAAAACCCCGATCTGCAGACAGACGGCAGATTCGACAAAGCCAAATACTTCGCCGCCCTGAACAACAACTTCGAACTCCGTTCCGCGATGTATGAAAGCATGCGGGATTATCTGCCCAGGAAGAAGCTGCAGGACAAGATCAAAAAGGAAGCCAAAATCACCGCCGACAGCCTCAAAGCCGAATACATCAAGGATTCGGACAGTGTGACCGGCAAAGCCGTCTGGTTCGATTTCAACATGGCCGACAGCACCGCCGTGAAGGTCACCGACGCCGAGATCAAAAAGTATTACGAAGACAACAAGGACAAGGAATTCAAGAAAGGTCCGGCCTCGCGCCTCAAATACATCAGCATCCCGATCAAGCCCTCCGAGCAGGATTTCAACGACGTGAAGCTGGAGATCGATGACATTTACAACCGCCTGGTGCGCGACCCGCAGCAGTTTGCTTCGCTGGCCCTTGATTACTCGGAAGATCCCAGCTCAGCCGAAAAAGCCGGCTTCCTCGGCAAATTCGGACGCAACCAAATGGTCCCGGAGTTCGACAAGGTGGTTTTCGCCCTCAAGCCTGGTCAGATCTCCAAACCCTTCAAAACCCAGTTCGGCTGGCACATCGCGCGCTGCGACACCATCTTCCCTGGTGCGGCAGGTCAGGAACAGGTTTCCGCCAGCCACATCCTCTTCAAGGTGAACACCACCGAATCCACCCGCAGCGACCTGAGAGACAAAGCCAAAGACGCCTCCAAGCTGATCGCCCAAAAAGGCATCGACAAAGCAGCCAAAGAGCTCAAGCTGGAAGTGACCACATCTCCCTGGCTGGCCCACGACAAAACTCAGATGGAAGGCATCGGCGAACATGGCGGTCTCTTTCAGTTCATGAAGTCCAAAAAAGCCGGCAAGGTCTCGGATCCCTTCATGCTCAAGATCAACGGCGAGGACAGCTATATCATCGCCCAAGTTACGGACAACAAGAAAGTTTATTACGAGGACTTCGCGGAGAAGAAGCTGCAGATCAAATATGACCTCGAGAAAAAGAAGAGGGTCGCCCTGGTCAAGGCCAAGGCGGAGAATTTCCTGAAACGCGTGGCCGAGGAAGATTACCTCACCGCCGCGGTGCAAGAGGGCTGGAAAGTGATCGACCTTAAGGACCACAAGGCCAAAACCCGCCTCGCCGCTCCCGTGAACGCACAGCTGGACGATTTTGACAAAGCCGCCCTCGCCCTCAATTCCGGCGGCTGGTCGCCCCTGATCACCACCAAGGAAGGCCCCTTCCTCATCTTTGCCGAAAGCCGCAACAAACCGAACATGCAGTCCTTCGACAAAGCCAAGCAGGAAGAGCTCCGCGCCAGATTGGAGGATGCCGCTTTCGGCCGCTGGTTCCAGCAGCTCCGCGATGATGCCAAGATTGTTGACAACAGGTATAAATACGGTTATTAAAAGCTTATGAGCAAGTTGATGACCGGCGTTAGCGGGGTCCGGGGAGTCTTTGGTGACACCCTGGGCCCCGAAGTCGTTTTGCGTTACGCGGCGCGCTTCGGACAGTTCGTCTCCCAAAACTCCCTTTCACCCGCCCGGGAGGGAAGGCCAAAAATTGTAGTGGGAAGGGATTCCCGCACCACCGGCCTGGCCATGCTGCACAGCGTTGCAGCCGCCCTGCTCAGCGTGGGGTGCGACGTGATAGACCTCGGCATCGTGGCCACCCCCACCGTACTGCTGAATGTAAAGAAACACTCCGCCCAAGGCGGGATCAGCATCACGGCTTCCCACAACCCGCCTCAGTGGAACGCCCTCAAGTTTGTGGATGGCGACGGCATGTTTCTCTCCGCCGAAAAAGCCGCCGCGTTCCTGGCCTCCGTGGACGGTCCCATCGCCTGGAAAGATTGGGAGGGACTGGGGACCCTGACCCCTGATCCCAACGGAACCGCCCATCATATCGAGCAGGTTTTGGCCCTGCCCTGGCTGAACCTGGAACAGATCCGCGCCCGCAAATTCCGCGTGGTGGTGGATTCCGTGAACGGCGCCGGCGGCCTGATCTCGCCGCTGCTGCTCAAAGCCCTGGGCTGCGAAGTTATCGGCATCAATTCAGCTCCCACCGGTGTTTTCGCCCACCCCGCCGAGCCCCTGAACGAAAACCTGGGCCAGCTTGAGGAAGAGGTCCGCAGAAACAAGGCCGACCTTGGTTTCGCCACTGATCCCGATGTGGACCGGCTTTCCATCGTGGACGAACATGGCGCCTGCATCGGCGAGGAATACTCCGTCGCCTTGGCGGAACTCTTCATCCTCCCCAAAAATCCCGGCGACATCGTTGTCAATCTCTCCTCATCCATGCTTTCCGACCATATCGCCGGACTCTTCGGCGTTAAGGTGCATCGGGCCAAAGTGGGCGAGATCAACGTGGGGAAACTGATGCAGGAACTGAAGTCACCCGTAGGCGGCGAAGGCAACGGCGGCATCATCTGCCCCGAAGTGAATCACACCCGCGACGCCATCGCCGGCATGGCCATCATCCTGGGCTTGCTGGCCGAAAGCGGCAAAACGGTATCCCAACTGGTGAATGAACTACCGTGCTATTACTTTGCCAAAGGCAGGCTGGAACTGCCGCCTGAACGAATGAACGACGCTCTGGCCACTCTGCCCTCAAGCTTGGAAGGATACACGCTCGACCTGCGCGATGGGATCAAGGCCACCGCTCCCGACCACTGGATCCACATCCGTAAGAGCGGCACCGAACCCATCATCCGGGTCTATGTGGAAAGTCCCACCCTGGAACGCTCCACCCAACTCTGCCGCGACCTGATCGCCCAACTCAATAGCTAACACACCCCCGCCCCTCCAAACGTACGTCATTCCGGACGCAGTGACGGAATCCGGCCCTTGCGGGAATAGCCAAACGCAGCATTGGCATGCTGCGTTACGCCTGTCTCCCACCCCGCCCCAACCTGCCATAGCGAGGGGATTCAGCCACGTGCGGAACTGTTAGTCATTCTCATTGGAGGTCTGTCGGAGAAACTGGTTAACAGGGAACAAGTAGGGTCGGAGGAAACATAGAACGAGCCGCGGCCGCGGGGAAGGCGGCCCGAAACGCGATCATATCAGCCTGCCGGACTTTTTTGTTGACAGAAGGCTGGCTGGAAAAGAAGAGGAAACCGACGCGGCGAAGCGGTTTCGCGCGAACAACACCAAGGAAGTCCAGCATGAGAAAAAGCAAGGGCCAGTTCACCCGAAAAATCGTACAGTCCGCCACTTTAGCTGTGGCGCTGGCCTGGCTGGTGCTGGTGATCCTGGGTCTCCGCTCCTCCATCCATCAGGCCTGTCCCTACGCGCTGGTCTGTTTTGGCCTCAACGGCGGCACATTCCTGCGGGTGGGCGGCTGGGCGATGTCCGGGGCCATCATTTTCGGTTTCGCCGTGCTGGTCTACACGATGTTCCAAGGTCGTAAGTTCTGCGCCTGGCTGTGTCCGCTGGGCACGGTGCAGGAACTGCTATATTCCCTGCGGGGGAAGCGTTACCGAATGAAGCATCGGACCCCGTTTTACTTGGACCGGCGGCTGGCCTTCCTCAAATACCTGATCCTGTTGGCAACCGTGGCCCTCGCGCTGTTTGGTCTGAATTACCTCTTCATCCGGCTCTGTCCCTTTTACTCGCTTTCCTTGCTGCCAAAGTTGATCGCGCTGGGCCTGGCGGTGCTCGGCATCGTGATCCTGAAATCCTTTTTCGGGGAAAGGGAATGGTGCCGATTTCTCTGCCCCTACGCCGCCTTGATGAATGTGTTCCAGTGGCTGGGGGAAACGGTGGGCATCCACCGCAAAAAGATCAGAAGAAACCTGGAACGCTGCACCGACTGCGGTTTGTGCTCGCTCAACTGCCCCATGAACATCAACATTGCCGAACATGAATACGTGCACGACCGCAACTGCATCCACTGCGGCCTCTGCGCCCAAAGCTGCCCCAAACCCGGCACCTGCTGTGAGGAACGCGAATGAGAAAAATTGCCGTGATCATCATCACCACCCTGCTTTTGGCCGTGATCGCCCTGCAGATCCTGGCCGCGCTGAACATCTTTCCCCGGCAGGAACGGGTGGAGGTTTGCCCCGTGGACGCCATTTCGATGCAAGGCGGCAAGGCCGTGATCGACAGACAAAAATGCATTGGCTGCCAGCGCTGTGTGATCGGTATAAAAGTGACCCAGGCGGGCACGAACAAGCTGGAGTTGAGCGGCGCGCCCGCTTCGACGCCATCAAGCCCAAGCGCCGGCAGTACCGAACCCCGGGCGGGATCTGGGGATGGATCTGCTGACGTCGATGCTCCTTTTCCGCCAGTATCCAAAGCAAGGGTGGGTGAGCGTCAGCCTCCGGCCACCAATAATCCTCCGGCCACCACGCCGACACCGGCCACCCCAGTCAAACCTGTGGCCGGCGAAGCGAAACATACCGTTGATGCCGCCGTTTGCATCGGCTGCGGACTCTGCACCATCTACTGCCCCACGGACGCGATCAAGATGGTGGGCGGCAAGGCGGTGATCGATCCCAAGAAGTGCATCAACTGCGGCATCTGCGCCAACGGTAACGGCGCGGAATTCAAGGGTTGCCCGGTGAAGGCCATCAGCGGGCCGTGAAGCTTTGCCGGCGTATCAAATAGCAGTTGACCAAAACCGCGCCAAAAATTAAATGAGAAAAAAACAAAATACAGATATGGAGGAAACCATGAGAAAGACCGTTGTGGTATGCGCCAAACGGACTCCCATCGGCAGTTTCGGAGGAGCGTTCAAGGACGTGTCCGCCGTGGAATTGGGCGTGGCCGTGATGAAAGCAATCTTCGCGGAGACCGGCCTGAACGGCGAACAGATCGACGAGGTGATCCTCGGCAACGTTTGCGGCGCCGGACACGGACAGAACATCGCCCGCCAGGTGGCCATCAAAAGCGGCGTGCCGGACCATGTGCCAGCCTACACTGTGAACAAAGTTTGCGGCTCGGGCATGAAAAGCGTGGCCCTGGGCGCGCTGATGATCGGCGCGGGCGAAGCGGACATCGTTATCGCCGGTGGCACGGAAAATATGAGCCAGATCCCCTATGTGTCGATGGACACGCGCTGGGGCGGCAAAATGGGCGACAAGACCCTCACGGACCTGATGATCCGCGACGGCCTGAGCGACATTTTCAACAACTACCACATGGGCATGACGGCGGAAAATCTGGCCGGGAAACACCAGATCAGCCGCGAGGAACAGGACCTGTTCTCCACGGCCAGCCAGAACAAAACCGAGAATGCGATCGCCAGCGGCCGCTTTCGGGATGAGATCGTGCCGATCATCATTCCCCAGCGAAAAGGCGACCCCGTGGTGGTGGACACCGACGAGTTTCCCCGCAAGGGAGTAACCGTGGAGGCCCTCGCAAAGCTGCGTCCAGCCTTCAAGGCCGACGGCAGCGTGACCGCCGGCAATTCCTCCGGAATCAACGACGGCGCGGCCCTGCTGCTGCTGATGAGCGAGGAGAAGGCCCGCGAACTCAATCTGCCCATCCTCGCCACTTTGGCCGGATGCGCCTCCGGGGGCGTGGATCCCGCCATCATGGGCTACGGCCCGGTGCCGGCGATCAAAAAGTTGCTGGCCAAAACCGGCTGGAAACTGGAAGACATCGAACTGGCGGAGCTCAACGAAGCCTTCGCCGCGCAATCCCTGGCCGTGTTCAAAGGCCTGGAGCTGGAAGGCGTGGGCATACTCGACCCGGCCAAAGTGAACGTCAACGGCGGCGCCATCGCGCTGGGCCATCCCATCGGCGCCAGCGGCGCCCGCATCATCGTGTCCCTGCTGCACGAAATGAACAAACGCGAGCTTGGCAAAGGCCTGGCCGCGCTCTGCATCGGCGGCGGCATGGGCATCGCCTCCCTCTGGGAAAGGGGAAACTGACATGGCTGACAAACTGAAACTCGACAAAAGCATGGCCCTCTACGCCGAGGCGCAAACCCTCGTGCCCGGCGGCGTGGCCGGCATCCGCAGACCTTACAACTTCGTGGAAGGCGAATACCCCATCTTTTTTGAGGAAGGCAAGGGCGGACGCATCCGCGACGTGGACGGCAACGAGTACATCGATTACCTTTGTGCCTACGGTCCCATCATCATCGGCTACCGCGAGGAAGAAATCGACAACGCGGTGATCGAGCAGATCAAAAACAAAGGCTTCTGCTTCTCGCTCACCCAGGCCACCCAAAACCTGCTGGTACACAAGCTGCGGGAAGTGATTCCCTGCTGCGAGATGGCCGCGATCGTGAAAACCGGCAGCGACGCCACCACCATCGCCATCCGCGTGGCCCGGGCCCACACCGGCAAGCTGAAAGTGGCCCGCTGCGGCTATCACGGCTGGCACGACTGGTGCGTGGAAGTGAAGGGCGGGATTCCGCAGAAGTTCTATGAAGACATCATCGAATTCCACTACAACGACCTCGACCAGCTGGAAGACATCCTGAAAGCCAACGCCAACGACATGGCGGCGATCATCGTGACCCCGGTGGGCCATCCGCTGGCCGCGGAAGTGGAGATGCCCAAGCCGGGCTATCTGGAAGGCGTGCGCAAGCTGGCCGACCAGTATGGCTGCGTGCTGATCTTCGACGAGATCCGCAGCGGCTTCCGCTGTTCGCTGGGCGGCGCGCAGGAGTATTTCGGCGTAACGCCGGACCTGGCCACCTTCGGCAAGGCGATGGCCAACGGCTATCCGATCGCCGCGCTGGTCGGCAAACGCGAGATCATGAGCGTGCTCACCAAAGAGGTCTTCCTCTCCTCCACCTTCTTCCCCAATTCCGACGCTCAGATCGCCGCCCTGAAGACCATCGAGATCCTTCAGCGCGATAAGGTGCTGGACGGGGTGGCCGCCAAGGGCAAAAAGTTCGGTGAGGACGTGGAGAAAGTGGTGGCGGAATCAGGCATTCCGGCCCGCTTTTCCGGCTCGCCCTGGATGCCCTTCATCACCTTTCCGAAGGACGAGACAGGCCTCTACAAGAAGCTGCGGGTGGAGTTTTACACGCAGCTCATCCGCCGGGGCGTGTTCCTGCAACCCTACCATCATGGCTACATCTGCCACCGCCACACCGACGCGGACCTCGCCTTCACGGTGCAGGCCATCAAAGAATCACTGGCCGAGCTGAATAAGCTGGCCTGACCAAATATCGATCCGCCTGACGGGGCTGGCCCCAAAATCAGCCCCGGCGGGCCAAACTTCACCGAGGACAAATGGCAAAATACATTTTCGTGGTGGGCGGCGTGCTTTCCTCCTTGGGCAAGGGGATCGCAACCGCTTCGATCGGTTTGTTGCTCAAATCCATGGGCTACAGCGTGGTGACCCAAAAATTCGACCCCTATCTGAACGTGGATCCCGGCACGATGAGCCCTTTCCAGCACGGCGAGGTGTTTGTTACCGACGACGGCGCCGAGACCGACCTCGATCTGGGACACTATGAGCGCTTTGTGGATGAAGCCCTCACCCGCCGCTCCAGCTGTTCCGCCGGCCAGATCTACGAAACCGTGCTCCAAAACGAACGTAAAGGCGTGTATCTGGGCAAAACGGTGCAGGTGATCCCGCACGTGACGGATGAGATCAAGCGCCGAATCAAAGAACTGGACGCCGATTACGATATCATCATCACCGAGATCGGCGGCACCGTAGGCGACATCGAAAGCCTGCCCTTCCTGGAAGCGGTGCGCCAGCTGCGGCTGGATCTCGGCCTGCAGAACACGCTTTACGTGATGCTCACCTACATTCCCTACATCCACGCCGCGGGCGAACTGAAAACCAAGCCTTCCCAGCACAGCGCCTACAAACTGCGCGAGATCGGCATCCAGCCGGAGATCCTGCTCTGCCGCTCTGAAAAACCCTTTGAGAGCGAGATCTACGACAAGATCGCCCTCTTCACCAACGTCCCCCGCGCGAACGTGATCAACGCCATCGACGTGAAAAGCGTCTACGAATGCCCCATCACCTTCAAAAACGCCGATCTGCACAAGATCATCTGCCGCCACTTCGGATTGGACTGCAAACCCCTGCGGCTGAGGGAATGGAACAGATTCCTGCTCAACAGCACTGCCTGGGAACACAAGGTCACCATCGCCGTCTGCGGCAAATACGTGAAGCACCAGGACGCCTACAAAAGCGTGGAGGAAGCGCTGTTCCACGCCGCCGCCTTCCACCGGATGAAGCTGCAGGTGAAATGGGTGGATTCGGAGCAGAAATTCCGGCCCTCCTCCCTGGCGAAGATACTCAAGGACGCAGACGGGATCCTGATCCCCGGCGGGTTTGGAGTGAGGGGGATCGAGGGCAAGATCGCCATCGCCGAATACGCGCGCACCCACAACATCCCGTTCCTGGGCATCTGCCTGGGCATGCAGGTGGCCGTGATCGAATTCGCGCGCCACGTTTGCCACCTCAAAGACGCCAACAGCACGGAATTCATAGCGGATACGCCTCATCCCGTGATCCACCTGATGGAAGACCAGCAATACCAGAAGATTGTGGGCGGCACCATGCGCCTCGGGGCCTATCCCTGCAAACTGGAACCTGGTTCACTGGCCAAAAAGATCTATGGCAGCGCCACGATCGGTGAAAGGCATCGCCACCGCTATGAATTCAACAACGCCTACCGGGCCCAGCTTACCGCCAAAGGCCTTAGCCTGAGCGGCTTTTCGCCCGACGGCTTGCTGGTGGAGATCGTGGAGCTGCCCGCGAAGGATTTCCACATCGGAGTGCAGTTCCATCCCGAATTCAAATCCCGTCCGAACAAGGCCCATCCCCTCTTCCGGGAGTTTTTCCGCGCCGCTCATGCCTACTCTTCCGGTAGGTCCAAACAATAGATCAGAATAGACTTACCCAGCCACTGTGTAAATATTTCCACAAATCCGGGGAGAAGGTCGGTAATATCCCTTGACCGGATGACCGGCGCCAGCGAAATCAGCATCATTAAAAAAACTTCTCAACCATAGTTTGAGAACTGGTAGTTTGTTTATGTGCAAGACGCTGATTCGGATCCGGTGAAAACAAGCAGCTTCAAGTTTGCGGCTGTTCTTGCCACAGTTCTTTTATTGTTCGCGGCCACGAGCTGCCGGGAACAGAAACAGGTTACCAGCCGCGGGAAGAGTTCTCTCGCCTCTAAAGAAACGGAGCAACCCGGCGAACTGTTCAAGCTCCGCTACCGGCTGAAATGGCTGCACCAAGCACAGTTCGCGGGTTCGTATATGGCCAGGGAAAAAGGCTTTTACCGTAAGCGGGGCTTGGATGTGGAGATCCTGCCCGGAGGCGGCGACCATCCCCCCTATCCATCTCTGATGGAAGGTTCCTGCGATATCGCGAACCTGAATCTGATTACGGCCCTCACCTATTACGATCCGGCTCGACCGATCGTAAACCTGTCCCAGATTTCCCAAAAAAATTCGACTCTCCTGGTGGGAAAAAAGACGTCGGGGATCAGAACCATCCAAGATCTGCGGGGGAAGAAAATTGGCGTTTGGCGTAACGAGGGCGGAGACCACACCAGATATTTCCTGGAAAGGCTCGATCTGAACATCAGGATCATTCCCTTCGACTGGTCGGTGAATCTGCTGGTCAACGACGCCATCGACATGATGAGCGCGATGGATTACAATGAATTTCACCGCATTCTGATGTCCGGTTTGAACGAGGACGAGCTGGTGATCTTTGATCTGGCTGAGCATGATTACAACCTGGTGGATGACGGCCTCTACACGACCAGGAGCTTCTATGAACAGCATCCCAAGCAATGCCGGGACTTCACCGCGGCCACCTTCGAAGGCTGGAATTACGCTCTGAGCCATCCGGAAGAAACCCTGAGCGTGGTGCTGCGTTATCTGCGCGAAAGCCATCTGCCCGCCAATCCTGAACATCAGGCCTGGATGCTGGCTCACATGCAAAAACGGATCTTGGACGGCAGAAACCCGGCCGGATATCTTCATCCCGCCGATTTTAATCTGGCCAACCAGATCCTGATCGAGCGCGGCTTGCTGACAAAACCGGTGGATTACCGGACCTTTTATCCTCATGGAAACGCAGAAAAAGACTAAGACCCTGGCTTATCAGCTCATCACCTTCATGTTCATTTTCATGGTGCTGCTCTTTCTGCTCACCATCCTGATCACCAGACAACTCACCTATGAAGTGATGCGAAGCAGCGCGGAAGAAAGCATCAGCAACCTCACCGAGACCAACGTGCAAAGCATCGACAAAAACCTGGCCAACCTCATGACCGTGGCCCAAAATCTGCAAACCGTGATCAACAACGATCTCTACAATCCGCAGAATTTCGAACGGCACCTCCATGAACTGCTGATCGTGAATCCCCAGCTCGTTTCCGTTTGCCTGGCTTACGACCCCTCGGCCAACAAACAAACCCAAACCTTCACGCTGAAAAACCAGCAGCTCCAAAGCGTATCCGCGCCCGACGACGATTATCTCTACAAAGACTGGTTCCAGATCAGCGCGCTATCCCAGCGCTCCTGGTGGAGCGATCCCTGGTTCGACGCCTTGGGTTCCGAAAAACTGGTCTGCTCCTATTCCATCCCGCTCACAGTCCGGAACGTGTACATGGGCATCCTCCGTCTGGATACTCCGATGGAAAGCCTGCGCAGGATCGTGACGCCCATCCGGGTAAAAAAAACTGGATACGCCTTCCTGATCTCCAGCAACGGCATGATCGTGGCCCATCCCAGCGATTCACTGGCCATGAACTACACCATTTTTGACCTCGCCAACCGCTTTGACCGGGATGACCTCAGACAGATAGGCAGATACGCCATCAGCGGCCAGTCTGGCTTTGAGCGGATCCGCCGGGACGACGAGAACACCGACAGCTGGGTGGCCTACCGTCCCCTTCCATCCAATCACTGGAGCCTGGTGGTGGTGGTGCCGCACAGAGAGGTTTTTGCCGATCTGCGCTATCTCACCATCATCTTCACTTTGGCATCCGTGCTGGCCTTCCTGATCCTGGCGGGAACCATCTGGTACCGCACCCGCGCCCTCTATCAACCGCTCGCGGAACTGGTGGACGCGATCAAAAATGCCGGTGAAGGCGATCTGCAGCCGAGCCCCGTGATCGAAGCCGACACCTACGAGATCCGGGTGATCGCCGAAAACTTCGAGAAGATGAAGAGTTCACTCACGAGCCACATCAACAACCTCCAGCTGGTCACCGAGGAAAAGAACCGCATCCTGGCCGAAGTTACCTTCGCCTCAGCCATCCAGCGCAATCTCATCCCCAAAAACAACGACCTTTCCAAACTGCCGCCCAACCTGAAAACCTACGGCATCCTGGAACCCGCCGGCGCGGTCGGCGGCGACCTCTATGACTATTTTATCAAGGACAAGGACCAATTTCTCTTTGCCATCGCCGACGTGGTGGGCAAAGGCGTCGCCGCTTCAATGACCATGACGATGATGACTACTCTGCTGCGCTCCGTTTCCCCAGGCCAGCAGAATACAGACAGCATCCTCCAGATCCTGAACTCCTTTTTGGTGGATAACAACCTGGAATCAGGCTTCGTGACCATGATCCTGGGGATCATCGATCTGAAGAGCGGGCGCTGCGTTTTCTCCAACGCCGGCCATGTCCCGCTCTATCTGCTCCCGGCGATGGGCGGGTTCCAAAAGTTCGCCACCACCCACTCCACCGCGCTGGGCTTTTTCGACAATATCCGCATCACTTCCGAGATCATCGAACTCTCCCCCGGAGACAAGATCCTGGTCTTCACGGACGGAGTGACCGAGGCGGTGAGCCCGCGGGAATCGCTCTTCGGGACCGCGGGACTGGAAACCGTGCTGGCCGAAACACCCTGTTATTCCCCTGAAGTAACAGCCCACGCCGTGCTCTCAGCCGTTAAGGATTTCGCCGATCCCCAAAGAGACCGCGACGACACCACCATCCTGGTGATCGAGTACCTGAATCCGCTGCAGGCCTGATCGGTACTTACCGCCCTCGTTACCCACTATGTATGAGGGGTGGATTTAAAGTTATTGAAATCAAATCCGCTCCGGGACTCCGGACGAGAATAAGCGCAGTTTGGAAACACTCCGCCCAAGAGTTCAGCTCATTCACCCCTTGTCCGCCTCCCGTTAACCTCCCGTTGTTTTGGCGGGTTGTTAAGGGGAGGCGAAGGAGAGGCGGACAGGCTGAGCTTTAGGGAGGGAAAAGTTATCGTCCGCAGCTTCCCGCGGCGCGCTCAGTCGGTCAGGCAGGCTTCGATCGAGTTCCTAAGATGGTTGGCGAGGGCGATTTTGTCGGCGTAGATCGGATCATCCGGCTTCACCGGCGGCAGGATGGTCAAATTCACCTTGGTGGCGTGGATGTTGCCGTCGATCTCCATCATCCGCCAGGTGCCGTCGAGGGCGAAGGGCACGATGGTGGCGCCGGCCATCTGAGCGAGTTTGAGGCTGCCCAGATGAAAATCGCCCACTTTTCCCCGTTCAGCGCGCAGGCCTTCCGGAAAAATGACCATCGGCTGGCCTTCCTTCATCACTTGCGAGGCTTCCTTGAAGACCGTGACGGCCTGGCGGGCATTATCGCGATCCAGAAAGAAACTTGGCAGCTGGAGCATCCACTGTTTGAGGACAGGCACTTTGGCCAGTTCCTGCTTGGCGATGAAGCCCATGGGACAGCCCATGAAGCCGACCAGAGTGGGTATGTCGAAATAGCTCTGATGATTGCCGATGATGCAGATGGGGCCGCCGGAGGGAATGTTGGAGCGGCCGGAGACCCTCACCCTGGTGCCGGTGGTGACCACTGTGAGCCAACCCCAGGCCCTGGCGACCTGCCAGCTTTGCCAGCGATAGCGGCGCTTGGAAACGAATGGCTTGGAGAGCAGTTGAAACGGAAGACAGAAGAGGACGAACAGCATTATGACAATGAAGAGTATTTTCCACAGAAGACTGGTGATTTTGTTGATCATGTTGTTTCCTTGGTCATTCGAGATTGGTCCATTCGGTCCAGATGTCATGCAATGAGGTGATCCAGCCGCCGTTGCGGATGGCGTAACGCAGGGTGCTCCAGTAAACCCCAGCCCAAAGGGGGAAATCGATGGGGTCGAAGGTCACATTGTGCCACAGAAGCGACAAGTGGGATTGATATTTGTCGGCCATGTCGATGAGGCGGCGCAGGGTGACCCTGGCCACCAGCGGGTTCATGTTCATGGCTTTTTTGGAGTGAAGAGTGGTATCCATCACGATGAGGGGTATCTCCAGCACCCGGAACGGCCGGTTTTCCTCGATGTTGAAGGGATAAAAGGGGAAGGATATTCCGGCGCGGAAGCCGATGTTTTCCCAGTAGCCGAGAGTGGAATCATATTGGATGCCGGCGTTTTCGAGGATGCGGAAACTTTTTTGATAGTCGAAATGGAGATAGTGGGATCGGTATCCCCGCACTTCAAAACCAGAGCGGACCAGACGATCCATCTCGGCGCGGAGTATATCCTCGTCAAAAGCGGAATCCGGACTGCCGTGCAGGCCCACTTCCTCGCCGGCCAGCAGCTCCTTCAGCCGCCTCAGCACCTTGGGGTTCGAGATGTAGTTCTGGCGCTTGTCAGCAAAATCGTCCTTGCCAAAGAGAAACCAGGTGGCCTTGACCCCCAGGTTCCTTTCCCGCTGAACGATCCAGCGGATCTGGCGGCGGGGATTGTGGATCAGGTTTTTGTGCAGGGTGTGGCCCAGGATCTTGAAGGTGGCGATGATGGGACGCTTGAACCACGTGCGGAGATTGTATTTGAGGGTATCAGCCTGCTGGGTGCCGGCCCAGTAATTCCAGTAATCCACATCATGGGAAAGCGAGAGGCAGAAACGGCTGTCCTCGTTCCAAACGATCTCGCGGATGAACTGGGGCAGGCTCCGTTCCATGGCGTAGAGCAACATCTGACAGTAGACATCCACCACGGGGATGTCCGTGAAATCCCAGCGGTGCTGCAGCGATTCGAGGTAATCCACGCGGCCGCGCTGTTCGCCGTGCCGGCTGAGAATGTATTCGTGCCAGCAGGTGAGAAAATAGAAAGCGCTGGCCACGATGTCTTTGCGGAACGACACGGTTCTCTCGCCGATGGCAAAGATCGCCCCGGGCTGGGAAAATAGAAAGGGAATGTATTCCTTTTGGTAGAGGCAAAAATCCACCCGGTCCAAGGGATAGAGTTCCATCTGGCTGTAGAAATCCGGGGTGGCGGGATCGAAATGGATCTTGACGGGATAGGCGCGCTCGCGGTCCGGCCCGTAGTAGAGATGAACCCCTTCGATCCTTTCTCCGTAAGTGAACTGGGGATGAAGCCGCAGGATGTTGCAGAACGTCCTCAGCACGAACTCCGCCTTGGGGATGAAATCCCGCGGCAGGTCGAGCAGAATGAGGATGTTCGGAAAGCGGTCCATCAGGGCTTGGCGGGTTTCTTTGCCTTGAGGCCTGGTTTGGGCAGCAGCACGATGTCCAGCACGTCTTTTACGTTGTCCACCCAGGTGATCTCCATCCCAGCCAGGATATCAGCAGAAAAATCGCTGATGGTTTCCTCGTTTTCGCGCGGCAGGATGAGCTGGGTGATCCCGGCGCGCTTGGCGGCCAGGATCTTTTCCTTGAGTCCGCCGATGCCGAGCACTTTGCCGGTGAGGGTGATCTCGCCGGTCATGGCCAGATCGTGTTTCACCTTGCGCCCGGTGAACAGCGAGGCCAGCGCGGTGGTGAGCGCGATCCCGGCCGAAGGTCCGTCCTTAGGCACGGCGCCGGAGGGGAAGTGGATGTGAATGTCGTACTTTTCCAGTTCGCGGGGATCGATCCCGTATTTCTGATAGTTCGCCTTCAGGTGGCTGAGCGCGATCCGGGCCGATTCTTTCATCACTTCACCCAGCAAGCCGGTGAGTACGATCGCGCCTTTGCCGGGCATGCGGATGGTTTCGCAAAAGAGGATTTCGCCGCCGTAACTGGTCCAGGCAAGTCCGGTGGCGATGCCCACCTCGGGTTTGCGGTTGGCGAGTTCCAGAGTGAATTTACGGGGGCCGAGGAAATCCTTGATGTTGGCCGCGTCGATCACCCGGTCGCGGATGTCGTCTTCAGCCACTTCGCGCGCGATCTTGCGGTAGATGGAGCCGATCCGCCTTTGCAGATTGCGTACTCCGGCTTCCCGCACGTAATAGCGGATAAGCTCTTGCAGGGCGGATTTGCGGAAGGTGATCTTGTGCGCGCCCAGGCCGTTGGCGTCTTTTTCCTTGGGGATCAGGTAATTGCGGGCGATCTGTACCTTGTCGTTCTCAAGGTAACTGGTGAATTCGATGATCTCCATCCTGTCGCGCAGAGCGGGCGGGATGGTGTCCAAGGAGTTGGCCGTGGTGATGAACATCACCTCGGAAAGGTCGAAAGGCAGGTTCAGATAGTTGTCCACAAAGCTGTGATTCTGTTCCGGATCCAGCACTTCCAGCAGAGCGGAGGCGGGATCGCCGCGAAAGTCGCGGCCCAGCTTGTCGATCTCATCCAGCATGAAAACGGGATTGGCAGTCCCCTGACGCTTGATCTCCATCAGGATCTTGCCGGGCATGGCGCCGATATAGGTGCGGCGGTGTCCGCGGATCTCAGCCTCGTCGTGGATTCCGCCCAGAGACATACGGATGAACTTGCGCTTGAGAGCGCGGGCCACGGATTGGCCGATCGAGGTTTTACCGGTGCCGGGGGGGCCCACGAAACAGAGGATCGGGCCTTTGAGGCTGCCCTTCAGTTTTTTAACTGCGATGTATTCCAGCACGCGTTCCTTGGGCTTGGTGAGGCCATAGTGGTCCTGGGTGAGGATCCTGTCGATCTTGGCGAGATCCAGCCTGTCCTTGCTGAAAGTGGCCCAGGGCATGTTCACGATCCAGTCCAGATAGTTGCGCACCACGGCATATTCGCTGGCGGCAGGCTGCATCGTGGCCAGGCGGTCGAGTTCCTCGAGGGCCACCTCCTCCACGTAATCCGGCAGCTTGTTCTTTTCGATGAGCTCCCTCCATTTGAGAATCTCTTTGCTCACCTCGTCGCTTTCGCCAAGTTCCTTGCGGATGGCGTCCATCTGTTCGCGCAGATAGTAGCGACGCTGGTCTTCGCTCATTTCCAACTGGATATTGCTGCGGATAGTGTTTTCCAGCCGCATCTGGCGGATCATCTCGGCCAGGCAGTTGTTCAGGTGTTTAAAGCGTTTTTTAAGGTCGATGGTCTCCAGGATGGTCTGGCGGTCTTCGATCTGCAGGTCCAGATTTCCCGCGATGATATCGGCCACGCGGCCGGATTGCTTGATGTTGCTTAGTCCGGCGATCATCTCGTTGTTGAGGATGGTGCTTTCGGAGGCGATCTTGTCCATCAGTTCGATGGCGATGGTGCGGTAGGCATGGATCTCGGTGTCTTCCACAGTCTGTTCGTGCAGGCTTTCCACATCAACCATGATGAAGGGCTCGCGCTGAGTGGTGCGCTGGAGGCGGATGCGGGAGGTTCCCTGCAGCAGCAGGCTGATCGAGCCATCCTGATTGCGCAGCATCCGCAGAATGCTTACGGCAGTGCCGATCTCGTTCAGGCCGATGTCGTTGGGGCCGGTTTTTTCCCTGTCCAGGAAAAAAGCGATAGTTTTATCATGGGCCAGGGAGTGGTCGATCACCAGCCTGGATTCTTCATCTGTTACCACCAGCGGCATCAGCAGATGCGGAAACATCACCACGTTGTTGATGTGCAGCACCGGCAGGGTTCTGGGAATCCGGTTGGTCTGTTCTTCCATTGTGCGCTCCTGATCATTCATAAGTTTGCGTACCCCTGAGGTTCGATATTATTCAGGACTGGGATACCAAGATAATATAACTCTCCCCGCCCCTCAGGCCAAGATCAGGAACAGGATCATGTTCATGATACCGAAGACCAGGTTGATGCCTCCCACTATCTTTAGCAGTGGCACATAGAGGTATTTGCGGAAGTAATTGTAGAAAAAATTCAGGTCGAACTGGTCATCATATTCGTCGATGCGGTGTTCTATCCTCATCTGTTCGAGCAAGTGGGGAAGGAACTTGCGCAGGATTTTGCCGATTATGCCCCGCACGGCGTTGGAGGCGGTGTTACGGATCTTTTCCTTAAATCCGCGTGGCAGCAGTGGCCAGTCGTCCACGAACGAGGTTTGTTCCCAAACCATATGGCGCACCTGTTCTTCCAAGTCGAAGAGATAGCCGGAGCGGGCATCGGTGTTGCCGGCCTGGTCCAGAAAATCATGCAGCAGATCGCGGGCTTTGTTGAACAACCAGTCCCGCTTACGCACCAGAAAACCGGGCGTGAGGGGGTTTCTGACGCCAAAAAACTTGCGCTGCCGGGGATTGAACAAAAACCACTTGGCAAAATAGATGAGCAGCAGGCCAGTCCCAACATTCAGGACAATGAACAGCAGAGATTTGAGAAACAGCATCGGACCTCCTCAGTCCTGAGAGGCTAACAAACGTGGTTTATACATGGTTCAGGATGTGTCCCATTTTGTTCTTCTTGGTTTGCAGATACTCCAGGTTTGTCTCGCGGGCGGCTATTTCGATCGGCACGCGCTGGGTGATCTGCAGGCCATAACCCTGCAGGCCCACGATCTTTTTGGGATTGTTGGTGAGCAGGCGGATCTTTTTCAGGCCAAGGTCCTTGAGGATCTGAGCGCCGATCCCGTAGTCGCGCAGATCGGCGGGAAAACCGAGATCCAGATTGGCTTCCACGGTATCCAGCCCCTCGTCCTGCAGATGGTAGGCGCGCAGCTTGTTCACCAGGCCGATGCCTCTCCCCTCCTGACGCATGTAGAGGATCACGCCTTTGCCTGCTTCAGAGATCAGTTCGAAAGAACGCCTGAGCTGTTCGCCGCAGTCGCAGCGCAGGGAGTGGAGCGCGTCGCCGGTGAGGCATTCAGAGTGAACACGCACCAGCACTTCCTCGTCACTTGTGATTTCGCCAAGCGCCAGGGCGAGGTGATATTCGTCGGATACGGTACTCACGTAGGTGAGGATGTCAAAATCGCCGTAGGGAGTGGGCAGTTTGGCTTTGGAAGCGCATTCCACCAGCTTTTCGCGATGCCGGCGGTAGCGGATGAGATCGGCGATGGTGATGATCTTCAGCCCATGTTTGGCGGCAAAGGGGATCAGGTCGTCGAGGCGGGCCATTTCACCGTCTTCGCGAATGATCTCACAGATCGCCCCCACCGGGGCCCGTCCGGCCAGTTTGGCCAGATCCACCGCGGCTTCCGTGTGTCCTGCCCGTTTGAGCACGCCGCCTGTTTCAGCCCAAAGGGGAAAAATATGGCCCGGGCGCATGAAATCCTCCGCCCGGCTGTCCGGCGAGGCCAGCGCGAGGATGGTCTTGGCCCGCTCGGAAGCGGAAATTCCCGTGGTGGTGCCTTCTTTCACGTCCACCGGGATGGTGAACTTGGTGCCGTGGCGATCGGTGCTCTGCCGCGTCATCAGAGGCAGGTTCAGGCGTGTGAGCGCCTCGGCTTCCATCGGCACGCAGAGCAAGCCCTTGCCCTGGGAGATCATGAAATTCACCGTTGCAGGAGTCACGGCATCCGCTGCCAAAAGCAGGTCGCCCTCGTTTTCGCGGTTCTCGTCATCCACCACGATCAGCATGCCGCCTGACGCGATGGTCTGGATGGCCTCATCAATGTGACAGAAAGGGGTTTTAGCGTTTGTTTCGGTCATTTTCACCATTCTTCGTTTTCACTGAGGATTGAGAATAAATCCCGGGTATCCGTGTCAATCCCAAAATAACTATCCAGCCAGGCCAGGGTGTATTGGATGTCCTGCGGCGGATCGACCTTGATGTCCAGCGGCCTGCCGGAAAGGGGTTGCACAAACTGCAGACGCCAGGCGTGGAGTGCCTGCCGCAGCAAATGCGTGGTCAGCAGTTCCGTAACCTTGCGCTTCAGATTTTCCGGCACGATGGCGTGCACCTGCCGACGGGTGTTGTAAAGCAAATCGCCCAAAAGCGGCAGGTTGCGTTCCGCGAAATGCACCCTGATCTGATGCATCCGGCCTGTTTCCAGCCTCACTTTCACCAGCGAGAAACAGTGATAGTACTTGATCACTTTGTAGCCAGTGAGCGACCAGCGTCCCTCCGGAGTCACGCACATCTTGCGCGGATTGCTGATGCTGCGGCCAATGTTGCTTTCGATGATGTCCTCAACCGCATCCGGGACCCCGCAAGTGATGGCCAGATAGGTCTTTTTCACCTGGCGGTGGGCAAACATGTCGTTGAGCGCGCTCTGGGCGAGATCGTTCTTGGCGATGATCATCAGTCCGGAGGTTCCCCGGTCGAGCCGGTGCACGATGCCAGGGCGGTTGGCCTCACGCCCGCTGGAGAGATCTTCACGCCAGCGGAAAACGATGGCGTTCACCAGCGTTTGGTCGGATGCTCCGTAACCCGGATGCACAATCATCCCGGCCGGTTTGTTGATAACGGCCAGGTCGTCGTCTTCATAGACCACGTCCAGGGGAATGTTTTGCGGCACCACCTCGCTGGGCTCCAGGTCCGGCAGAGAAACATCCACCTCGTCGCCTTGGCTCAGCAGAAAGCTCTTTTTCACCGGGATCCGGTTCACCAGCACACGGTCTTCCTCGATCAACTTCTCGATGAAACTGCGGCTGTAAAGTTCCTGGACGCGAAGATCCACCAGATACTTATCCAGTCTGTTGCTGTCTTCCCTGTCGTAAACGACCTTGATCTTGTTACGCATGCTCCGTGATGGCCAAAGTGTACACTCCGCCTATCGAATCGCCTTTGGTGTTGCGGACGATGGATCCGTTCAGCAGCGCTTCCTGTGTGTAATTTGTGTCCGGGAGCTTGTTGTCGTAGAGATTGTCGCCCAAGCGCAGGGAATCGAAGATCTTATGGAAGATGCGCTGGTCAAATTCGTTTTTCAGATTCAGTTCGCGGATGTTTTTGCTCTCGTTGAGCATGGGATAGCGGCGGCGCAGGGCGTCGTTGCAATAACTGACGTCGCCGTTGTTGAGGGCGATCAAGATGCCCAATGGCAGCAGGTTTATCAGTTGTTTGATGCGCTGGTCATGCTCGTAGATCTTGTTTTCCTTGGCCTGATCAAAACCGTGGATGCTGCGCAGCATCGATTTGAGGCCTTCCAGCAGGCTCTCCATGTCTTTGTCGCCAGCGGTGGCGGCGATCTCGCCGTCGATATCGATCTCGTAATTGCCGTGGGCGATCTCGTTGATTATCTGGCCCGTGTTGCCCAGCGATCTTTTTAACATCACCGGGATCAGGTTGTAGATCACCATGGTATAGGTGAATATCACCAGCACCGAAACGATCAGGATGGTCTGCAGATCGTTCACCAAAGCGGCCAGGTTGCTGCCGCGACCGAGGATGACCAGCATAAACACTGTTTCCAGCAGAACCAGCCCCAGCAAAATGGCCAGGGCTTGATGATAGCGTCTGATCAGGGACTTTTTCATAACAAATCCTTTCGGTTGGCCACATCGCGGATCAGCCGGTCGATGGCTTCTTTTCTACCCATCAGCATCAGCACATCGCCTTCTTTGATGGTGTCGTTGGCGCCGGGCATGTCGTTCAGCCTCTGTTCCACCTTGTTCTTGCCATCGTCCGTCACCGTGAGATAGCTGTATTTGATGGCGATCACGTTGATCCCGCGTCCCGTGGGCAGGGCCAGCTCCTGCAGGGTTTTGCCCACAAATTCCTGAGGGGCCACCAGTTCGATAACCACATGTCCGCTGGTGAGATTGTAATACTCAAGGATATGCTTGGAGATTAGGGTGTTCGCCAGCTGCGAGCCTACGGTCTCCTCCGGCAGGATTGTGCGTTTAACGCCGATCAATTCTAGGATGCGGCCGTGCAGATGGTTCTCGATCTTGGCATGGATGATGCCCACCCCGATCTTCTTCAGAATCGCGCAGCTGAGGATGGACTCCTGGATGTCGCTGCCGATCGCCATGATCACGGCGTCTACTTCGTTCAGATTCATGTTCCGCAGGGTGTTTTCGTCCGTGGAATCCATGCACACCGCCTGCGCGACCTTGCCGCTGATCTGATCCACCAACTCCTGTTTTTTGTCGATGGCCAGAACGTCCATCCCGTTCTCTGCCAAAATCGTGGCCACGGTCATGCCGAAGCGGCCCAGCCCGATAACTGCAAAACGTGCCATTATTTTTTCCTTAGCCGATGGCTATTGTTTCCTCGGCGTACTTGATGTTGTTTTTTCGGCTTCTGATCGCGAACGCGTAGATCATGGTCAGGGGACCTATCCTGCCCACGTACATCAGCAGCGTGATCAAAATTCTGCCCTGCGGGGTCAAACTGGAGGTGATCCCCGTGGAAAGGCCCACTGTGCCAAAAGCGGAAATCGCTTCGAACATGATATCTTCGAAAGAGAAGGGCTCCACCAGCATCAGCATCAGCACAATGGTAAAAACGATGGCGACCGAAAGGAATACCAGACCTGCCGCTTCGCGGAAATTGCCGGCGGGGATCCGCCGTTTGAAAACGCTGATCTCTTTTGTGCCTTTCAACAGCGAAACCATTGTGAGCCCCAGCACGGAAAAAGTGGTGGTCTTGATCCCGCCGCCGGTGGAACCCGGCGATGCTCCTATGAACATCAGGATCATGCTCACCAACAGGGCCGCTTTGCCCATGGCGCCAAAATCGAGGGAGTTGAATCCCGCCGTGCGGGTGGTCACGGACTGGAAAAACGAGCTCAGCATCCGCTGATGAATGCCGAAACCTTTCATCGTGCCATGATACTCCATCACGAAGAAAGCGATCATGCCGACCCCGATGAGGAAGGCTGTGGTGACCAGCACGATCTTGGTATGCAGGCTCAGCTTCCTCACCTTGTCATGCTTGGAATAGTAGTTGAAAAGGTCGATGATGACAGTGAACCCTATCCCGCCCAAAATGATCAGCAGCGGTATGGTGAGGCTCACCACCGCGCTGTCACGAAAACCTGCCAGATTGTCCGAAAACAGCGCGAATCCCGCGTTGCAAAAGGCGGAAACCGAGTGGAACACGGAAAGGTAGATCGCCCGGTCCAGAGAATGGTGCTGATAGAATCTTGAGAAGAGCAGCACAGCCCCGGTCAGTTCGATGACGAAGGTCACCAGCAATATGTTTTTCAGCAGTTGGGCCACGTTGATCTTGTTGGTACCGCCCACCACCTGGCTCATCACGTTCTTCAGCTTGAGGTCGATGTTTCTACCCATTAGCAAAGCGAAGGCCGTGGACACGGTCATGATGCCCAATCCGCCGATCTGGATCAGCAGCAGGATCACTATCTGACCAAACTTGCTGAAGTAAGTGGGGGTGTCGTACACGATCAGGCCGGTCACGCAAGTAGCTGAGGTGGAGGTGAATAGCGCGTCCACAATGGGCGTCACCCGGTTTTGTGTGGAAGCCACCGGCAGCATCAGCAGGATCGTTCCGATGAAGATCACCAGCAGAAAACTCAGCATCAAAGTCACCGGGGGATTCCCAGACAGCCATTTGTAAACCTTGCCCTTGGAAAAGCGGAAAATGACAAAATCCAGGATGAAATAGGTCTGCCTGATCAGCAGGAAAAATATCACGATCTTGGCGTTGTAGGCCATGAGGAGCAAGCCCGCTCCCAGCATTACCACATCGACGATCACCACCTTCTGCGTGCCGCGGTCGTCACGTAACAGAAGCCTGTGGGCGATCGCCAGAGCAAGCAAAAGCAGATTGGCCCAGGCCGTTAGGGACTGAACCAGATGTAAACTCGCGTAGTAGCTGATCAGAGGTTCCAGAAAGAGAACCAGCAGGCTCCAAACGGCCAGCAGATAGGCGGCCGCTTCCACAGGACCCAAGATCAGCTTCAAAATCTTACGCATGGTCTTTTAACAGGGCAACGATCTCACGATCTTCATGATTTCCGCCGCCACTGTCTCGATCTCCAGGCTGGCGTCCACTTGCGAAAGCAGGCCACGCCCGGAGAAGAACTCCTTGAGCGCCAGGGTCTGTTCGTAAAACTCATTCAACCGGCGCGAGATCGCCTCCGGTTTGTCGTCGTTGCGGATGATCAGCTCGCCGCAGCATTCGTCGCAGATATTCGCCTGAAGGGGCGGATCGCTCACCAGATTGTAGTTTTGACCGCAATCCCGGCAGATCCGGCGCGAGGATATTCTGGCGATGGCGGCGGTTTCGGCCAATTCCAGGAAAAAGACCTGCCGCACCTCAAAATGCCGTACCAGATATTTCGCCTGCGCCAGGGTGCGCGGAAAACCGTCGAAGATGATCCCATGGCGATCCGGCAGCAGAGATTTGGCTACGATCTCGAACACCAGATCGTCCGGTACGAGATCACCGCGGCCGATGATGTCCCGCACCTGCAAACCCAGCGTTGTTTCACGCGTAACCTGCTCGCGAAAGAGGTCGCCAATGTTGATGTGCTGAAAGCTCAGGCTGGCGCTTAAAAGCTCTGCCTGTGTGCCTTTCCCGCTGCCCTGAATGCCGAAGAATACGAAACAATGCATACCATTTACCTCAGTTTTGGCAAAATATTCCAACGCTCACAAGCTGTCAAGCTTTCTGCCGTTCCAGCACCACAAAGGCCAGCGCGTATTCCTTTTCGTGGGCCAGCGAAAGCTGGACGCTGTCAGCTTCCAGACGGTTCAGCCGCTCCCGGGCGCCACCGCGGAGTTGGATCTCCGGCCGGCCTTGGCCGTCTGCCACGACCTCGATGTCGCGCCAGTTCACCTTGCCGTCCCAGCCTGTGCCCAGGGCCTTCATCACCGCTTCCTTGGCCGCGAAACGAGCCGCGAAGCTCTGTTCCGGACTGGCTTTGCCCTGGCAATAGGCGATCTCGCCAGCGCTGAAAACGCGTTTGATGAAGTTCGGATAGCGCTCCAGCAGTCGGCGCACCCGTTCCACTCGCACGATGTCGGTGCCGATGCCTATGATCAACTCTGCTCCGGGTTTTGACGTTCCAGTTCCAGCAGGCGCCGCTTTAATCCGATGCCGCCGGCATAGCCGGTGAGCGAACCGTTTGACCCCACCAATCTGTGGCAGGGGATGACGATCGGCAGGGGATTTTTGTTCGCGGCCTGCCCCACTGCCCGGCAGGCACGTGGCCGGCCAATCATTTCCGCGAGTTGTTTGTAGCTGCGGGTCTCGCCGTAAGGTATCTCGAGCAGGGCTTGCCAAACTTCCTGCTGAAACTTTGTACCCTCGGGATCCAGTTCCAGCGTGAAGCACTTGCAGCTTCCACTTAGATAGGCCAGCAGCTCAAGGCGGGCGGCAGCCAGTTTTGGCTCCGGGACCTCTGCAGTCTTGCCTTTGTCCACGAACAAGAGCTTGCGGAGTTTCCCCCTCGTCATCACCAACTCCAGGCCCCAATCCTCCCAGTCAACGTAGCCAACTTCTTGCTCTGCCATGTTTTACCTCATATGTTCCAGCGGGTAAAAAAACGAGAGCCCCGTTCTCAAGATAGAGTCTGGGGCTCTGAGTGATAGTGTTTCGCAACTAGGCAGTGAAACGCCTGCGTTCCTTGATGCGGCCCGCTTTTCCTTTGGCCTGGCGCAGGTAAAAGAGTTTGGCCCTGCGAACCTGGCCGAAGCGAACGATCTCAAGCTTGTCGATGTTCGGCGAATTTTGCGGGAAGATACGCTCCACGCCAACGCCGTTCGATACTTTACGAACTGTGAAGGACTTGGAGATCCCCGATCCGCGTTTTTGGATCACGATCCCCTGGAACACCTGTATGCGTTCCTTGCTACCTTCTTTAATTTTATAATGGACCTTCACCGTGTCGCCGGGGCGAAATTCGGGAAAGTCGGTTCTGATTTGGTCTCTGCCAACTGTGTGCAGAATATCCATGGTTCCTCCCATATATGTACTCGGAAGAAATGCGGTCCAAAATGACACTCACGGCACTACGGACGGACAGATGGTTATAGTCCCCGGGGCCGGAAACCGGCTCAAGAACATGGTCCGCCGCTTGATGAACTTCATCACATAAGCCATGACCGGTGCCAAAGATCAGCAAAACCGGCCTGTTGTTTAAGGTCAGAGTCTTCAGATAGCCAAAGGATATCTGATCTCGCAGCCTCCGCGCTGTCGTGGTAACGATTAGCGGACGCTTTTCTTCCTGCGTTGTAATCTCGTTTATCATCATATCGATCGTTTCGCTGTGGCGGATCCGGGCCAGGGCCCGGCTGCGCTGCGGATTGTAGGTCAGTCCCGGTTCCTGCCAGAATTTTCGGATGGTTTGAAGCAGTTCCTGCTGGCGGGGGTCGGCATGCACGATGTAGTAAGCTTTCACTCCGTAGGTCTCGGCCGCCCGGGCGATGTCGTGAATATCCAGGTTGCTGATGGAGGTGGTCACGGTCTCGCCGGCTTTGTTGAGCACGGGATGATGCGCCAGAGCGATGTAGAGGGCGTTCATTTGCCCCGCTTCAGATCGGGTCGCCTCACCCTGGTAAGTTGCTTCGCGCTGTCCTCGGCCCAGGCTGTGATCTTGGCGTGATGCCCTTCGCGCAGCACCGGTGGGACGCTCTGCCCCATCCAGTGGACCGGCCGGGTGTAACAGGGAAATCCCAGTCCCTCACGGCCTTCGCTAAAGGAATCGCTAGTGGCCGAAGAGATGTCGCCCAGCACACCGGGCAACAGCCTGGCCACGCCGTCGATGAAAGCCAGAGCGGGGATCTCGCCGCCGGAGAGGACGTAATCTCCCAGGGAGAGTTCGTCGCAAACGGCCAGATCGCGCAGACGCTGGTCGGTTTCCTTGTAGTGGCCGCAAAGCAGGATCACGCGCGGCAGGCTGGAGTAGTATTCCAGCACGGGCTGATCGAGTTTCCGCCCCTGTGGGGTGAAATACACCACCGGGGCCCAGCTGTCCTTCACCAATGTGGCGATCGCCTGATAAACCGGCTCGGCGCGCAGCACCATGCCGGCGAAACCGCCAAAGGCGTAGTCGTCCACCTGATTGTATTTGTTTCCGCTGTATGCGCGGAAATCGGTGAACGCCACCTCCAAAGCCTTGCAGGCAATGGCGCGGGCGATCATGCTGCTGTCCAGAACGCTGGTCAACGCTTCCGGAAACAGGCTCAGGACATCGATCTTCACGTGGCGCTTACCGCCAGCAAGCTCTCGGCGTTGATCAGCACGATCACGCCGGGATCGGCAATGATCTCGCTGACAAAATGATCCACCAGTGGGATCAGGATCTCCGCTCCGTCGGGAGAGGTCAGCACCAACACGTATTGCGCGTTGTTGTGGAAAAAATCCGTGACCTTGCCGACTTCGCGATCCTGGAAAACCACCGTGTAACCCAAGAGTTCCTCGGGTTCCTCGTTTTCGTCTTCCTCAGGCTGCAACGCCAGGATCACCTCGCGATGCAGTTTCCGTTCCTCGGCGATCCCATCCTCGACAAATTTAAGCCGCAGCTTACGATCGGATATGTCTCTATCACTTATAGTTACGAAAAACACTCTATCGCTGTTAAAGATCAGAAAAATTTCTTTGGTCTCGGCCAAAGCTCGGCGGTAACGCGGCTTCACCATCACCTGGTAAAACCCTTGCGCGTCGATCCCGCCCAACCGGCCGATCCCGGTCAGGTCCGAAACCTTCATCTACTCGATGATCTCGAGCTCGGCTCTCTTCCCCTGTTTGGTGCTGACAGCGTTGATGATGGTGCGGATGGCGCCGGCGGTGCGGCCTCTTTTACCGATCACCTTGCCAATATCGGTTTTGGAAACACGAAGTTCGTAAAGAGTGATCTTGTCACCTTGGATCTCTGTAATGTTGACTTCGCTCGGATCGTCAACCAGGGCCTTGACCATGAACTCAATCAGTTCCTTCATTTGTTACCTCTTGTGTGGTTTCAGTGGCTTTTCTGTTCTCTATGTTCTGCTCGTGCCGGATCTGCAGGATGCCGGCCTTGCGCAGCAGCGAACGCACCGTGTCGCTGGGTTGCGCGCCGACCCCGAGCCAATACAGGGCGCGATCTTTCTCGATCTGGATTTTGGAAGGATTGGGCTTGGGATCATACCAGCCAATGCTCTCTATATATTTCCCATCGCGGCTTACACGGGAGTCCATTGCCACGATCCGGTAAAAGGGCTGGTCATTCGCCCCCATCCTTCTCAGTCTCAGCTTGACCATTATTTCTCCTTGTCTTTATCAATAAGACTACTCTATTTTGAACCAATCTTTTTGTAAGTCCCTTTTTCGTCAAGGGATTTCTCTGTTTTTTAACCGGATTTGTCGGATACTGCAAACCCCTTGGTCCGGAACCTTATTTCACTTCGGGCGGCACAGAACTCCCCGGGGCCAAGCCCTGAACTGCCCCCCGCCAGATACCCGCCTAAGATGCGGGGATCATGCGGGAGGCAGACCGGACTCGGACATCAGGTGCTTCAGGAAAAGCTCGGTTTCAGCGGGGTCCGGAGCAGGAAACTGATCAGAATCTTTGACCGAGGGTTAGGCTCCAGGTGAGGGTTTGGCTGTTCAGATCGCTATTGGCTTTATTCCCGCTGGTCAAGCGGTTCAGGCTGGTGCTAACGCTAAGGTTTTTCCAGGGATAGGCCTCCAAACCCACTGCGAGATGGCCGTTAATCCTGTTTCCCGGGGCCACATCATCGTCAAAACTGGAGCGGCGGTATTGCAGCCAGGGTAGCAGCCTGCCCTGCAGCAGCGAATATCCCAGCCGGGCCTGATAACTGAAGCTGCCATAGCTGTCCGCGGAATCTAGATCGGGCAGTTCTTTCAGCATGGACGCCAGCGAAGCATTGATTTGCAGCCGCAAGGGGATTGCCCCGAATTTGCTGATCAGGCTTAGGTTGAGGCTGTTGCTGCTGTTCCGGTGGTGCGCAAAAAATAATAATTCGCTGCTGTCAGTCCCGTTCTGGTAGCTTAGCTCGCATGAATAGGGCAGATAGTTCACGCGCGGATTGTTGAAGCCGGCTCCCAAAGTGTAGACGTAGGAATTTCGCATGTATGGAATCAAGCCGATACCTTCACCGATGGCTGCATTTTGGGAATTGGTGGCATCACTGTTGAAGTAAGAACCACGCAGACTGAAGTATTTCAGCAGGCGCAGCGTGCCCTGCAGATGCCAGTTCCGGTAGAGGTTGGTGCTGGTAGCGGTGCCGAAGAGATTGTCCTGCTGCCAGGAATAGGCTCCGGAGAGGAACAGGCTGCGGCCGATGTTAAACATGTCTGAAACGGTGAGGGTTTTTGTGTCAGCTTTCTGTCCCCAGGTGCTGAGGGCATGGTAAACCGGACCGGTGGCGGAGGCATCCACGGCGATGATGTTGTTAAGAATGTTGGTGCGCAGATAACCCCGCGCGGCGCAATTCGGCAAGCCGGGCAGGATGGGCTCCATGTTGCGGTTGATCACGAAAACATCGGCCAGATCAGCCGGATCGATGTAGTCGAAACCGCTTACATATTGGCCGATCTCCTCGGAAGAAATCGGTCCCGGCCAAGTGTTGCGATTGTAGAGGCTGCCGGCCACTTCCACGCCCAGATTGGTGTTCAGGGCAGGAATGTTGATGCGGGTGTCAAAACTGGCCACCAGATTGTCCTGCGGCGCCACCACAAAGAGGGTGTCGGCGGTGACAGCATCGTAATAGATAAAGTCAGTTGGATCAAGGGAAGCGATCACATCCCGGTTGCGGGTGATGGTCAAAGACATGGCCAGTCCTTGCTCGGAACCCAGGCGCAGTTTGCCGCCCAAGGCTTCCTGGCGGAAGGCCGTGAAACGACTGGGATCGCCTCCGGACAGGGTTTTGCGCACCATGTCGCCCCCCACCAGCTCCAGGCCAATATACTTGCCAAACAGGCCGGCATAGAGCCCGCGGAGGCTTTTATTGCTCATCG
>CAZVXH010000004.1:54701-56431 GCA_964631015.1 uncultured Candidatus Cloacimonadota bacterium | reverse complement strand
TTTAATATCGATGTGGGCTTTGCTTTGCATTGCCATTTGGCTTCGCCAATCAGGAGGCAGCTTCCATCGAGGGATTCGGCAATGATGTCGATCTCTGCTGAACCTGATTTCTTGGATTGCTGCCACCATCTTTGGGCAGGCAGGAAGCCGTTCCCCTCGATGCTCAGCTTGGAGGCGCTTTGGCGGCACAGTTCTTCCCATGTTTCGGAAACATAGAGAGGCCACTTTGCCCAAACATCATCCCATACTTTGTCTTTCAACCCCCTTTGCAGGATGGATTGATTTGGCACTACAAAGGTGAAATAAAAACGGGAAAGCGGATCAAGCAGGCGATAGATGGTTTTTTTGCTGTTTTTCCCCATTTCACCCCAGCATGTATCACGCTTGATGTAACCGGTTTCGATCATATTCTGCAGGGGACGGTTCAATCCGGTGGCCGGCTTGTTCAGTCTTGCCGCGATTTCAGAAAGTTTGTTTGCCCCCATGCCAATGAGAGACGCGATGCTTATGGGTTGCACGGCGTTTTTAAGATCGTCCATGAATAGCCTGAGCGGTTCTTCGTGTAAGATACCATAGGGATCAAGGATGAGGGTTTTTACAGCTTCCTCCAGAGAACTGTATTCCTTTCTGAGTTCCCAGTTACGGGCCACACCTCCCCAAATGGAATATTCCTGTACAGCCTGAATGGGATCGATCTTAAGGGCTTGCTGCAGCCAGTGAATGTCCATTGGTAAAAGCTGCATGATCCGATGTGCTCTGCCAAAGAGAGGAGCTGATCTATCCAGCACCATGCCTTGCATCATCTGTTGGGAGCTGCCACAGAGGATTAGATGAAACATCGAGTTGTGCTTTTGGTCGATGATTTTTTGGATAATGCTGGGTAGTTCTGGAGAACTTTGCACCAGATAAGGGAATTCATCGATCACGATGGTAACCCGCCGCTTAAATTGGCTGTTAGCCTGCATGAACAGGGTGTTCCAGTCGGAGTAGCTAACGCTGTTAAAGCCCTTGATAACCGAAGCGATCTGTGCTGCAAAAAAACTCCGTTGCACCTGAGCTTCGTTTATATCAGCTTGATAGAAAATGCTTTCTTCATGCAGCAGATTTTGCAGTAAAGCGCTTTTACCAATACGACGCCGCCCGTATAGTACCAAAAAGCGGCTGTCCGGCTTGGCCAGTTCAGCTTTGATGATGGCCTGTTCTTCGCTACGATTCAAAAACTGCATCTCAGTTCTCCTCGCTGTTCTTTTTACAACGCCAAATTATTAGAGGCATTATGTTTGTCAAACATTATGTTTGAGAGGCATAATAAAGCGCGAGATCAAGCTGTGTGAGAGATGCCGTGAGGTCGATGTTGCGAAACCTGCATGGTGATTTCGCGGCCGCGACCGGCAGGTCGTAATATATCGTGAGAACAAGGCTATTGAGCGGTTTGCGTCACAAATGTTGATGCCAGTGGTTTTTTGCAATGCTTTTCGGATCTTCTTTTCTCTCTTCGACTTACTTATTTGTTCAAGTGATTGCATTGTCAGATTTTCGAGACTCTTTATTCTGATCCCGCCCCGTTTCCGCCGCCTCACCAAACAAACTTCTTGACAGCCAGGCCCCGTTCCGGGAAATGGCTCCCAAAAGCATGTGCTGAAGTGGTGAAATTGGTATACACGCTAGTTTCAGGGACTAGTGAGCGATGAGCTCATGGGGGTTCGAGTCCCCCCTTCAGCACCATTTTT
>CAZVXH010000004.1:0-54601 GCA_964631015.1 uncultured Candidatus Cloacimonadota bacterium | reverse complement strand
GACTAGTGAGCGATGAGCTCATGGGGGTTCGAGTCCCCCCTTCAGCACCATTTTTTTATCCTCCCATTTTCTCCTTTTCCGCGCTTTTCCAAGACCTGTTGCTTATCAATCCCAAATTAAGGAAGAGGGATACACCGCTCGCCAGGTAATATTTTTGTGGACATCCCACGCGGGGCTTGATAATTTGTGAACAAGACATCGAAAAAGGAAAACGATGATGAGAACAAAGCTGATCTTCGAGATTGCGTTTATGGCGCTGATCCTGGCCGGATGCGCCACCCAGAGCGTGAACATGGCCATCCTGCGGCCGGCTGAGGTAAACCTTCACGCCTACACCGCCGTTGCCATGGGCGACGTCTGGGGCCCGCCCCACCAATGGTTCCGCGCCCAGGACATCCGCGACGCCTTCACCGCGCGCCTGCTTGCCAGCGAATATTTCGAAACCGTGCTCGACCGTCAGTACCTTCAGGCCATTCTTCAGGAACACTATCTCGCCTGGAGCGGATTTGTGGATGAAGCCACCGCCCCCCAGCTCGGAGAGTTCATCGGCGCCGCCGCGCTGGTGGTGGGCAGGGTCACCCGCGACGAGTACAAAGAGGAGATCAGCACGGAAACGGTGATCAAAAAAGACAAAAATGACCAGGAATACGAGGTCCAGAAACACACCCGCACCGGCGCCCATTATCTGGGCGTGAATATCCAGATAATGGATGTACAGACTTCCGCCGTGATCGCCAACAAGCGCCTGAACACCAGCTTTTCGGATTCCAAGTCCGCCGAGGACCGCAAGCCGCCAAGTATCGACCAAAGCTACCTCTACGGCGTTTGCGTGGACGACCTTTCCCGCCAGTTCATCCGCACCGTGGCGCCCTATTACGAGAATGTTTCCGTTACCTACGAGCTCGACAAGAAACACCTTCCGGAGCTTAAAACCGCCCATCAGATGGTGGTTGTGGGGGAATTCGATCGCGCCCTCGAGATCCTTTCCGCGGCCTCCCTCAAGCCGGATATACCTGCCAAATCACGCGCGCGGGCCTTTTACGACCTCGGTCTCATCCAAATGTATTCCGGCGACTACGACAACGCCCTCGCCAATTTCCTCCGGGCCCTCGAACTCTCACCCGAAAACGGCCGCTACACCCGCGCCATCCAAACCTGCCGGGACGAACGCTACAACGCCGCTCAGGTGAAACGGCAGATGGAAGGGGATTGATCTTTCCCTGCGGACTAAACGGATTGAATTGATTTAAGATCACCTTTGGATCATTGCGGGCGCTGTGGCTCAAGTCGAGCGACGCAGTCAGCCCTGCCGTAGCGCGGCATTCCAATGCTGCGTTCTTGTATTCAGCATGATTGACATCATGCGCCCCGGGTTCGATCCTGGCTGGCTCCCAGCCTGTACCCTTCCACCCTTTCACATTCCCGCAGTCCAGCCCCGCTGGCCACAGGCTTAATACGCGAACACTACCCCGCTTTGGGGAAAGACCCACTCTCCGGCTTTGGTGGACACGGTGATGGTGTTTTTGGAGGTGGAGACCCGCGGATACTTGTTCTGGCCGGCGAATACGGGCACACACTCGATCGGGTCCAGCTCCGCCGGATGGGAAAAGCTGATCTTCACGCCGTGGGTGAGTTCGGTGATGAAAACGCTGAGTTGATGCGAGCCGCGGGGATAGAGGGTGAGGGTGTCGATCTCGAAGCGGACCTCGGAGCCCACCAGCTCTTTAAGGGCGGGATGGGAACAGTGGATCTCCATGCAGGCGTTGCGGAAGTGGAGTTTGGTTTCCAGTTCGATCCCGTCGATCCGCACGGAGGAGAGGGAAAAGGCCTCGGGGCTGAGCTCGAAATTGGTGTCCATCAGCCAGCGGTATTCCACGTCGCGCCGCTTGAAATAGGCTTTCAGGGCCGCCTCGGAATTGGCGCAGGCCACAGTGAGGAAGTCATTTTGCAGCGTTTTGCGGAAGCTGAGGGTGGTGGTGGCGCGCCAGAAGCGGGGATCGCCGGAATCCGAAAAGTCGATGTGGTGGCGGAAGTCTCGCCGGTAGAGGATCTCGCGGTCTTTGTTGAAGAAAAACACCCGCAGGATCTCCCGTGAGATCAGTTCGCCCATTTCCTCGCTGTTCACGCGTTGACTGATGGCGGCTTGGATGATCTGGCTGAGCTTGGAATCCGGATAGTCGCTGGAAACGAATTCCCGCCGCGAGAGGGGGGAGGAGGTCACGAGGCGCTGGCCGTCGTAATAATAGCGCCTGGCGCGGCGTCCCACCTGGCAGAGCAGCTCGTAGGCGGAACCGCCGTAGGCCGCGGCGAGGTTTTCCGCCCTCAGTTCCTCCGCGGAATTCCCCAGCAGAGCCACTTCGTCGCCAGTCTCCACCTTGCCCGCGTCGCTGATGTCCGCGCAGATCATGTCCATGCTCACCCGGCCGATCACGGGGCAGAGCGCGCCTTTGAGGGCCACCGTCCCGCGGTTCGAGAGCAGAAAGTCGTAGCCGTCGGCGTAACCCACCGGGATCACGGCGTAGCGTGTGGCCCGGGCGGCTTGCCAGCTGCGGTTGTAGCCCACCGTGGCGCCGGCCGGAACCTCTTTGATCTGCGCCACCGTGGATTTGAAGGTCATCACGGGTTTCAGGGCGATCTTTTCCTTTTGGGAGGGATGGGTGTAAATTCCATAGCTGAGGATGCCCAGACGGCAGATCGGAACGCTGTTTCCGAGGCCGTTCACCAGCGCGGAACTGTTGGCCAGATGGATCCAGGGGGCGTCGACCTTGTTCTTTGCAAGGATGGCGAGGAACTCTTCCTCCTGCGCCTGGCTGAAGGCCGGGTCGCTTTCGCTGGCGGCGAAGTGGGAAAACACGCTCTGCACCTCGAGCTGAGGCAATTTCTTCACCGCTTTCCAAAGCCGGCCAAAATCCTCGGCCAAAGCCCCGCTGCGGTGCATGCCGCTGTCCAATTTGAGGCTCACCCTCGCCTTGATGCCACGCTCAGCGCAGGCCCGGTCGAGTTCCCGAGCAAAAGCCGGATCGCTCAGAGTGGGCCAGAGCTCGTGGTCCAATATCCCCGGAATCTCGTTCGGAAGCGAGGGGGAGAGGATCAGCACCGGCTCTTTGAAGCCCTGGATGCGCAGCAGTTTTCCCTCTTCGGGATTCGCCACGCCCAGCGCCACGGCCCCCGCGCTGAGGGCGATCCGGGCGATCTCGCGCGCGCCGTGCCCGTAGGCGTCGGCCTTAACGATCTGGATGAAGCCCTGGTTCGGCCCCATGAAGGCCTTCAGAGCCCGCAGATTGGCGCGGAAAGCCGCCAGGTCGATCTCCACCCAGCTGCGTTCGCGAAGCGCTTTATTCGCCATCTGAGCGCCTCTAAAAGAACTTCGCGGCCAGGTCCGCCAGCTGCGAACGCTCGCCTTTTTCCAGGGTGATGTGGCCCACGATGTCCTCCTGCTTGAGTTTTTCCACGGCCACGGAAAGCCCGTTGGAAGAGGAATCCAGGTAGGGGATGTCGATCTGGTAGGGGTCGCCGGTGAGCACCACTTTGGTGTTTTCCCCGGCGCGGGTGATGATGGTTTTCATCTCGTGTGGGGTGAGGTTTTGGGCCTCGTCGATGATGATGAACTGGTCCGGCAGGCTGCGTCCGCGGATGTAGGTGAGGGGTTCCAGTTCCAAAAAGCCGTAATCCATGAAATCTTCCAGGCTGGGCTTGCGTTTGCCTTTCATGTTATCGCTTTTGATGTCCTCGTGCAGCGCCAGGAGGATGTCCATATTGTCGTAGATGGGCTGCATCCAGGGGTTGAATTTGTCGCTCTTGGAGCCGGGAAGGTAGCCCAGATCGTGGCCCAGCGGGAAGATCGGGCGCGAGATCACCAGCCGGGTGTACTTTTGCTCTTCCACAACCTTTTGCAGCCCGGCCGCCATCGCCAGCAGGGTCTTGCCCGTGCCGGCCTTGCCCGAAAGGCTCACCAGGCGGACGGTATCGTCCAGCAGCAGGTCCAGCGCCATTTCCTGCTCGAAATTGCGCGCCTTGATCCCGTACACCAGTTCCCCCAGATAGCTCTGGAGGGTGTAGAGGGCGTTCGCGCTCTTGTTGTAGCGCAGGGTGCGAACCGTTTCCGGGGCGGATTTCCGGGAGAAGCGGATGAACTGGTTCGGATACAGTTCCGCGAAGGGATTGGCGATGAATTTCCGGCCGTTGATGGCGTCGAATTCCGCGTCCTCCAGTTCCTTGGTTTCCCAGCCGGTGTACAGCTCTTCGAACTTGATGCTGTCGGTCTCGAAATTCTCCGCGTTGATGCCCACGCTGTCGGCTTTGATCCGCACATTGGCGTCCTTGGAAACCAGTGTCACCAAGGCCTTGGGATATTTTTGCTGAAAGTAAAGCGCGGTGCCGATGATCAGGTTGTCGATGCGGTCCAGGAAGAACAGCTGGGTGGCCACGTCCGTGACGTCCTTGTTCACCGAGACTTGGACCGTTCCTCCGTTTTCCATTTTAACGCCTTCCTGGAGGCTGCCCTGGGCGCGCAGGGCGTCCAGATGGCGTCCGATCTGGCGGGCGTTGCGGCTCTTTTCGTCCACGCCTCTTTTGAACTGGTCGATCTCTTCGATCACCACGATGGGGATCACCACGCGGTTTTCGGCAAAGGAGAAGAGGGCCTGGGGATTGTGGATGAGGACGTTGGTGTCCAGGATAAAAATTTTCTCAGCCAAGAATGTTTGCTCCTTATTGGGGGTGGTTCTGGAGGCGCTCGATCAGCTCGCGCTGCGCGGGAAACTCGTCGGCCAGGGCGCCGGGCTCGGCCATCTCAAAATCGGTGTAGGAAAACGCCGGCCACAGCGTGCAACCGCAAAAGGCGAAGCCCGCGGGTTCGTTCAGTTCCGCCGCGAACCAGGTTTGGCGCGGGATGATGAACTGGGGCAGCTGGCCGGCGGGAACGTCCGTGCCCAGGATCTGCGTCTGCAGCCCTTTCTGGGACGACAGCAGATACAGCTTCAGCGGCGTGCCGCGGTAGTGGTGCCACATCTCGTCACACTGCACCCGATGCCACCGGCAGACCATCGTGTGGGGCAAAAGGTAGAGGATCGACGACCCCACCAGACGCTGCGGAAAGATCACCTTGCCCGTGGGGTCCTTGAGGTCGCCGCTGATCTGCGATTGCCAGTTGCGCCGGTAAAAACCGCCCTCCGGATGGGGCATCATGTTCAGTTTGTCCAGAATATCTTGGTATTTTTCCATACTTCACTCTGTTTTTTAGACTGCGAACAAGGATTTGTCCGGCGCCGATTGGCGTCAATCTTTTTGTTGGGATTCGCCCCCGCCTGCGCTCGCTTCCCGGCCCGGCCTCCATTTGGCGGTCAGCTGGGCAACGGCGTCACGAAGTTCTTGACATCCTCAGCCTCCCCGCCAAAAATGCGAACATGGAGGTAACCATGAAAAAAGTATTGGTTTTATTGGTATTGGCGGTGGTGATCGGCCTGGAAGCTCAGGCTGTGATCGCCGAAGCCTGCGCTGTAGCCGAAGCCGTAGGCCCGGAGCGCGCGGGGGGGACGGTAACCGATCAACTCTTCTACCAGGCCATGGATGGGGACGCGGACGCCCAGCTGCGTCTGGGCAGGGCTTATATCAACTATGGACTGGATTCCTATGGCAGGGATGACTACGCGGAGGACGATATCGTGGATAGTGTCTCGGTTGTGGTTGACACTTTGATCTACAACCAGGAAAGACGGCAGCGTTTGGAATTGCCGACCATTGAAGATGATCTGTGGAACGGCTTGGAATGGCTGGCTTCCTCGTCCAATTTGGGTAATCTTTATGCCCTGAACGATTATGCCTGTTGTCTGCTGGAGGGTTGGGGTACCATGGTCGAGGCCAGGCAAGCCTATCGCTTGTTCAAACAGGCCGCGGAGGCCGGCGTACCCGCCGCCCAGTACAATCTCGGCTTATGCTACAAATACGGCCTGGGCGTCATCGAGGATCCCGTCGAAGCCTATCACTGGCTGCTGCTGGCCTCCGCCAACGGGGTTCAGCAGGCTTACAGAGTGCGAGATTACTACGGCTACTACGAAGAATCGCACCCGGGGGATACGAAGCTTTTGCCGGAAGTGACCGCCAGAGCGAAAAAGACCCTGGATTCCCTGCCTGAACTCCCCCACGATCCGGACTCGCTGTTGCTGGACCTCTGACCCTGACTTTTTACATTCTGTGGCCACCTCCCCCGGATTAACACTTCGAGGGAGGCGCCGTGGTTTGGGTAAACAAAAGAGGGCCCGGAGGCCCTCAATGTCTGCTGGATCGCGTCCGGATCAGGGCCCGACGGCTTTCACCAGGTAGAAGTAGCGGTCTCCTGGCACCGTCTGGCTCCAGGTGAGGTTGGTGGTGTATCCCTGATAAACGTAAGTCCCGTCCGGGGCGGGGCTGCGGTAGATGTTGTAGCGAGTGGCGGGGAAGGGATAGACCCAGTCCAGGCGGATCCGGTCGGGTGAGGGAACGAAGCTGATCGACAGGGTTTCCACCGGCGGGATGCCGCTGCCCGACCACCAGACGCGGTTGAAGGGATCGTTTTCGTAGGCCGGGCCGCCGAAGGCGCCGCTCCAGCCATTTAGATAGACGTGGCCGCTGTAAAGGGATCGAAACACGTTCACGGCGGTTCCTCCGGCATTGGTGGGGAAGCTGGCTCCGGTGATCGTGAAGCTTTGCTCGGTGTAGATCCGGAGCAGGGCCCCGTTGGGCGCGCCGTTGCGAAACACGCAATAGTTGAAGGAGTTGGTGGCGTCCACTGTGCTTCCGGCGAAAAGATAGACCCCAATGGAATTCAGATACTGGAAAGTGGCGTAGGCCGCGCCGATGCTGCCGCCCCCATGGACCTGCAGGCCGTAGTAGCCGGTGCCGTTCACGCTGATCAAGGCATTGTTTGAGCTATTGCCCACGGCCTGGAACACGCCGCCGGAGTTCACGTGGACCACCCGGCCGGTGGATACCAGGACCACAGCGCCGGGCGTTAGTTCCAGCCTGCCTCCGGAGTTGATGTTGATATCCCCGGTGGTGCTGAAGGTGAAGGCGTTCACTTTCAGGGTCCCGTTGGCCACCTTCACCGCCGCTGCGTTCATACAGCTCACGTTGCCGGAAATGGTCACGGTGTTCGCGTTCTGGATGTCCAGCTCGTTTTTGATCACGCAGGCGGAGATGGTCACATTCGCGCTGCGGGTGAGGGGTGTGGAGCGTCCGTCCTTGTCTTCAACGTAAGTTGATCCCGTTTCTTCACCGGATTTGGCGGAGCTTTTGTTGATCACCAGGCGATGGAGGTTGCTGCCGCTCTGGCAGGTCACGTTGGCGTCGTTCGGCCCCGTCATTTCGATGGTTCCGCCGCTGGGGGTGAAGTCACCGCGGTAATCTTGGAAGTTGCCGGCCATGCGGATGATCCCTCCGCTGATGTTGGCAGAGAAAGTGTAGTCGTTTGAGTTCTGGAGTATGATCCCCTGGTCAGGGAAATTGAGCAGACCTCCGTTCATGGTGATGGAGGCGTTGCCGCCATAGGGCCAGTAGGAGGCAGTGGTGCCGCCGTGGACGTTGAAGGACCCGGCGCCGATGTACAGGCTTCCTTTCAGGTCGATCCAGCCTCCGCTGGGCGAGTAGAGGTCGATGCTGCTTACGGCCGAGAGCCACCAGCCGCCGGCGATGCCGTTTTCGCTGAGGTCGTTGGCGGTGAAGGAAACACCGGCGGCGTTGACGTCGATCCCGCCGGAAGTCCAGTCATACATCGCGCAAACGGTGGTGGAACCGGCGGAGAAGCGCAAAGCCGCTCCGTTGGCCACTTCCAGGATGTTGAAGGTCTCGTTGCCGTTCACATACTGGTGGGACGGCCCGTTGAAGATCACCCTCGAGGTCCCTTCAGAAAAGGCCGCGGGGCCCACCTGGTTGATCCAGTTGCCCGCCACTTTCACGGTGTGGTTGGAAACGCTGAGCACACCGCTCGCGATGGTCAAACTGCCTTTCACCACCAGATCAGTGTTCAGGGTCACAGTCCCGGTGGAATTGATCTTCAGATTGTTCAGCCAGGCGTCGCCGCCCGTGAGGGTCAGGCCAAGGTTCGTGCCGCCGGTCACCAGGGTGCCACTGTTCCATCTCACGCCCCGGTCGGGATCGGTGTTATAGTCGTTCAGGTTTCCTTTCAGAAAGACGTTGCCGCTGTATGCGCACAGGCTCTGGCGCCTGGCGTAGTTGTATAAGGTTCCGTTGATGTAAATATCCTGGCTGCTCGTTTCGCTGATGATGAAGCTGTTGACGCCCTCCACGTTCGAGCGGATGTGATAGAGCCGGGTGTTCGCGCTATAATTGTGGAGGAAGGAGTCCCCGGTTCCGTCAAATTCCACGTAGCCCATCGCCATCACCACGTTTGCCTCGGATTCGAAGGTCATGTTCTTGGCGCAGTAGATCTCGGCGCTGGGGCTGCTGATGCTGGCCGTCGAGCCCGCCCGCCACAAGATGTTGCCGTCCACGTTGAGGTCCACCGCGCCGGTGATGATGATCGCGCCGTAGGTGAATAGGTCATTGGCCACGTTCAGGTTGCTGTTGTTCAGTAAAACGCTCGCCCCGCTTTCGATGCTGAGATTGTAGCAATTCCGCGCCGCGCTGCCGGTTACGGGATAGGTGGTCAGCCCCCCTGGGATCAGGACGTGGTTGGTGGAGGTGGGCTCGGTTCCGCAGTTCCAGTTGCCCGGGGTGCCCCAATTGGTGGATTCGGCCCCCGTCCAGATGTGGCCGGCGTGGATGGTGCCAAAGTAGCTGATCCGGTTCGGGGCGGTCACGGTGAGCGTATATTCACTTACACTGCCGGGATAAATGCCGGCGGTATAAACCCCGGAGCTGTTGGCGTAGCCGCCGGTTATGCGGACGCCGTCCCGGGAGATGCCCACCAAGGCGTAGGCGACTCCGGTGTTCACAGCCACCGTGTTGGTGATCTGGGGGGTCAGATATGTGGTATGGGATACGCTCATTGCGCTGGGCACCCTTGTGTAGGTGGTAAGCGAGGGGTCGCCCATGATGTTGTAAACTTCCCAGTAATAATCTTTGCGCCCGCTGCTGCTCTGTTGAACGGCGGAATTGCCCATATAGACCGTCTGGCCGAGGTTTGTGGCCCAGTCGTCCTGCGCTTCGCCGTGGGTGTGGAACATGGCGTCGAAGGCGCCCAGTTTGGTGGCGTCATAGGGATGAGCCGCGGCCTGGGGTGTTTTATTGCCCACCGCCCACCAGTAATCTTCGCTCCAGTAGGTGTTATTGCTGGCGCCGATATAGCCCACCGCGCCCCGGAGCGCCCGGCGGAGGAGGGCTTCGCCGAAACAGGAGGCAACGTCGAACTTGCCGGTAAGGCAGGCGTTGCCCACCATCACGCCGTATTTGTTCAGGTTGGACATGCCGAGCACATCGGTGGTGTCGAAAAGGGGGTCTCCCCAGCCTCCTTCCCAGGCGTGGGCGGTGTAGTTCATGAAGCCCCGGCCTTCGTTGGCGTTGGCGATGATGGCGGCGTCGCTGGTTTCGGAGGCGGGATAGAGGTAGGCATTAGTGGTCACGCCGTTGGTGTTGTTGAAGTAGTGGAAGGTGCCGTAGTTCACCTGGCCGTTGGCTTCCACGGGGCCGTGGTCCGGGTCCGCTCCGCCGATCAAGACAGCCTTGCCCAGATAGCTGAGGTCAGGCATCTGGGTTTTTTCGTAGGTCACGGTCTTGCTGATCACCTGGGAAAGTTCCAGGAGGGTGGAGGCGGAGAAGCGTCCGTAATATAGCTCCGGCAAATAGTCCGTGCCGCTGAGGCGCGCGTAAGTGAGGTCGGTGGGATGGGTGCCGGTGGCGCCGGTGTTGGTTACTATGCCAACCGTTCCGGAGATGTCGCCCACGATCAAGAGGTAGGTGGGCGCGGGATTGTCTGCGGTGGCCGCGTCCCAAACGCCTTGCAGATAGGTTTTGATGGTGGCGGCGTTATTGGCCAGGTCTCCGCCGGAGCCCACGGTCTGAACGCTGGTGATGATGCCCTGCTGGCTCTTCCAGGTTACGAAAGGCTGGATAAAGGTGGTGCAGGTTGTCGGACAGAGGATGAGCATCTTCACGGGAGTCCGCACCAACCAGTCGCGGTCGTCGGCGCGCCAGTTGAAGAGGGTGGCGCGGTAGAGCTTTTCAAACTCGAAGGAGGCGGTTCTGCGCAGCAGCTCTTCTGTCGCGGCCGGATCGCCTCCGCTAAAATCCACGCGGATGCTGGCTTCGTGGGTTATCTTCAGCTCGCCGCTCACCGGATTGTAGCGCGCGGGCTCAAAGTAAAACTGGAACACCCTCACGCCCCTCATCATCCCCACTTCCTCCACGCGAAACAGCGGATTTTCCGTGAAGTCATCGCGGGAATAGGCCACCGGGTCTTGCGCGAAGGGAATTTTATCCGGGTCCTGGCTTTTGGCCAGAGAGGGCTGGGTGGGAACCAGCGGATGCTCCAGCCCGGATTCCGCCTGGCTGAACAGGCTTTCCTGCCGGGATGTAACCTCAAAGCTAACGCTGGCGCCCAGGGGAACCGCGATCAGCTTGCTGAGCACGGGCAGCTCCGGCTCGCCGGTCCGCCCGCTGGGACTGTAACCCTCAAGGGAAAGCCGGCTGAAGGTCCCGCCTTTGGTCTGGATGTTTTCCAGCTTGGCTTCCGGGATGCTGATGTTTAGCTCGAATCCCTGGTCGCCGTTGTTTTTCAGGCCGGTTTCCGCCGGACCCGGGGAAAATGAGAGGGCGCGGGACTGGGCGCCCAGGCTGACGCTCAGGGCTCCCGTCAACGCCATGATCAGGGCCAAAATGATTCTGCCTCGGTTCATGATCTGTCCTTTGTTGAAAATCCAGGCGCTCCCTGCCGGCGCTGCCCGGATGATCCCGGACATGCTTGATCAGGCGCTGTCAGAACGGGCCATGACAGCGGGAACCGGCGGATCGCTTTTCTTGCTGGCCCCGATTTTTCGGAAACCATTTCCCAGAATGCACACTCCCGAAAACTTGTCAACATTATTCTGTTTCACCTTGAAACCTTGTTCAAGCAAAATTTATCTCACCCTGAAATCGGCCTCCGTGCGGGTCTGTTCCCTCCTGATAATGGCCTCGGCCTGGATTTCATGCTTTTCCCGCCCTAAGCCTCAGCCTATTCACCTCCTGTCCGCCTCCCCTTAACAACCCGTCGAACAGGCGGGAACTCAAGGGGAGGCGTATGAGAGGCTCACGGGAGGAGGAAAAGGGGGAGACAGGGTTGACGTCTGCCACTGCGATTTTATGGCAGACGGGGACGCCTGCCGCTCCGGTAAAGCCGCCAAGCTTTGACTTTTGGATCGGAGCCGCAAATGTCCCCGTTTGCGAAGCTTCGAAGAAGCTTGTCTTTTCTTCACAAGCCCCTCCGTGCCTTTGGCAGACGAGGACTTCTGCCGCTCCGTTTCTGGAGAGCCGCAAACGTCCCCGTTTGCGAAGCTTCGAAGAAGCTTATCTTTTCTTCACAAGCCCCTCCGGGTCTTTGGCAGACGGGGACGTCTGCCACTCCGTTTCTGGGGAGCCGCAAACGTCCCCGTTTGCGAAGCTTCGAAGAAGCTTGTCTTTTCTTCACAAGCCCCTCCGGGCCTTTGGCAGACGAGGACGTCTGCCACTCCTGTTATCTGGTCTTCGGGGAGGTCAGCCACTCCGGAATGACAGGCTGGGCGGACAAGCCTCGCAGAGGCGATAGAACGATAGCGAGGGCGCGGTCGAGCGCAGCGAGGCAAGCCCCTCGTTACCCATGCGCAAGCAAAATATGAGCCCCTCGCGGGCGACAGAATCGGCGGTATTAGCTCTGTCGCCCACAAGGGGCTTCCTGTATGTACTGGCTCCTGAGACGAGGGGCTTGCGCGCCCTCGCTATCGTACTTTCGCCCCTGCGGGGCTATAAGGTCAGCTACCGGGCCTACCCCGGAATGAAAAAGGTCGGCACTGTCTGGCCTCCAGAAAGCTGTCTGGCCTCGAGGAAAGGGGTGGCTGAACGTTTTTAACGGGTTTTAACGGACTTTTAACGTGTTTATCTCCATATCCTGCAATAAGTTGTTAAGTTGTTAAAAACTTTTGCCATTATTACTAAATCTTTTCTGCTTGCATTCTCCTGGAATAGAGAATCTTTTTAACAACTTAACAAGATCATACTGCACAGCAAGTTACACGATTTTAGTTTTTAACAGGTTTTAACGTTTTAACAACTTCCTCCAGGACATGGACATACGCGTTTTCAAAAATCGCTAACTTCACTTTTTACAACCCTGGTTTTTGGGGTTTTTAACAACTTACTGGCAGGCAGAGATTTACGGAACATTCTGTCCATTTTGTTTCTATCCTGTTCTTAGGCAATATCTTATGGTCTTTGTTGTTCGCCTGAACCAGATTTACATCTTTGTTGCTCGTTTTCAAACTTGTATTCCACCCAATTGACCCCACCTGATGATTTCACATCGGTAGCCAACTTCCTCAGCTCCCCATAGCGTTTCAGGCGGCCGTTGAACTTCCGGGACGACTCCTTCCTTTTCACGCCGTAGGCCTCTTCGAAGCTGGATTTGAGGCCTTTGGCGTCCTCTTTGGCGCTGCCGAATTTGGTGATGGCGGGGAGGATGAGGTTGTCCAGGAATTCCACAAGGTCGTCGCCGATCTCCAGTTCCAGCGAGGTTTCCAGCACGTTGTTGGCGTAGGGCGGCAGGCCCCCGGTGGCCACATCGAGGCGCAGGGCGATCTGGATGCAGGCGATGGCGAAGCTGTCGAACTGGGCCCAATCCTGCTGGCTGAAGCCTTCGTCGAAGAAGCCGCGGCCGAAGTCGTCGACAGGTTTGTGGGACGCGTTGTAATAGCGGAAGAGCTGGACGTCCATGCGGCGGCGGAGGTCCGAATCGCGGGTTCCGGAAACGGGATTGTTGCTGGTCACCACGCATTTGGGGGCCTGATCGAAGCGGAGGAAGCGCGATTCCTGGCCCTTTTTGTTCACGCTCATGCCGATGGTCACCCAGGAATAGACGCTCTCCAGCGGGAAGCGGCGGGTGTCCAGGTCGTCGATCACCACCACGCGGGTGTGGGGGCTCACGCGGTCGAAATTGTGGTTGTAGTCTTTCTTGAGGTTCTCGCCGGTCTCGGTCACGATCCTGTGGGCGGCCTCGGCGTCGCTTCCCTGCATGGCAGCCAGCAGCTGGATGATCATGGATTTCCCGCTGCCGCCGTTGCGTTCGCGATCTCCCTCGGTGGCGTCGGAATAGATCGTGAGGCAAGGCTGGAGGCGGCTTTTGTAGCCATGCAGGTTGTAGCCGATGGAGGCCAGGTAGGCGCGATGGCGGTCGGGGTCGTACAAAGGTTGACCGTCGGGACCTTTGCGGAGCGGGTCGGTACACTGGTTTTTGGTGAACTGGAAATAGATCCCGCGCTGCCAGTCGTTGGCGCGAACGAAGACGCGGGGAATGATGTCGGATTTCCAGACATATTTGTCCAGCTTACTGTACCAAAGGCGCTGACAGCCTGCGGGGGTGATCTCCACCACGCAGTTCAGGTAGGGCTTGTAACAGCGGTCCTTGCCATCCTGCAGGAAATCGCCTTCAAAGAGGGGCAGGGAGGTGAGGTTTTTCGCCTTGAAAAACTCCTTGAGGTGGCGGAAAACCTTGTCCTTCACGGCCTGGAGGAAGTCGTGGTCGCTGATGATGGCTTCCACGTGTTCCTTGGCGCGCAGCATGTCCACCCGCTCCAGCAGGCAGCCCCGGGGCATGATCAGCTCCGTGGCGCCGTTTCCCAGCCAGCGGCGGTAACCCAGCCACTCCAGGAAACGGCAGAAATCCACGGGATTCAGATGTTCGTCCACCTTGCCCTTGTGCATGGCCACCAACAAAGGCGGCAAGGGCTGGGCGAGCGTTTGGGGCGTGGGCGAGACCGCGGTGTCAGAACCGCAAAAGCCCTCCTCAGCTGGGATGGAGTCGCAAACGTCCCCGTTTGCGAAGCTTCGGAGAAGCTTGTCTTTGGGTTCGGAAAGGCCCTGCGGGCCTTGGCAGACGAGGACGTCTGCCGCTCCACTATGGGTGACGTCTGCCGCTCCGGTTATTTGGCAGGCTGGGTTTGCGGCCTCCGTGGCCAGGTTGATCGGGATGGGCTCGGGGAAATCCAGCTCGTCGTCGTCGGTGTTCCAGTTCAGGTCTTCGAACAGGTTGTAGGGATCGGCCGCGAAGGCTGGATCGCCTGTGGTTTCGGGCCCGGCCGGCGGCGCGGAGGGAGCTCCGCTTGGCCCGGCGGATCGTACTTCAGTCCGGGATTTGGCGCAGGCCTGCAGGTGGGGTGGGAAGCCGGGCGAGTCGTAATACTCGTTCGGGTCCGTAACTCCGCCGCGTTTTTTGTCATTAGTTAGCATAGGGTGACCCCTTTGAATATATTTCAATCCCCGGAACGCGCCGCACCCCTTTCGGGAGATGGCGTCCCTGCCTCTCACCGGGATATCGCGGGAAGATTCCTTGCCCCACTCATGGCCTCCAGCCTGGAACACAGAACCTGATTGCCCCAAAGCGAGTCCAATCCGGCAGCGGCGAGATCGAGAGTCGAATCGAGGCCACCATATTCGGGGCGGGAAAGTTGTCAAGCATATTCTGAAAGAGAATAAGATTCTTTAATTATTGTTTATATTGTTGACTTACAGCGTGTTAGGTGTTCTGATAACTCCACTTTGTATAAGTGTTTGTGATTGTTGGGATTAGGGGCCCTCGCGTCCTCGTATCCCGCTTCCGGCCAGCTCAAGGCCGGGTAATGCCCGCACGGGGACATGGCCTGGAGATGGGCCGGACGTCAGCTGGACAAGGATAAACGGGGGAGTCCTGGTAATTCTCATTGACATTTTTTAAGGCTCCAAGATGTTGCGCCAAAGTCAAAAACACACTGGAGAAATGATGAGCGACCAGCTGCAAGACCTTTTACAGCGCGTGTATGACGAGGGCGTGAACAAGGCGAAAGCGGAGGCCGAGGCGATCCTGGACCAAGCGAAAGCCGAGGCGGAGACGATTTTGCAAAACGCCAAAGCGGAAGCGGCCAAGACCGTGGCCGGAGCCCAAAAAGAGGCGGAGAACATCGCCAAGAACACCGATTCCGACCTCAATATGGCCGCGCAAAACACTCTCAGCGCCGTGAAGCAAAAGCTCACGGAAGTTCTGCTGAGCGAAGCCTTCGATCCCAAGCTGAAGGAAGCCGCCTCAGACGCGGATTTCGTGAAGAAACTGATCCTGGAAATAGTGGCCGCATGGAAGGAATCCGGCGGTACAGTGAGCATCAGCAAGAGCCTGGAAGGCAAACTGGACCAGCATTTCACGCAAAGCCTGACCACCAGCGCGGGCAAGGGCCTCAAGGTGGAGTTCGCGCCCCAGATGAAGAACGGCTTTGCCATCTCACCCGCGGGAAACGACTATAAGCTCAGCTTCACCGACGAGGATTTCGCCAACCTCTTCAAATCTTACCTGAGACCCCGCAGCAACAAGATCCTCTTTAGACAATAGCACCCATGCGCGCCCAGTATTACTACTTCGTGACGGGTCTGCCGGCGCTGTCCATCGACGACAGCAAGAGCCAACTGAGCACCGCGCAGTTCCTCGCTGAGGCCAAAAACCAGCTCACGGCCAAGGATTTCCGGCTGCTGCTGCTGCTTTGCCTGCCGGAGGACGCCGACGACCTGGCCCGGATCATGTATGGCACGGAGGAAGAGGGCCGGCCGGTGAGGGAATGTTCGAAAATCTTTTGGAAGGCTTATCTGGCGCGAATGAAGGCCCGCGCGGGCGGCTCCAGCGAGGCGCTGTCCAAGGACTACAAAGCCTATCCGGAGTTTTGGCACGAGACCGTTCTGGCGGCCTATTCCGCCGAGGAAATGCCTCCCCAGCTGGACACCCGGCACAAGCTGCTGGCGGGTTCCTATGAATACTGCGCGGGGCTGGGCAATAAATTCCTCAGCCAGTGGTTCGATTTCAACCGCGACCTGCAGAACATCCTCACCGCCATCAACGGCCGCCAGCACGAGGTGGAATACGCCCGCTGGCTGGTGGGGGAGGGCGAACTGGTGGACAAGCTGGCCCGCAGCAACGCCGCGGATTTTGGCCTCGGCAAGGGCCACGAACTCTTTGAAAGCGTCTCCCGCATCTGGGAGCAAAACAACATCCTCTACCGCGAACGCGGCTACGACATCCTGCGCTGGAAATGGATCGAGAACCACAATTTCTTCAACTATTTCAACGTTGACCGCGTGCTGGGATATTACGCCCAGCTGCGCATCGTGGAGCGCTGGCTGAACCTGGATCCCGGCTACGGCAAGGAAATGTTTCAGGATACGATGGACGCGCTGTCCGGCAGCTTTGTCTTTCCCGATATCTTCAAAGTAAAATCGATAAAATCATAGAAGGTTGAACGTATGACCAAAGGCACCGTTAAAGGAATAATCAGTAACCTGGTTCAGGTTGAGGTGGATGGCCCGGTCTCCCAGAACGAGATCTGCTACATCGACCTTGAAGGCACGAAGCTGATGGCCGAAGTGATCAAGGTGACCGGCCAGATCGCCTACACACAGGTGTTTGAAAGCACCCGCGGCCTGAGGCCCGGCTATCCGGTGGAATTCACCGACCGCATGCTGGAAGTGAAGCTGGGGCCGGGAATGCTCTCCAAGAACTACGACGGCCTCCAGGACGACCTGAACAAGATGGAAGGCATGTTCCTCACCCGCGGCGAATACACCGATCCGCTCGATGAGGACAGCAGCTGGGATTTTGAGCCGCTCGCCAAAGCCGGCGACGAGGTGATCCCCGGCGACTGGCTGGGCGCGGTTCAGGAAAACTGGATCAACCACAAGATCATGGTCCCCTTCAAGCTGGAAGGCAAATTCCGGCTGAAAAGCGTGGCGGCCGCGGGCAAATACAAGCTCACCGACACCATCGCCGTGATCACCGACGCCGACGGCCAGGATCAGGAACTGAACATGATCCAGTACTGGCCGGTGAAACTGCCCATCCGGGCCTATGAATCCAAGCCGCGGCCCTTCAAGATGATGGAGACCGGCGTGCGCACCATCGACACGCTCAACCCCATCGCCGAGGGCGGCACAGGCTTCACCCCGGGTCCCTTCGGAACCGGCAAGACCGTGCTCCAGCACAGCATTTCCCAAAACGCCGAGGCCGACCTCATCATCGTGGCCGCCTGCGGCGAACGCGCCAACGAAGTGGTGGAACTCTTCACCGAATTTCCCGAACTGGACGACCCCCGCACCGGCCGCAAGCTGATGGAACGCACCATCATCATCTGCAACACCTCGAACATGCCGGTGGCGGCGCGCGAGGCCTCGGTCTACACCGCCATGTCCATCGCCGAATATTACCGCAGCATGGGCCTGAAAGTATTGCTGCTGGCGGACTCCACCTCCCGCTGGGCCCAGGCCCTGCGCGAGATGAGCAACCGCATGGAAGAGCTGCCCGGACCGGACGCCTATCCCATGGACCTGCCAGCCATCATCTCGAACTTCTATTCACGCGCGGGTTACGTTTATCTGAACAACGGCCAGCCCGGCTCCATCACCTTCATCGGGGCCGTGTCGCCCGCCGGCGGAAACCTCAAGGAACCCGTCACGGAATCCACCAAAAAGGCCGCCCGCTGCTTCTACTCACTCTCCCAGGACCGCGCCGACAGCAAACGCTACCCGGCCGTCGATCCCATCGATTCCTACTCCAAATACCTCGAATACGACGAGGTGATAGAGTATCTGAACGCCAACATCTCCGCCGGCTGGGTGGATAGCGTTACCAAGGCCAAGGACATCCTCCTGCGCGGCAAAGAGGCCAAAGACCAGATCAACATCCTGGGCGACGACGGCGTCCCGCTGGAATACCACGGCCGCTTCTGGAAAAGCGAGCTGGTGGACCGCATCATCCTGGTGCAGGACGGCTTCGACCCCGTGGACAAATCCACCCCCATGAAGCGCCAGGCCTATATGCTCAACCTCGTGCTCAAGACCTGCGACACCCCGCTGGCCTTCAGCAACTATGAGGAACTCCAGCCCTACTACACCAAGCTGATCAACAGCCTGCGGCAGATGAACTATCAGCCCTTTGAGAGCGCTGATTTCAAGAGATACGAATCCGAACTTGAGAAGATACTTGAGGAAAGGAGGGCTAAGTAATGGCCGGCACAGCATTTCAAAAGATTTACACCAAACTTACCCAGATCACCAAAGCCACCTGCGCGGTAAGCGCCACCGGCGTGGGCAATGAAGAACTGGCAACCGTCAGCGGCCGTCTGGCCCAGGTGGTGAAGATCATGGGCGACACCGTGACGCTGCAGATCTTTTCCGGCACGGAAGGGATCGGCACGGACGCGGAAGTGGTCTTCTTCGGCCACCCGCCCACGCTGAAAGTGAGCGATCAACTCAGGGGCAGGTTTTTCAACGCCTATGGCGACCCGATCGACGGCGGCCCGGAGATCGAGGGCAAGGAAGTGGAGATCGGCGGACCCTCGGTGAACCCGGTGCGCAGAAAGGATCCCTCCGAACTGATCGCCACCGGCATCGCCGGCATCGACCTCAACAACACCCTCGTGACCGGCCAGAAGATCCCCTTCTTCGCGGACCCGGACCAGCCCTACAATCAGGTGATGGCCACCGTGGCGCTGCGCACCAAGGCGGACAAGATCATCCTGGGCGGCATGGGGCTTTCCAACGATGACTATCTTTACTTCAAACATACTTTCGAAAACGCCGGGGTGATCGACAAGATCATCTCCTTCGTGAACACCACCGACGATCCGCCCGTGGAACGCCTTCTGGTGCCGGACATGGCCCTGGCCGCGGCGGAATACTTCGCCATCGAGAAAAACGAATCCGTGCTGGTGCTGCTCACCGACCTCACGCTCTATTGCGACGCCCTGGCCATCGTGAGCAACCGCATGGACCAGATCCCCTCCAAGGATTCGATGCCGGGCTCGCTCTATTCGGACCTCGCCAAGATCTATGAAAAGGCCGTGCAGTTCCCCGCCGGCGGCTCCATCACCATCATCGCCGTGACCACCATCTCCGGCGGCGACATCACCCACGCCATCCCCGACAACACCGGCTACATCACCGAAGGCCAGCTCTACCTGCGGCGCGACAGCGACATCGGCAAGGTGGTGATCGACCCCGCCAGAAGCCTTTCCCGCCTGAAAACCAAGGTGATGGGCAAACGCACCCGCGCCGACCATCCCCAGGTGATGAACGCCTCGGTGCGCCTGAACGCCGACGCCACCAACGCCAAAACCAAGATGGAAAACGGCTTTGACCTCTCCGATTACGACCAGCGGACCATGGATTTCGCCCGCGATTATGCCATGCGGATCCTGGCCATCGACGTCAACATCGACACCGACGAGATGCTGGACACCACCTGGGCGCTGTTCCGCAAATATTTTACCCGCGAAGAAGTGGGCATCAAAGACGAATTCATGCAACTCCACTGGAACCAAGGATGAAATTCCAATACAACAAGATCTCCCAGCTGCAGCTGGAAAAACAGCTCAAGGTGAGGGCCAAGGCCCTGCCCACGCTGAAAAACAAGGAATCCGCCCTGCGCATGGAGGTGAAACGCGCCCGCGACAAAGCCCACGAACTGGACAGCCGGATCCTCCGGGAAACCGGGGAACTGGAGCAGTTCATGAAGCTCTGGGCGGAGTTCGACCCCTCTTTGGTGCAGGTGAAACACGTGGAGATCAACACCCGCAACATCGCCGGAACGCAGGTTCCCGTGCTGGGCCGGATCGATTTCGAGCTGCGGGATTACGACCTCTTCAGCGCGCCTTCCTGGTATCTGGACGGCATCGGCATGGTGAAAGGCCTGTCCACGCTGCAGATCGAGCGCGACGTCTTCTGGCGCAAGATGCAGATCCTGGAATATGTGCGCAAGAAGACCACCCAAAAGGTGAATCTCTACGAAAAGGTGCAGATTCCCGCGTTTGAGGACGCCATCCTGAAGATCAAGCGCTTCCTGGAGGACGAGGAAAACCTCTCCAAAGCCGCGCAGAAGATCCTCAAAGGCCGCACCGCCAAGGAGGCCGTGGCATGATCGAGAAGATGCGCAAATACAGCTTTGTCCTCTTTCACCGCGATTACGAGGCCTTCCTGGCCGAACTCCAGAAGCTGGGCGTACTCCATCTCATCCGCAACACGGACGCCAAGACCGAATCGCTGGTGCAGAACCTCAAACTGATCGAGGACTACGCCGAGGCCACCCGCTTCCTCAAGAAGCTGGCTTCGGAGGCGGGGAAAACCGCCACCACCCTCACGCCCAAGATGCTGTTCAACAAGATCACGGAAGCCCGCGGAGAAAAGGAACGCCTGGCCCGCGAGGCGGAAAGCCTGGGCAAGCAGGTTCGCGAACTAGAGCCCTGGGGCCACTTCGATTATGAACTGGAAAAAAAGCTGGAAGCCTATGGCATTCAGGTGGATTTCCACACTTGTTTAAAGAATCACTTTAAGCCGCAGTGGCTGGAAGACCATGCCATCCAGGTGATCAGCGAGCTGAACGGCGTGGTGTACTTCGTGGTCTTTTATACCGGCGAGAAACCCGCCCTGGACGCCGACACCTTCAGTTTCCACCACCACAGCATCCAGGAACTGGAAGACCAGCTGAAAGGCGTGGAAGGCCGGATCAGTGATATCGACGAGTTTCTGCAAAACACGTCCCCCACGGCGATCGAGGCCTTCGAAGCCGAGATCGGCCGGCTCAGCCAGGCCTGTGAATATGAGGACGCCACCCTGCAGGGAATCAGCGAGGCCGATGACCACGTCCGCGTGGTGGGCGGTTACATCCCCATCCGGCTGGAAACCACGCTGAAGCGCTTTCTGGACGACAACGGCATCATCCACTTTGCCACCAACGCCACCGTCGAGGACAATCCCCCCGTGAGCCTGCGCAACGGCTGGTTCGCCCGCCAGTTCGAGCCCATCAGCAAGATGTACATGCTGCCGAACTACAACGAGTTTGACCTCACGCCCTTCTTCGCGCCTTTCTTCATGCTCTTCTTCGGCTTTTGCAATGCCGACATCGCCTACGGCGTTATCTTCATCCTGCTGGCGCTGTTCCTGCGCGCCAAAGCCAAAAACCCCGCCGTAAAAGGCATGATGCTGCTGGTGGTCCTCTTCGGGATCTCCTCCATCATCATGGGCTGGGTGATGGGCTCCGCCCTGGGTTTCGACCTCAAGAACACCCCCCTGGACAAGTACATCATCATCCGGAACAATGACCAGATCTTCAATTTCGCCCTGCTCCTGGGCGCCATCCAGATCCTCTTCGGAACCATTGTGAACGGTGTAAAACAGGCTATCCAGAGCGGATTCACGTATTTCCTGGCCCCCTTCGGCACCTTCCTCTTCCTGCTGGGACTCACAGTCCTGGGCGCCGGGTTGCTGGGCACGGATATCTCCACGCTGCAGCCCTACGTGAAATACGTGATCTGGGCCGGCCTCGCCCTGCTGCTGTTCCTCAACTCCCCCGGCAAGAATCCCCTGAAGAATTTCCTGGGTGGGCTCTGGCTGCTCTACAACATCATCACAGGCTTTTTCGGCGACATCCTTTCCTACATCCGCCTCTTCGCCCTCGGCGTTTCCAGCGCCATCCTCGGCTTCGTGATGAACTCCATCGGCCAGCAGTTCCTCAGCATCAAGATCCTCGGCCCCGTGATCTTCTTCCTCTTCATGGTGGCCGGGCATGGCCTGAATATCGCCCTCGGCGCCCTCAGCGGCTTCGTGCATCCCCTCCGCCTCACCTTTGTGGAATTTTTCAAAAACGCCGGCTTCAACGGGCCCGGCCTCGAATACAAACCCTTTGGCAAAACAAAAAAGATAAATATATAACCTGGAGGTTACATGCCATACATTCTCTTACAACCTATCACTGAAGCCTTACCCGCCGCCGTTGGCGGGGGCAGCACTGCCTACATCCTGGCTTGGATTGGGATCTTCTTCATGGTGGCCCTGTCCGGCGTTGGAAGCGCCTGGGGAACGGTGATCGGCGGCAGCGCCACCGTCGCCGCCATGAAAAAACGCGACGACATCTTCGCCAACTGCATGATCCTTTCAGCCATGCCGGGCACCCAGGGCCTCTACGGCTTCGGCGCCTTTTTCATCCTGAAAGCGCACATCACGCCAAACATCTCCATGATCACCGCCGCCGCCATCTTCGGCGCCGGACTCATCTCCGGCATCGTGAACCTGATCTCCGCCTACTGGCAGGCTCGCATCGTGGCCAACGGCATCGAGAGCATGGGCAACGGCAACAACGTGTTCACCAACACCCTCATCCTGGGCGTGTATCCCGAACTCTACGCCATCATCGCCTTCGCCGCCTGCTTCCTCATCAGCGGCATGCTGCCGATGTAAGCTGAAGCCCAAACCTATCCGGACAGGGGGCGCCACGCTCCCTGTCCCCTTTGTTTATCACGGGAGACAAAATGGACATCTACACCAACGACCAAATCCCCACCCCGCCGCCGCCCGGGCCGCCGGAGATTCCCTTTCAGCGCCCGGAACCCCACCGCGGCATGTTGGTGCTCATCTTCGGGATCATCGGCCTCTTCACCTGCGCGATCTTCTCGGTTCTGGCCTGGATCTTCGGCAATGAAGACCTTAAAAAGATGGAATCCGGCCGTATGGACCCCGCCGGGCGCGACACCACCAACGCCGGACGCATCCTGGGCATCATCGGTGTGGCCCTGAACGTTCTCGGAATCCTGGCTGGGCTGGTGATGGTGATCTTCATGTTCGGCGTTACCATGGCCGGGATGAAAGGGCTGTTCTGATCTAACTTGTGGCGGCGGCGTCCGCTGCCGGCCTGATGCGTCTCCGTCTGGAAAGGACCTCCACCCGCTTCCCCGGCGGGATGGCTCCTGTCCTCATCCTGTCTTTCTCGCTGATCGCCTATTTGGGCCTGCATCTGCTGCTTGAAGCCGGTCTGCGGCTCTGTTGGTTCCGCTCCCTCACCGGCGTCAGTTGCCCCACCTGCGGGCTTTCCCGCTCCTTTTTGGCCCTCTTCCGCGGCCACTTCGTCCAGGCCTTTCTCCTCAACCCCTTTATGCTGGTCTTCACCCTCGGAGTGTTTCTGCAACTGTTCTCCACCGCGGTTTTTAAACGCCGCCTGACTCTCGGGGCCACCGCCCGCGAACACAAGCTTCTCTTGATCGCCTTCCTCATCCTCTTTCTGCTCAACTGGGCCTGGCTGATCTTCTGGTCACCCCTCGCCTGAGCCGGGGTCTGGCAGCCTGGAGTCCAGCGAGCCTGCGAGCATGGACTATAGGATCATCCGTGGTGCTTCGTCCGCCTCCAGCGGAAACAGCCACCCCCTTCCGTATTTCGCCCTAAAGTTCAGCTAACTCGCCTCTCCTTAGCCTCCCATTAACAACCCGTCAAAACAACGGGATGTTAATGGGAGGCTAAGGGGAGGCGGACAGGATGGGGCTTAGGGCGGATAGCGCCGGAAACGAGACAATTTACCCTCTTTCAAATCGAGGGGTTGGAGGGATTGGATGAAGGTAAAACTCCAACAGACAGGCCTCGGATTGTCATTCCGGGGTGGGGGCTTCAGCCCCCGGGGCCCAGGAATCCAGACGGTCAAACCAAAACAGCTTCACCTCCAAGTCGGGTTCGACCCAGACGCAGTCTGAGTCGACACCCTCCCAGGGCTATTCCCGCGAGGGCTGGATTCCGGGGCCCCTCCCCCGGAATGACATAACGGTGTAGTCTTCAGGAGATACAGTCCGGGATAGCGTTACGTTCCTACCCCGGAATGACAGGCGAGGCTCTGCTTGCGCTCAGGGTCTGCTTGACGAGGGACTCACGCACCCTCGCTATCGTTCTGTCGCCTCTGCGAGGCTCCCGGTCTGATACGCTTATTCATGACGAGGGGCTCACGCACCCTCGCTATCGTTCTGTCGCCTCTGCGAGGCTCCCGGTCATCCGCATCCCACGTCATCGTTTCGCTCCTTCGCGGGGAACCCGGTCACTACACTCCCTCGCTATGATCTGTCGCCCTTCGGGCTGGCCCACCATACCTGAACAGAGCTAAAAAAAGCGGGACCGCTGGGGTCCCGCTGCTTACAGTGAGTGAATTGTTTAGGCCATGATGGCCGCGACGTCGGTGTCGGCGTCGGTGATGGGCTGCAGCCCGAAGGTGTCGATGATCACTTTCGCCACGTTGGGTGAAAGGAATCCCGGCAGGGTGGGCCCGAGGCGGACGTTTTTGAAGCCCAGATAGAGCAGGGCGAGCAGCACGGCCACGGCTTTCTGTTCGTACCAGGCGATGTCGAAGGCCAGGGGCAGCTTGTTCACGTCATCCAGGCCGAAGGCTTCCTTCAGCTTGAGGGCGATCACGGCCAGGGAATAGGAATCGTTGCACTGTCCGGCGTCAAGCACGCGCGGAATGCCGTTGATGTCACCCAGGGGCAGCTTGATGTAGCGGAATTTGGCGCAGCCGGCGGTGAGGATCACGGCGTCGGGAGGCAGCTTTTCCGCCACTTCGCTGAAATATTTGCGCTTGGGCATGCGTCCATCGCAGCCGGCCATCACCACGAATTTCTTGATGGCGCCGGATTTCACGGCCTCCACCACCTGGTCGGCGATGCCCAGCACGGTGCGGTAGTTGAATCCGCCGGTGATGGTGCCGGTTTCCAGTTCCTTGGGCGGCTGGCAGGTTTTGGCTTTGGCGATGAGGGCGCTGAAGTCTTTCTGCTGTCCGGGCAGGCGGTCCGGGATGTGGATGGCGCCGGGGTAGCCGGTCATGCCGGTGGTGAAGAAGCGGTCCAGATAGGTCTGTTCGCCGCGCAGGGGCACGATGCAGTTGGTGGTCATCAGCACGGGCCCGTTGAAGTTTTCAAAGTCCTCCAGCTGGTGCCACCAGGAAGAACCGTAGTTGCCGTGGAAATGGGGGTATTTTTTGAAGGCGGGGTAGTAGTTGGCGGGCAGCATCTCGCTGTGGGTGTAGATGTCGATGCCCTGGCCCGCTGTCTGCTGCAGCAGTTCGTCGAAGTCCTTCAGGTCGTGTCCGCTTACGAGGATACCGGGATTGGTTCCCACGCCCAGTTTCACCACGGTGGGTTCCGGCACGCCGTAGGTTTCGGTGTTGGCTTTGTCCAGTAGTTCCATCACCTTCACGGCGTATTCGCCGGTTTTCACCACCAGGGCGGTGAGTTCTTCCGCGCCCAGGCCGGGGTTGATGGTGGCGGCGAGGGCCTCCATGAGGAATTTGTAGATCTCGTCGCTTTCGTAGCCAAGCATGGCGGCGTGGTCGCCGTAGGCGGAGATGCCCTTGAGGCCGTAGATCACGGTTTCGCGCAGGGAACGGATGTCCGGGTTTTCGGTGGCCAAAACACCCACCTTTTTGCCAAACTCTTCATAATCTTCGGGCTTCACTTCAAAGGTCACGGCGTCCGGGCAGGCTTCGCATTTGTCGCCCAGGAGGTCGCAGAGTTCGCGCTTGCGTTCGTCGCGCAGAGCGATTATCCGGGTGATGTCGGCCACGATCTGGTTGGGATCCCAATTGGCGTTGGTGATGGTTTTGAAAAGGCCCTGCATCACCACGAGTCCGTCCCCGCGGTGGTGGATCCCCTGCTCCAGCAGCTTGGTGGAAACGTGGGCGAGGCCTTTCAGCGCGTGGATGGAAAGGTCGAAAAGGTGGCAAAGCTCGGGAGATTTTCCGCAAACTCCGCGCATGGTGCAGCCTTGGTTCAGGGCTGTTTCCTGGCATTGGTAGCAAAACATGCTCATAATGTTCTCCTTCTATTTTTGTGGTTTGGGCATTTTGATCACGAGGAGGCGCAGAGGCGCGTCCGATGCGTTAAAAACGGCGTGGGGTATGTCTTTGGGGCTGTCGATAAGGGTGTCGGCGGGGAAAGTTTGTTTTTCGGAACCCACCTGCAGGGTGGCGGCGCCTTCCAGCACGTAGAACGCGACGTTAACTGGGGTGATGTGGGCCTTGATCTCGGCTCCGGGCTCCAGGGCCATGTACACGATCTCGCCTTCGGGGGCGTCGTAAACCTTTACGCCATACTTGCCGGGCTGGTCCAGAACGGGGGGGATGTCTTTCCAGGTGCGGCTTTGCAGCAGGCCGGAGCTGCTGATGATCTCTCCCTCCACCGAGATCACGTGGGTTTTCAGGGCCAGTTTCCGGCCGGCCTGGTCCAGCGCCTTTTGCAGGATCACCTCGATGCCACCGCAGCAGGGCACTTCCATGCGCACAACGGTTACGCTGTTGATGCGGTGGAGGGTGAAGATCTGGGCCAGCTTGTCAACATAGCGGTCGAGGCCTTGGTCCAGCTTGGGACAAAAGGTGATCACCACCTTGCCTTTCAGGAATTTGCGCTGGAAATCGCCAAAGGCGTAGGGCACGCAATCCGCCGAGATCAGCAGGTCCGCGTTCTCAAAATAATCGGAGGCGGGATTCACCAGCTGCAGCTGCACGGGCCACTGGCGCAGTTCCGAACCCACCTGGGTGGCAGGCGCGGCCTTGGTTTCAGGCTGGGGCGCGGGAGTTGCGGGGCGGGCTTCGATCTTGCGGGCGTGGGTTCCGGCACAGCCGCAGGCCATGGTCTCCTCGCGGGCCAGGTCCTCGATGTCGTAGCCTTTGGCCTTCAGGATCTCCAGCGCCTGGGTGTGGTAGGCGGTTTCGCCGTGGTCTTTCAGGTGCTTCAGATGCGCCTTGATGGTGTTGACGCCGTGGGGGATGATGTTGTCCAGGGTCAAAGCTTCGCTGTAGGGCTCGGCTTCGCGCTGTTCGATGCTGATGGCGCCTTCGGGACAGGTGCCGATGCAGGCGCCCAGGCCGTCGCAAAACAGATCGCTTACCAGCCTGGCCTTGCCGTCGATCATCTGGATGGCGCCTTCCGGACAGCCGGTTACGCACTGGCCGCAGCCGCTGCATCTTTGCGCGTCGATGGTGATGATGTCGCGTTTCATTGGGGTACCTCTATGAGTTTTATTATTGTTTGCCAAAGTTTTTCGCCCTCGCCGGGCAGGTCAAAAGCCTGTCCGCTGAGATTCCACTGGTTCACCAGAAAGCGCATGGAGCCCACGATCACGCGGAAAAGCTGGTCGGGATCGTGGCCGGCGTCCACCGCTCCCCGGGCCTGGGCTTCGCGCAGATAATATAGCACCGCGTCGCGGTGAGCACCGCTGATCCGGTCCATCTGGCCCGAGCTGGAGGGGTCATAATGAAAAAGTTCCTCGGATAACATCACTTTGGCCAGGTCGGGATGGGCGGAGAAAAGCTGGTAGCGGTTCAGTACAAAACGGTGGATCCTGTCCAGGGGCTGCAGGTTCGTGCCCTCCATCTCAGCCAGGATGCGGGAGGAAAGGGTTTCAAAATAGGAAAGGATCTTGGCAAGAAGATCGTCCTTGCCGGTGAAATGGCGATACAGCGCGGCTTCCGTAAGCTTGAGCTCCCGGGCGAGGTTTTTGGTGGTTAGGTGCTTATAGCCCTGACGGGCGATCAAAGAGATCGCCGCCTGCACGATATCGTCTTGCCTGGGTGTTAGTTCCATAAACCAACCTTAATGTTAGTAAGTATTCACTAACCAATCTAAGCAAAGCCCGTATTCAGGCAAGGTTTTTTTTTGCTCTAGTTCAATTATGGTGGGTAAAACTGAGAACCCGTCATTCCAGCGCAGGCTGGAATCCAGGTCTTTAGAAGTTGTTACGTCAGACGTAGCGCAGCATTCAAATGCTGCGTTCTGGAATCCCGCATGATTGGCATCATGCGCTACGTGGTGCGAACTTGTCTGGATCCCAGCCTGCGCTGGGATGACGGCTGGGTATGACCCACTCTATTTGAACATGAGCCTTTTTTTAGGTCCGGCTTCCGGAGAGCGAATAAACTTGACAGCAAAAGGGCGGGCCGGAAACTGGACGCAATCTGTAACTATGGGGATGAGAATGCTTACACATCGATCAAAACTCAGAATGTTCCTCGCCGGGCGGGGGTTGTTGGTGCTGCTGCTGCTCGCTTGGGGCGGCGCAGCATTTGCCCGGGTGGATCTTGGCTCCGGCGGGAACGAGGTTCCGGACGCCGCTTTTTCGTTGCAAACAACGTTCGACCCGCAAGCGACGGATAACGCGCAAGCCTTTCCGGAAACTGAAACCAAGGCCAACAGCGGGCAGCAGATCCCAGCCTGGTTGCAGATCATCCTCACGATGGGCATCGCGATCCTGATCTATTATGTGATTCTGGCGATCGTCAGGCGCAGAATCAACTCCACCGAAGAGATCATTCACGTCAAGAACCGGGAAGGCGACAGCGGATACTCGGTGGAACAGCCGAGTGGGCCTGTGGCTGTGCCGGGAAGGCAGCCCCAGGAATACCGGGTTCCCCCGCAAGACCCTTCCGGAGGGCTGGGAAGACCGCGCACGGCCAAAAAGGGCTCCTCCTGGGGCCTGGTGGTGCTCTTCATCGTGATCCTCAACGTGATCCGCCAGTGCATCCAGAGTGACTGACAGGGGCGGACGATAAATTTCAATTGGCCAGGGCAGCCCTTGGCCTGATCCTTGTTCCCAGCTTCCAGCCGTCGGCGGCGCTGCTGACGATCCCACCTGCGTAACCGCTTCCTTCGCCCACAGGATACAGATTTTCGATTCCCTCGCAATTCAGCCCCTCCTTGTGCCGGGTGATCCGGATGGGTGACGAGGTGCGGGTTTCGGGAGCTATCAGGACGGCGTTTTGGCTGAAACCGGGCAACACCTCATCAAAACGGATGAGGGCGTCCCGCAGACGGGAAGATATCCCCGCGGGAAACAGCCGGGCAAGGTCGGAGTTGTAAGTTCCGGGCAGATGGGTGGTTTTTAGGGTCTCAGGATCATTTTCGCCGCTGAGGAAGGCCAGCGCGGATTGGGCTGGAGCGAGGAAACCTTCGCGGAAGGCCAACTTTTCCAGCTGGCGCTGAAACTCCACCCCGTCACAGAGCCCAGTTCCGTAATCGGCCGCGTTCACCGCTGTGACCACCGCGCTGTTGGCATGGCGTCCGGCCCGGGTGGCGAAACTCATGCCGTTGGTGACCACTCCGCCCTGTTCTGAAGCGGCCGCGATCACCTGTCCGCCGGGACACATGCAGAAAGTAAATCCGCTGGGGGCCGTGAGCCGGTAACTGGCTGGGCCCAGAAATTCAGCCCAAGCTCCCTTGCCGTAAACCATCTCGTTGACCCTCGCCTGTTCCTGTTCCACGCGAAAACCCAGGGCGAAAGGTTTCGCTTCCAGTTCCACACCTCGCCGCTGCAGCAGGGGCCAGGTGGCGCGGGCGGAATTGCCCAAAGCCAGGACCACCAGTTCCGGAGAGTGCCACCGCGAGCCGATCTTCACCCTTTGCAGCTTTCCGGCTGAGATATCCAAGTCTTCCAGCGTGTGGCGGTAAAAGAAACGGCAGCCTTGTTCCTCAAGATAAGTCCTTAGTTTTAGCACCAAGGCGCGGATGCCGTCGGTGCCCAGATGGGGGAGGGCCGACCAGGCAATTTCCGGTGGAGCGCCGAAGCGCAGCATTTGGTCAAAAACCTTTTGGATGGCGGGGTCGCCGCCCCGGGCGGTGAGCTTGCCATCGGACCAGGCACCGGCGCCACCTTCACCGCACTGGACGTTGGAATCCTCGTCCAGAATGCCTTGGCGCCAAAAATCCCGAACCTTTTCCGCCCGTTGTTCCAAAGCGTCACCCCGGTCGAAGAGCCAGGGCTGGAGTCCGTTTTGTACCATCGCCAGGGCGCAGAACAGTCCCGCGGGGCCCATGCCAATGATGAAGGGATGGGGATCGTTGACCTTTATAGAAGCGGGTTCCGGCTGTGGCGAAGTTTCGAGCGGAGTAAGATCTTTGTGCCGGGGAACTTCGCCGCTGAAGCTGAGCTGGAGCGTGAAATCATAGACGGGATGGCCGCGGCGCCTTGTATCCAGGGCTTTGCGAACGATCCTGCCGATCTCAAAGGCGGAGGCGGGCAGGCCAAGCTTGCGGCCGGTTTCCTCGGCCAAAGAGAAGTCCGGCCGGGCCGGAAAACGAAGGTTGCGTAAGGTGAAAATTCTCATCAGGTCCCCAAATAAAAAAAGCGCTTGAAGCAAGCGCCGTAAAGTTACTGGTGGCGAGACCCAGAATTGAACTGGGGACACAAGGCTTTTCAGGCCTCTGCTCTACCGGCTGAGCTATCTCGCCACAAGTGATGGCATAAACTTTTGAAGCCGGGATTTTGTCAAGACAATTATCCGGAGAAGACGCCACAAAGCACTTGGGAAGAGGATTTGGGGATGGTCCGTGATCACGTTGGACGGTTTAAAGAGGCTTTGGTCCCAGCAGCACCCCGTCCAGCCGCGACTGACTGGGAATCCCCGTTATCAGAGAGCCAGGAGCGTATCCGCCCGTCGCGCAGGCGCGGATAAAATGGTCCGAAAGGCAGGTGGCGAGGCCGGCTTCCACGCTTTCACAGATTCCGCGCAGGGGCGTTTGGTCCCGCAGCAGTTTTTGGGTGTAGAGCCGCTTTTTCTCATCGCTGAGAGCGGTTAGCAGCCTCACCCGGCGGTTTTTCTCCACATTGGGGATCTGCCCGGTCAGGCTGTCCGCCGGAGTGCCCCAGCGGCGGGAAAAAGTGAAGGCGTGCAGATAGGCGATAGCGAGCTCGGAGAGGAGGTCCAGGGTGGTCTGGAACTCGGTCTCCGTTTCGGAGGGGAATCCGGCGATCACGTCGAGTCCGATCGCCGCGTCCGGCCAGGTTTTCAGGATGGAGGCAATGAGGTCACGGAATTCCGCAGTTTCGTAGTGTCTGCCCATGCGCTGCAGCACGCTGTCGCAGCCGCTTTGGAGGGCGATGTGGAAGTGGGGGCAAAGCTTGTCGTAGCCACTGATCCGGTCGATCAGTTCAGGGGAAAAAAGCATGGGCTCGAGCGAACTCAGGCGGACGAGTTCCAGTCCGTCGATCTCCTGAAAGGCCTCCACCACCTCGGCCAGGCCGTTTCCGCCCTCCCGATACAAACCAAGATTGACCCCGCCCAGGACGATCTCCTTATAACCGTTATCCACAAAGAGCCGGGCCTGGGCGATCACATCAGAAAAGCTGGCGGAACGGCTGTTGCCGCGTCCGTAGGGTACCGCGCAGTAGGCGCAGCGGTAATCACAGCCGTCCTGGATCTTTTGGAAGGCGCGGCTGTGCTCCACCATTTTGATCACCGGCCGGTAGACGAACGCACGGTTGAGCATGATGTCTTGAAAGTGGTAGTCCGGCGCGTTGAGAATTTGGGCGATATCGGATTTGCTGTGGTTGTCCACGATGAGGTCGATGGCGCCCAGAGCCCTGATCTCATCGGGATTTCGCTGGGCGAAGCAGCCGGTCACCACGATCTTCACGGCAGGGTTTTGCGCTTTGCGGGCCAGGGCTTTGCGGATGAGATTGCGGCTTTTAAAATCCGTCCGTCCGGTGACGGTGCAGGTGTTGATGATATAGATATCGGCCTCGCTGGAGAAAGGAACGATACCGCACTCGCCCGTGGTGAACTGAGCGGCTATGGCGGCTGATTCGTAGGCGTTGGTCTTGCAGCCCAGAGTGGCGATGGCGACGCGGATCATCAGCCGCTCGCGCTCAGATAAGAGAGGATCGCGGGGGCGTAGACGCGGTGCTCAACCTCCAGCACCCTGGCAGCGATGGCTTCCGGGGAAGGACAGTCCGAGATGTCAACTTTCTCCTGGGCGATGATTTTACCATGGTCGTAAAGCGGGTCCACCAGATGCACGGTGGCGCCGGAAAACTTCTCCCCCGCGGCGAAAACGGCCTCGTGCACCCTGAGACCGTACATACCCGGTCCCCCGTAGTTTGGGAGCAGGGCGGGATGGATGTTCAGGATGGGAAGGCCCACCTTGTCCAAAAAAAAAGCGGAGAGCAGTTTCATGAACCCAGCCAGGGCGATCAGATCGATCCGCTCCTGTTGGCAAAGCTCCAGCAGCCGGCCCTCGCAGGCATCGAAGCGGCTTGGGTTCAAAACGTGGCAAGGTATGCCCAAATCCGAGCAGAGTCGCGCCACCGGGGCTTTACTGGTGGAGGCAGTGGCAAAGGCGATCCGCAGCGGCCAGTTATTGTCAAGAAAGGCCTGATGCAGGGCCCGCAGATTGGAGCCGCGGCCGTGTCCGCTGGTAAGGACTGCTATTTTCCAGGTTTCAGCTGCAGCTCTTGCCACTGGGACAGGGGTACCTCGGACGGCGCACCGGTCATGAGATCCGTCGCTTTCAGGGTTTTGGGAAAGGCGATCACGTCGCGGATGGACTGGGCGCCGGTCATGATCATCACCAGGCGGTCAATTCCGGGAGCGATGCCGCCGTGGGGCGGGGTTCCATATTTGAGGGCTTCCAGAAAGAAGCCGAAGCGTTCCTTCAGTTCCTCTTCGGTAAAGCCGAGGATTTCGAAGATCTTGGCCTGAAGGTCGTGGCGGTGGCAGCGGATGCTGCCGGAGGAAAGTTCCATGCCATTGCAGACCAGGTCGTAGAGTTGGCCGATGATCTGGCCGTACTTGTCCGGCTGGTCCAGCCAGGGAATGTGTTCCTCGCGGGGCAGGGTGAACATGTGGTGAGCCGGCTCCCAGCGCTGCTGCTCAGCGTTGTAGGCGAAGAGCGGGAAGTCGGTGATCCAGGCCAGGGCGAACTGGTTTCCGGGGATCAACTTTTGCCGGAGGGCAACTTCGTTGCGGAGCGCGGCCAACACCTTGGCTGTCATGTCGTAAGCATCGGCCACGATGGCGATGAGGTCGCCGGGCTTGGCTTCCGTGATCCGGAGGATGTCTTCTGATTCAGAGGGAGTGAGAAACTTGCTGATGCCGGCTTCCAGAGCACCATCCGCCACCTTGGCGAAGGCAACGCCCTTGCCGCCGTTGTGGCGGGCCAGTTCCACCAGCTCGTCCTGCTGTTTGCGGCTGTATTCGGCGCCGCCGGGGATGGCCAGGGCCTTGATCACGCCGCCGGCTTCGAGGGCGGATTTGAAGACCTGAAACTCTGATCCCCGCAGGCTTGCGCTGAGGTCTTTCAGTTCCAGGCCGAAGCGCAGGTCGGGTTTGTCGCAACCAAAGCGGTCCATCGCCTCCTGATAGGCCAGGCGCGTGAAGGGCAGCGGGAGTTCGATATCCAGCACCTCTTTGAACAGTTTGGCCAGCAGGCGCTCCAAAAGGTCAAAGATCTGTTCCTGCGTGGCGAAACTGAGTTCGATGTCCAGCTGCGTGAATTCCGGCTGGCGGTCGGCGCGGAGGTCTTCATCGCGGAAGCAGCGGGCGATCTGGAAATAGCGGTCAAAGCCGCCTATCATCAGCAGTTGCTTGAACATTTGGGGCGATTGCGGCAGCGCGTAGAATTTGCCCGGCTGGACGCGGCTGGGGACAAGGTAGTCGCGCGCGCCTTCGGGCGTGCTTTTCATCAGGACGGGGGTCTCGATCTCGTAAAAACCCTCGTCACAGAGGAAATCACGGATACTCTTCACGATCCGGTGGCGGGTGATGAGCACCTTTTGCAGCGCGGGACGGCGCAGATCAAGATAACGGTAGGTGAGGCGCAGATCCTCCTCGGCCATCGCCGCTTCGTTGAGCTGGATGGGCAGAGGCTGGCAGTCGTTCAGGATGAGAACGTCGCCGGCGATGATCTCGATGCCGCCGGTGGGCAGGTTGGAGTTCACGTTTTGCGCGTCGCGGGCGGAAACGGTGCCGGAAACGGCCACCACATATTCATTGCGGAGTTTCTCGGCTTGGCGGAAAACCTCCTCCGCTTCGGGACGGATGACCACCTGCACCAGACCTTTGACGTCGCGCAGATCGAGGAAGATGAGGCCGCCAAGGTCGCGGCGTTTGTTTACCCAACCCATCACGGTGACCGTTTCGCCCACGTTACGGGCGGTAAGTTCACCGCAATAATGTGTTCTCTTCAGGTTACTTAAGTTATCCAACATAATGTACCACTTTATATCTGTTAATTGAAGCTGTATGTTTTACTGAGGGTTTTGCCCCGTTCCAAATTCACGCGCTGCAGGACGAACCAGCCCAGAATGAAGAAAGCTCCCAGCGAAACTATGGCGTAGCGCTGGTTTCCGGTTACGCGGGACAGATTGCCGTAAACGAAGGGTCCGATGATCGCGGAGATCCTGCCCACCAGAGTGTAAAAGCCAAAAAATTCCGCCTGCCGGTCCAGCGGAGTGAGGATGGACAGCATGGTGCGGCTGTTGGCCTGGCTGCTGCCGATGGCGAGACCGGCCACCAGGCCCAGGGCGTAATACTCCATGGCCGAACGGCAAAAAAAGGCCCAGGCCACCACCCCGATCCAGACCAGGATGGAGACGCTGAGGGAAAGGCGGACGTTGAATTTGTCCGAAAGCCAGCCAAAGGCCACGGCGCCGATCACGGAGGTTACCTGCGCGATTATAAAGAAGACGATCAGGCTCTGCTGGCTCATTTTGAACTGATCCCCGCCGTAGATGGCGGCGAAAGCGATCACCGTGTAAATGCCAACATTATAAAGGAAATAGCTCAGCAGATAGCTCAGCAGGTCCGGCATTTTGCGGATGTGCTTGAAGGAAAAGAGGATCCGGTCGGTTGCCACTTTGAGGTAATTGGTTTTGGGCGTGGCCACTTTCTTTTCCTTGAGCAGGATAAAGGTGATCAGCGAGAAGAGGAAGATGTGCGCGGCGATCATTGGCCAGATCCAGCGATAGGCCTCGTTATTGACCAAAACCAGCGCCACCAGCAGGGATACCAGCCCCCCCAGATAACCCAGGCCCCAGCCGAAGCCGGAAACTTTGCCGATGGTTTCGGGGGTGCTGACCTCCGGTAAAAAGGCGTCGTAAAAGACCAGCGCGCTGTTGAAGGAGAAATTGGCGATGATGAAGAGGATCATGCCGAGCAGATAGTCGCCTTTGCCGGCGAAGAAAAGCAGGGCGGTGGAGGTAACTGTGAGGTAGGTGAAGCCGAGGAGGAATTTCTTTTTGGAGCGGGAATAATCCGCCATCGCGCCCAGGATGGGGGCGGCGATCGCGGCCAGGGTCATGGATAACGACACGGCCAGCGACCAATACCATTCGCCGCCTTCGGGACGTCCAGAGGCGATGTTGTTCACAAAAAAGACGCTGAACACCACTGTCACCATCACTGTGGTGAAGGCGGAATTGGCAAAGTCGTAGCACATCCAGCCGAGGGAGCTTTTACTCAATTTCACGCGGAAACCTCCATTAGTTCCAGGCGTTTCAATCCGGGCCATTCCACGCAGAGGTCCTCTCTGGGGCTGGCGATGAAGATCTGATAGCGATAATCCACATACTCCGCCACACGGTGGGCATGGTCCTTGTCCAGTTCGGCGAAAACATCGTCGAAGAGCAGAATGGGCCGGATGCCTGTCAGGTTCTGGATCAGGGCGGCCTGGATCAGTTTGAGGATGATCACCGTGATCCGTTTCTGGCCTTGGGAGCCGTAGGTCTTGAGGTTATGGCCATCCAGGCGAAACTCATAGTCGTCGAGGTGAGCCCCGGCCAGGCTGCGCTGATAGCGTTTTTCCCTTGATTCCAGCGCTGCCAGGGTGGCGAGCAGCTGATCGGCGGTGGCGGGATAGTCCTCGTGGTGATGGGGCAGATAGACGATGCGGATGTCCTTCACCTGTGCGGAAACGGCGGGATACCGCTCCGCGAAGGCCAGGTTCACGAGCTCCAGATAGCGGCGGCGGTAATCCAGCACCTCCAGCAGCAGGGAGCAGAACTTCGTGTCCCAGGCCCGCTTTTCCTCCTGGGCATAGGGGCGTTTGAAGAGGCTGTTGCGCTGGTCCACCACGTGCAGGTATTCGCGCAGCGTGGTGATGTAGGGCGGGTAGATCTGCGAAATGGCCAGATCGAAGTACTGGCGCCGGAAGCGGGGATATCCGCCCACCAGGCTCATGTCCTCCGGGGCGGCGTAGATCACTTTAACGTTCTCGAAGATCCGGCTCAGTTGTTTCACGGGATTGTCGTTGATCTTAAGTAGTTTCCTGCCCTGCTGCCAGCTGATCTGCACTTTCAGGTCCAGGCCGGTGTCATCCTCAAAATCGCCGCGGACGCTGAAGAAATCGGTGTTTTCCCGCTTCAGTTCCTCGTCCCGGTGAAAGCGCACGGATTTGCCGAGGCCGCAATAGGCGATGGATTCCAGCAGATTGGTTTTACCCCGGCCATTGGGCGCGATAACCAGATTTCCCTCCGGACGCAGACTGAAAGTGGCCTGCTCGTAGTTGCGAAAATTGGCCAGGCTGAGCTGTTTCAGGATCAATCGCTACGACCGCAGCGGCATCAAGAGGAAAGTGATCTTCTGGTTTTCCGGCAGCGGTTCATTGTAGACCATCATCGGTTCCTTGGCGCCGCCCAGTTTGATGCGGACCATGTCTGTGTCCACGGCTTCAAGGATGGCGATCATGTAGCGGAAATTAAAGGAGATGGAGGTACCCGAACCGGTGTATTTGTAGGTTTCCACAAACTCCTTGGCGTCGCCGGTGTCGCGGTCGCTGGTGTTGATCTCAAAGCGTTCTGAATCGATCTCGAAGCGGATGCGGTTGTTGTCTTCCGGCGCCACCAGCGCCACGCGGCGGATGGATTCCTGCAGTTTTTTCTTGTCCACCAGGATCTCGTTGGGCAGATCGGTCATGAAGGCTTTCTGATACTCGGGATATTTATGCTCGATGATGTTCGAAATGATGGTGAAAGCCCCATAGGAAAAGACTATCTTGTTACGTTCCATCAGCACTTTCATTTCCTTGATGGAAGAGTCGAAAACCTTTTGCAGAAAACTCAGGGTCTTCACGGGGATCACTTTTTCCAACAGCTGTTCAGACTGTGTTTCAGGGAAAATGCTGTCCTCGGTCTCGGCTTTTTCCTGCTTCACCGGGGCGGTGTTCGGCACCACGATCTCGGCGACCTTGCGGCCGTCGGTGGCGGCCATCAGGTTCGTCTTTTCCATTATCTTCCAGCAGACGCCGGTGAGTACCGCGCGGTTCACATCGGTGGAAACGGCGAAGGAGGTCTTGCCGATCATGCGGTTGAAGGTTTCCGCGTTCACCAGGGTGGCGTTTTCCAGCTTGGGAACCGGCAGGATCGGGAACAGGGTGTGGTCGGCGCAGAGGATGTTGAAATCGATCTTGTTGCACTGGATCATCAGCAGGTCCTCGGTTTTCCAGAGGTCGATCACCGCGGAGGGCATCTGCTGGATGATCTCGTTGAAGTGCTTGGCGGAAACGGCGATGGTGCCGCCTTCGCTCACGGCGGCGTTAAAACGCACATCCACGGTTATCTCGAGGTCGGAGGCCGTGATTTTCACCTCGCCTTTGTCGGCGTTCGCTTCGATCAGATAATTGGTCAAAATCGGCGAAGTGGTCTTGCTGGAAACTATCCCCACCAGATGCTGGATGTGGTGGACAAGCTCTTTCTGCTCTATCGCTAATCTCATGTCTTCCCCTTGTTTACAGTAATTCTATTGATAAGCCAAGAAATTTGGCAATTGGCTGCTTGTCAACAAGTTTCTGTCCCGCGGACATTAACCGGTTTTAATCCTTGTTGCCGCTATCGCCGGAGGGGATTGAACTTACCGCGGGAGTAAGGTTTGGTTTTGTGGCGAACAGCTTGGCGGCGGTGGACTTCATGTCGTAAGGATAGGAAAAAGCCTGCACCTTGAAGAAGCGGCGGGCTTCCGTTCCCAAACTGATCTGATATCCGGGCGTGTAAACCGTCGCGTCAGGCGTTACCGGCCATGTGCCTGGATCACCGGTGGCGTAGATCTTGTAGCCATATTCGCCCAGACGCTGCTCCCAATCCAGGGCCAGCTCATCGCCTTGCAGGCTGATCAGCACTTCCGGCGCGGCCAGCACCGGCAGAACGGGGTTTTGCACCAGAAAAGCCGTGAGGGGGATGTTGTTGCTTAGGGTCCCGGCCGTGGAAGGCGCGGTGGGATCATAGGTGACGGTGTCGCTGTAGAGATAGCGGCTGCGGCCGGGATGGAGGGTGGAAGCGTTGTAGTGGAAATGGTTCGTACTCAGAAAATACACGCTGTACATGGGCCGGTTGCAGCGGATGGCCAGATTGCCTCCGGTGTAGACGAAGTTCTGGGCGAAGGGGATGAAGATCTCGTTGACGCCGGAGGGAAGATCCACCGCTCCGTCGAAGACCAAAGTGTAGCCCGCAAAATCGAGCCAACCGGCGCTGAGATCGGCCACGGCGGTGTTTTTCAGCCAGATCTTCACCGGTTTGTCGGCTAAATCCTGGGTGAAACTATTCACATAGACGATCCCGGAGATCGTTCCCGCCTGCATCTGCAGCTCGTCAGCCAGATAGATCGTTTCGGTTAAACTGTTTTTCCAGAAGAAGTTCAGCGGCAGGGTGTTCGCGGTCTGGGCGGTGTCCGGGTCTCCCATCACGGGATTGTAAGTCAGTTCCGGATAGATATGAGCGCTTTCAAGGGTGGTGGCGTCGTTGGCCACAACCTCGTCCCCGGCCAGGGCTACTTCAGCGTAAACCTGCAACTGGCCTGTGTTTGGGGGTGTCCAGGTCAAGTTGTGCCGGGCTGTGCCGTCCATGGCCAGGGGTTCGCTGATCGTCTGGCTGGCCAGCAGTTCACGGCTGTCAGCCGACAGCAGCCTGACATTATAGGTGTTTTGGGTGAGCGCTCCGTCGTTCAGGATACTCACCCGGTAGCTCAGTTCACCGCCCAGCAGAGTGTAGCCTGATCCCTGCAGCAGCAATGCTTGCAGGTCGTTGTTGGCTCGGGTGGTAAAACTCCAGGTGGGGCAGTTTGTGGCGTCGCCACCTGCGCCGTAAGGTACTATTTTCCAGTAATAGGTGGTGTTGGGCAGCAGGGTGGGGATGTAGCTGAGTACATTGCCCAAATCCGTTAGGTTCGTAGGCGGTGTGTTTGTACCCAGGAAAAGCTTGTATCCGGTGGGGCCGCCGCCTCCGCTGGACCAGGTCAAAGCACTGGTGGAAAGCACTCTCACGGCCAGATCAGCCGGTCCGGGGGTGATGGCCGCGAACGGCACCTGCGCCACCTTGACGCTGTCCAGAAACATGTTGTAGCCAGAGGCGCTGACCGCGCGGAAGATCACGTGATAGTTTCCCGCCGCGGCAAAGGGCAGCGGGAAGGAGTAGTTTTTCCAGCCGGGAATAGATTCGATTGGCGCTAGTTGTCTGGCCCTGAATATGGTTCCCAGCAGAGTGGGCGTTCCGCTCAGATCAGCAGAGGCATTCAGATACACTTCGATCTTGTCCGGCGTGGTACCATAGTTTCCATCCCGGTACATCCAGAAATTCACCGCGTAGGCGTGGTTGACGGCATCGCTGACCACGATCTTGGGAGTTATGAACAGGGCGGTGTTCCCCGCGGGAGCCAAATCGCTGTTGTAACGCAGCATTCCGCCCCCTGATTGGGGACTGCAGGTGGGATTGCCTCCGGTGGTCACCCGTGTGAAAGCGTAGGTTCCGGTTTCCGCGGCGCTGGTCCAGCCAAGCGGAGGGAAAGTGGTGGCGTCAAAGGTCTGGAGATGCGGGTTTATGGTGAAGTCGAACTTCGGGGGCCCCAGCCGGAAAGTCATGGTGCCGCCGGCGCTGGAGCCGATCTCGCAGAGATACAGGTTTCCGGCCGACCCGTTTTGTAAAAAGGGCGTCGGATTAGTTGTTGAGTTGATCGCCGTGCGGCCTGTTTCCGTGCTGAAATGGGCTGAGGAGATGGTTCCGTTGCTTGTGGTCGTGCCGTTCGGTCTGTAAATATAAAGCTCGTCCGGAGGGCCGTCCGCGTTGCCGTCGCCGCAACTGGTATCGATGCGGTAAACCAGCAGACCCGAGCCGGGGATCGAGCTTTCAAAAGTACCCGTGTCCTTGCGGAACTCCACCACGTAGTACTGGCTCGGGTTGTTCGAATTGATCCTGTATGCCTGTCCCGTGGACGAGGTCAGCGGATTCAGCGTATAGATCCCCTCAGTGCTGATGGTGGGGATGGAGGCTATCCAGTCGCCGTACTTGTATTTCATGAAGGCGGTCATGTGCTGGGGCGGATTCTGGTCCGATTCCATCAGGTCCCAGCTTCCGGCCGGGGCAATGCCGTTACCGGTGTAATGATAAAGGTCCGGCGCGCCCAGGGTGTGGAAGAATTCGTGGCAGATCACGCCCACGCCGCGGTCGGCCAAAAAAGTCTGCAGTTGGAAGTTGAAATCGTAGACCCGCTTGCCGTTGATGTACACATTGCGGTCATAGAGAGACCAGCGGTGCGGCCAGAGCAGGCTGGACCAGGCGCCGGCGGCTCCCTTGACGATATAGACAACGTTATCCACGCGCCCGTCATTGTCCGAATCGATGGTCAGGCTGCTGGGAATTTGTGAGGCGACTCCATTGGTGGCATTTTGTAAAAGAGTGAATTCCCTGCTCGTGCGTTCCGTGTCTCCATTGTAGCCGGTGGGATTGGTGGTGGCGTCGTAAGGCTGGAAGTAAGCCCGCGGATGGCTGTCCTGCCAGGAAACCACATAACCGCTTGACGGGGAGGGGTAGAAGTTGGTGTTCACCGTAAGCTGGCTGTAGCTGGACTCCAGAAAGTAGTTTTTCTGGGAATTCGTGGAGGAGTTGAACCAGCCGTCATAAATGCTGTTCAACTGGCCGAATTCCGCCTCATCGGAGAAGCGGATGTAGATCACGATATTGTTGATGGTACCGGTGGTGGGGGCGTCCCGCTCGGCCGGCATGGGAAAACGTTCCTGGCGCCGCTGTTGGTAGAGGCTGGCGCTGATGTTGATCCCCGGCTCGAGTCCGTTGGCGCGGGGATCGTCCCGGCCAGCGATCAGCGTTCCGGCGGCCACGTCGTCGCCGTTCTTAACAGCGTAACAAAGCCAGCCGGTTTGGGGATCGCGGATGACGGTGAAGCCTTCCGCGTCGTGTAGCCAGTTGTGAAACTCGTCTCCGCTGGCAAAGAGCTCCAGCGCGGTTCCGTCTGGTTGGTCAACCTTGACCGCGATCTTGTTTATGTAGGCCGCCTGTAGTCCGCAGGACAGGGCCAGAAAAGCCACAATGATGGCTACGGCGGCAATTTTGGCGAATCTGTTCACTTCTCGTTCTCCCATATTGAAAACTTTTTTGCACGCTCTCAGATCCGCCATATCCGTCAATGATTTTTCCCGTATCCTGATCTCCGGTATGGAGTTCCCCTTTTGCCCCGCCCTAAGCCCCATCCTGTCCGCCTCTTGGTCGCCTCCCGCACACTTCCCGTTGAAAGTGCGGGAACTTAGCGGGAGGCGAATGTGGGGTGAATGGGAAGGGACTTGGGGCGAGACTGCCGGGAAGATTTGGTAATAACCGGGAACGGCTTAGGAAGTAACTTTAGGGCCTGATACAGAGCAATACAGGTCGCCGATCCGGGCGGTGACGCCGGCATGGCCGAAATTTCTGACGCAATGGTCGCGGATAGCCTGGGCTGAATATCTGGAATAGCTTGAACTCATTTTCACCAGAGCCTCAGCCAGGGCGGCCGGGTTCTGTTTGGGAACCAGCCTGCCGCAGAGGTCGTTCACGATGTCCCGGGGACCTCCGCAATTGGTGGCGACCACAGGTTTTCCGCAGGCCAGCGCTTCAATCAAAACCAGGCTGAAGCTTTCCACCCGGCTGGGCATCACAAAGCAGTCGCAGAGCTGATACTGTTCCCGGGCTTGGGCCGGGTCCAGTCTGCCCAGCCAGGTGATGTGGTCTTTCAATCCATCTTCTTCCGCCATTTTTTGGGCCCAGGCCCGCAGGGGTCCGTCTCCGCCCCAGAACAAATGCCAATCCTGTACGCGAGTCTTCAACAGCTTCAGCGCCTGCAGGAGGTCTGAAGCTCCTTTGTTCGTGCTGATAGCGGACAGCACGAAAAGGCGGAAGGGACCATCGGGACGGGTGTTTGTTCCTGGAAAGTAGAAGTCTGTGTTGACGGGATTGGGTATAACCAGCGCTTCCAATCCGGTTTTGGCCCTGATCTCCTGCTTCAGGTGGCTGCTTACGGCCACGATCATGTTCGCAGATTTCAGCGGCTCAGTTATCAAGGGCGAGACAATCACCTGCTTTTCAAACTCGGGCAAGGGAAAGGGCCCGCTGTGCTCTGTGATGATATAGGGAACTCCCAGTCTATCCGCCAGCCGCATGGCTACATATCCCGCGGGAAAGGTGACCTGGGCGTGGATGAGGTCGGGTTTATCCAGCAGCTTGATCCTGGGGATCAGGGAGCCGATGTTGCCTTTGGCCAGCAGGCTGGTCCAGGTGAGATGGGGAAGGCGAAGCACATTCAGGCCCGGCGCGAGATGGCGCTGGCCGCGGCGTGGCCCCACAAATCGCATTAGTTTTTTCAGGCTGGCGAAAGGATGCCTGAGGGCAAGTTGATACTCGTTTTGGCCCCAATCAAGCAGCAGAATGTCGGCCACTCCAGCCGCAGCGAGGACTTTGGCCTGATCCAGAAAGAACTTGCCGGCCAGGGGGTCATCCCGGTAGGGCAACCAGGACGGGATGAACAGAACTTTCATGGCCGCGGTTCCTGAAAGGTAGCCGTGCTGTGGGATTGTCCCGTAAAGACCTCTTCGATCAGCCCGGCCAGACGTTTTGCCAATTCCTGCCGCGAAAAATGCTGAATGTAGGCACTGTCAGCCTTGATCTCGGAAAGTTTGTCGCTCTGCCATAGTTCATAAAGTTTCAGCAGATTTTTAGCGATCCCGGCCTGGTCCAGATGATCGGCCACCAGCCCTGTACCGGCTTTGGTAACGAGTTCCGCGGCCAGCCCGGCGGGGGGAACGATCGCCAGGATGGGCTTGCCGCAGCGCAGATAGTCGAAGATCTTGCCGGTTAGCACCGATTCGGTGTTCGCCCCGGAAGGAATGTAGAGCAGCAAGGCGCTCGCCCCCAGCTGTTGTTGTAGGCTGTTACGGTAGTTCAGGAAGGGATGAAGCTTCACGATCCTGCCCAGAACTGGATCGGAGGCATATTGGCCCAATACGAAGGCACGGGTGTTGCGGCCGTAAATATCCACCCGGAACTTGTCGGGATCGATCTTTCCCGCTTTTACCAGTGCCAAGATCGTTTGCCAGAGAGGATCCGGCTGACGCCGGTCATAGAAGCTGCCGCAGTACACGAGGCGGAAGACATTCGCATCGGACGAGGCTGTGAGCCCCACGAAGTCACTTTCGTCAAAGCCGTTGGGGATGATGGCGAAGGGTTTGGCTTCCAGAAACGGGTGGTTACGGCAAAAGTTGTCCCGCATCAACTGGCTCAAATAGGAAATTCCCGCGGCGGCGGAGACAACGCGCGACTCCATCAGCAGTTCACGGCTCTGGGTGGCCGCGGGGAAAGCGATGTTGATCCGTTCCGGGTTGTTGGTCCATTCATCGCGGAAATCGCAGATGAAGGGGACGCCGAAGCGGTGTTTGAGCAGCAAGCCCAGCGACAGTGAGGACGGCGGGCCGGAGGAGATCACGGCCAGGCTGATCTCCGGATCACGGTGGACCATCCGGCGCAGCATCCTTTTGGCGAAAGGTCGCCATAGCACCTCGTGATCGGGGATCAGCACCCTTTGCTGGAGGAAGCGGACCAGGAAATTGAGTTTCAGCCCCCACATGAGTTTGAACAGCCAGGTGGCGTCGGGGCAAAAAGCCCGCCAAACCTTCACGCCAGCAGGAAGTTCCGCCAGCAGGGTGGGATCCATGGGATGCCGGATGAGGGCAGTCCGCACAGTGAGCACCTGCACCTGGTAGCCAAGCTGGGTGAGGTATTTAACGTGTTTGAGGCTGCGGAGGGAGGCGATGCCGCCCAGAGGCGGAAAATAGTAGGCGATGAACAGGATGTGCCTGGCAACTTCTGGCATGGTGGTCAAGTCCTCGCGGGGCCTGGGTCCGGTCCGTCCGGTGCCGCGTACATCGCCATCAGCCAGTAGGGCCGGGCAGCCCGTCCCAGCCGTCCCAGCGCGTTCACGGCCTTGGTGATCAGATTTCTGCGCAGCAGGAAATCCCGGCCATGGCAAGCCGGGCAGTCAAGCGGCACATCGGGCTTGAACCACTGCCGCAAGCGCTGTTGGCGGAATTTTAACAGAGTGGGGGAGAAGTTCCGGTGGGCGGGGCCCAGCTCGGTACTCCAGAGCCGCTGCCAGCCGGTGATGGTGTCCAATCTGGCCAGGCTGAAACTTTGCAGATGACCGTAGGCGGGGAAAACGTGGCCGCAGCTCGCGCAACGGACCAATTCCGCGCTCAGCTGTTCCTGATTTGGCACCGAGAGCAGCAGATATTTTCCCGTACATCTTTGCAGCTCGGAAACCGCTTGGGCCAGATCCGCTGCGTTGAGATGCTCAAGCACCTCATTGCACATCACCAAGTCGAAAGAGCGATCCGGAAAGGGAATGGCGGTCACCGAGGCGTTTACTTTGGGCGCCCGCACATATTCCAGCGCGGCGGGTGAAAGGTCGAGACCGGTAACCTGATAGCTGGGATGAAGGGCGTTGGTGATCACGCCGTTGCCGCAACCGGCGTCCAGAATGCTGCTCACATCGGCTGGGATGATCTTGCGCACCTGTTCCAGCCGCAGGGCGATCAGTCCATGGGGATCGTAGGCGGCCCAGGTTTCTGGCGAGAGAATATCCACTATTTGCCCATCGTCATCCGCGTTATCAGCTGGGTCCAGAGCTTTTTGCCATAATCGAGGTCATAGGGCAGGATGGCGTTGCTCAGTTTTCCCAAGCCGAGGAAAGCCGCCAGGTAGCAAAGCAGGGCGATGACCTGAAAGGTCCAGCCACGGCCGAAGATCCAGAGCACAGCGTAAGCCGGCAGCGCGGAGAGGGCGGCCACGAGAGCGGTTTTAAGCAGGGCTTTCAGCGGGAAAAGCTCCGCCAGATCGAGCTTCAGTTTATGGCGCATCCAGTAAAGATAGATGCCCACGGAGAGCCAGGACACGATCACGGTGGCGATCACCGCCCCCATCATCCCGATCAGGCGCACCAAAATGAGGTTCAGCACCAGATTCAGGCTCAGCGTGATCAGCGAATTGAGCATAATGAAGCGCGTTTGTTTGAGCGCCATGAAGATGATGCCGTAGGTGGCCACGCGCAGCGGCAGATTGAGTAGATAGACCTGGAAGAAGGGCACCGAGGCCAGGTAGGTATCCGTGTAGAGCAAAGTGATCAGCGGCTGGGCGAAGATCAGTCCCAGCGCGGCGAAGGGGAAGATGATCAGGGCGTTTTTACGCACCGCGGCCCGATAGACCTCGGTCATTTTGGCCGGTTCCGAGCTGATATGCGGCAGCAGGATCGCGTTCACGGAGTTGTTCAGGATGGCGATGAAAGGCAGTTCCATCGCGCCGATCGAGAACACGGCGTATTGGGCGGGCGTGAAAAAGCCGGAGATCACCAGTTTGTCGAGCTGCACGGAGAGCATGCCCACAATGGAGGCCAGTCCCAGCGGCAGGGAATAACGGAAAACCTCTTGATAAAAACCGGGGTCGAAGCTGGCCTTGGTGAGCCAGTGCCGCAGCTGGAACTGCGCGAAGCCCCACTGCAGCAGGGCCGAGACCATCACGGCGAGCACGATGTAATAAAGGTTTCTGGTGAGCAGGGCCACGCCCAGGATCAGCACAAAATCCGCCGCCACGCTGAAGAGGGTGAAAACGGCCGTCTTGCCGGGCTGCTTGATGCCCAGCATGATCTGGCTGTAGATCTGCGTGATGAACATGAAGAGCGGATACACGGCATAGAGGATAAGCAGCAGTTCGAGCTGGGGATTGTTGAATACGCGCGCGATGACACCCCGCAGCAGAAAGATGGCCAGGCCGAAAAGGAAGGCCAGGGCGCTCACCAGGTTCACCGCGCGGCTGATGAATTCGCGCTTGGAATCGATGTGCCGCAGTTTGGGCAGGAAAAAGAGCACGCTTTGGGGAATACCCAGCAGCAGCAGAGTGGAAAAAGTGCTGTAGATCAGGAACAGCTGACGGTAGGAGCCCAGGTCCGCGGGGACCAGGATCCGGGCGAGAAAGATGCCCACCAGCGATTTGAGGCCAAAGCGGACGAACTCAACTGTGGTGAGCATTCCGGCCTGTTTGCTGCGGTCGGTGGTCATGGCCCCAGTTCCGGCAGGGACACCGGGATCACGTATTCAAAGCGGTCCAGATCGCGGTAGAGGCTTACCAGGTACAGGCCCGGCTCGATTTGCGAGCCGGAAGCCATTATGCCGTTCCAGTGGTCCTGGTTCAGTCCCTTCAGGTAATAGCGTTCGCGCCGGTAATGCACCTGGTCGAAGGGATCCTTTACTTCCAGCGTCCATCTGCCTTCCAGAGGCACCAGCAGTTCCAGAAAGTAGAGCCGCCCTTCTGTTCTTACCTTCACATCCGCCGCGAACCTCGTCTTGGCTGCGGTTTCACTTATGTGGTCCAGCGCGGCCAGTTCGGCGATCATCTCAGCGGAATAGGCCACCTGGGAAAGATGCTGCAGAGCGCTGTCCTTGAGCAGGCCGTCATAGCTGAAGAGGGCGATGCCGGCAAACCCTCGCCGGCGGATCTCACCGATCCTTTCCGCCACATCCAGGATGTTGTAATTCCTGGCCATGGCGCTTGGGACCAGCGAACTGCCGTTGTCGTTCCAGGCGCGGATGCCCATCACGACGCGCTCATTCAAACCCACTTTGGCGGCCGCGTCCAGGTTGTCGCGGAATTTGGAGATGTCGGCAGCGTAGTTCATGGGGCAGACGTAATCCACCAAACCTCGCTGCAGCCAGTCTTTCCAGTCCTGGGCGTAATAGCGCGCGGCGCTGTCCGGGTCCGGCATCACGGCGGCGCTGAAGATCAGGCCGGGAGAGATTTTGTCGGTCATCAGGCGGATCTTTTCCACCAGGGAGGTCACCTGCAGGATACGCCACCCGTTCCAGTCCAGGTTTTGCGCTGCCTTGACGTCGTTGTAGCGGCTCATGGAAATGGGGTGGTAGCCCAGGCTGGAATTGGGATAGCGGATGTAATCCAGATGCAGCCCGTCCAGTTCGGGATAGCCGCTGAGCAGGTCGCCGATCACGGTTAAAATGTGTTCCTGCACCGCCGGGATCCCTGGATCGATGAACAGACCGGCGTTTTCCGCGGCAGAGGGGCGCACCAGATTGCGGTCGAAGGTGATCCAGTCGCGGTGCTGGCGATAAATGTAGTTGCGCGCGATAAGTTCGGGATCGGCCGGAGTGGCGTTGAGCACAACGATCCAAGCGTGCACACGGAGGTTGTGTTTGTGGGCTTCCCGCAGGATCCGGTCCAGGGGATCGAAGCTGCCGCTTTCCAGCACGTGGCTGCGGTATTCCGGATTGGGATAGTCGTCCGGGCGGCGATTGGTTTGATAGAGCGCGTCGGCGCGATAGCGGACCTCGACATAGACATCGGTTTGTTGTGAGGCGGCGGCGCTGGCGATAAAGGCATCCACGCCCTCCGGGGTGTTCATGCTCCAGGGCAACACCCAGATGGCCCGCACTTCTGAAGCCTGCGCGGCCAGGCACAGGGCCAGCCCCGCCAGGATCAGCATCAGAACGGCCTTACGCAATGGGATCCTCGTCTAGTTTTACTTTTTTTACCCCCACGTCCGCCACGCCGTCTTTCAACCTCAGGGTCAGTTCGTCGCCGGGACGAAGCTCCACGGCGGAACTCACGATCCTGTTGCCCCGCGTAACCAGGCTGTAGCCGCGCTCGAGCACGCTCAGCGGCGAGAGGTTGCGCAGGTTCAGTTCGGCTTTTTCCAGCCGGTTCCTGACCTCTTTCAGCCGGGCCTGGCTCTGGGTGCCGAGGGTCAGGCGCAGTTCGCCCAAATGCTGGCGGAGGAATTGAAAATTCAGCCTGATCTGGCTTTGCATCTCTTGCAGGGCCTGGCTTTGGCGCAGTTCCGCGCGCCGGAATGCAGACTGGATGCGGGAACTTCCCCGGATCAGGTCCATGGCCGCGGTGTCCACCCTGATCTGCAGGCTCTGCCAGAGCTTTTCGGGGTGATGGCGTTCCAAATTCATCTGCAGTTCGCCCAGCCGACGCTTGTTGCTTTCGGTGGATCTGGACATGAGCAGGCCCAGCCTGCCAGCCAAAGCTGCCAGATGGCCCTGTATGTCTCTTTTGTCGGGCACGGCCAATTCGGCGGCGGCGGAAGGGGTGGGGGCCCGAAGGTCGGCCACAAAATCCGCGATGGTAAAATCGATCTCGTGGCCCACCGCGGAGATCACCGGCAGGCGGGAAGCGAAGATGGCGCGGGCCAGGGCTTCGTCGTTAAAACAAAACAGGTCTTCCTGCGAGCCTCCTCCGCGAGTGAGAATGATCAGCTCGACTTCGTTGCCGGCGTTGAAATATTCGATCCCTTCGATCAAGCCCGGTGGCGCTTCAGCGCCCTGCACCAGAGCGGGATAGACGCTCACCTCAGCTGGCCAGCGTCGGCTGAGGATATTCAGGATGTCCTGCAAAGCCGCTCCGGTGGGGGAGGTGACGATGCCGATCCGGCGCGGGAAAGCTGGCAGGGGCTGTTTGTGATCAGAGTCGAAGAGTCCCTCCGCCTGCAGCTTGGTTTTCAAAAGTTCGAACTGCCTGGCCAGGTCGCCCTTGCCGGCCAGATCCATGCTCTGGACATTCAGATTGTATGTCCCGCCCTTTTCATACACCGTCAGCCTGCCGAAGCAGATCACCTCCATCCCCTCTTCCGGAGCGAAACTCAGGTTGAGGTTGGCATAGCGGAAAAAGGTGCAGCGCAAAGTGGCGTTGGGGTCCTTGAGATTGAAATAGATATGCCCGGAACCGTGGCGGGTGAAGTTGCTGATCTCGCCGCGTACGTAAAGCGGCTCGATCTGGGTTTCCACCACCTGCTTCAGATGCCGGGTTATCTCAAAAACGCTGAATACGATCAGATCATCCATGGCAAGCCACTAAATCCGCGAGCGGATATTTGTCAATGCCCGGCTGCCTTCAATGCAGCAGGACCGCCTTTCTGCCGACGGATCTTCCATCCTGTTCCAGCCGGATAAAATAGAGTCCGGAAGCCGCTCTGTGTCCTTGCCGGTCACTTCCGTCCCAGGCCAGTTGGTGCTTTCCGGCCGGAAGTTCACCCTCCGCCAGGATCGCCACTTTCTGGCCGCGGAGGTTGTATACGGCCAACGCGACCGGGCCTTTGCCGCCGACTTCAAAGACAAGCTGGGCGCTATCCCGGAACGGATTGGGAAACAAGGACAGGGTGATCTGGGGCGGTGGAACGGACCCGGACCTATCCGGGAGCGCGCTGTAGCGCTGCTCGGTGAGACGCACGGTGAGGGATTTGGGGTTTTCCGGGGTGCGTGCCTGCAGCCAGTAGTAGTTGTTGGGGTTCAAAACGGTGTTGTTGGCTTCCCAAGCGGTCCAGGGCGTCCATTCGATCAGGCCTACGTTGTCGAACAGCGCCTGCGTCTGGCCGGAAGCGGAGCCTGTGCAGGTGAGGCGGATATCGTAGTACCAGGCGTTCGCGGGGAGGGTGAGTTCCTTGTAATACCAGGTCCAGCCGGTGTTTCCGTCGATATCAAGAGTGATGTACTCGCTCCCCAGTTGATAAGAGGTGCGGCTGTTGAAATAGCGGATCATGATGTTGGCATCGGTGGCGTTGGCGGTCTTGATCCAACCGTGGAGAATGTATTTCTTGCTGTTGTCGTACCACTTGCAGCGGTTCTTGATGGTGGCCGTCCTGGTCTGCCCGGCGGGTGGGGCGATCAGCGCGCTGCGGGCGCCGTCGAATACGTCAGTGGTGGACCATGTTTCCACATCCCATAAGGTCGAGCCCTCGTCCTCGAAATTGCCGTACCAGATGGTTTCCGCGCCCAGCCTGTATTCCGCGCTGCTCACCGGCTCGATGGCGTTCACGGCGCTGATGCTGCCGTAGCGGGGAAGTTTCAGCGGCGCCGAAACGTTGCCCTGGCCTGTCACTGGCTCCAGCAGAAGGTTGTAGGCATAGGGGTGGTTGCTGGCCTGGGCCTGGCTGTCGTCCACGATCACACTGGCGGAAAGGTCATTGTAATCCACTATCAGGCGCGTGTCAAGTTCCCGGCTGCGCATGGCAAGATAGTCCAGGATATGGATCCCCAGTTGCCCGGTTGCGGGTTTGGGGATGAAGCCGTCGATGTAGACAGGGCGGATCAAAAAGTTCGAAAAGCCGTTGTGATCGGCGTCGGCGGAGAAGATCAGCGAGGGCATGGTTTCCGGGTAATCGAGGTCGAAAACGAAATTGCCCAGCGAATGCGCGATCACCTTGCCCTGGTAAACCTCGATCCCCTGAATGATGTGGGGATGGTGCACCACCACGAGGTCCGCGCCGGAATCCACTGCCCAGTGCCGAAGGGCGATATCCCAAAGGTGCGGAACATCCGTCTTGGGAGAGTAGTCTTCGTCCTGGTCGTCGCCGAAGAAGGGATTGGCCTCCTTGTCGTAGCCGGAGCCGGGAGCCAGCGAATACTCGCTCCCGCCGTGCATTTCCACGATCTTCAGGTCAGCCACGTTATCCACCGCGTTCAGCTGCTGCGAGATGTAGTAGGGGGTCATGTAGGCAAAGCCGGGTTTGTTGTAGCCGGCCTGCAGATAAGGTTGCGCGTTGTTGTATTGGCCGGTGCGGTCGCTGCTGGCCAGAAAGGCGAGGTTGAGCCCGTTGCGGTTGATGAAAGCTGGAGTGTAGGCCTGGTAGGAATCGCTGCCCGCGCCGCTGTGGACAATGCCGTTCTGCTCCAGCACTCCGATCATCTGGTTGAGGCCGGCCCAGCCGTAATCGAGTACGTGGTTGTTGGCCAGGCTCACCTTGTCGATGCCGGCGTAAACCAGGCCGCTCACGTTGTCCGGACTGCCACGGTAAACCACGCTCTTGGTGGGATGCGGGCTGCCCTGGTTGGTGAGCACCACCTCCAGATTGGCCACCGTGAGGTCGGCCGCGTTGCCCAGCAGATCGAGAGTGGGGGTGAAGATCGCGTTCACGCCCTGGGTGGGGATGATCCCGCCCGTGCCTTCGTAGCGCCGGGCCAGCATGATGTCGCCCACAAAGTTCATCCGCAGAGGCAGGGAGTCGTCACCGGGATCCACGCTCACCAGGGTGGAGCCGAGGCCCCATCTGCCAGTGGAATCCGTCACGCACAGCGTCGCCCGGTAAGGATGACCGTCCTGCACGGTATACAGATGGTAAGGATTGGCATCCGGACTGGTGAGGCTGTCGCCGAAATCCCAGTGGTAGAGGAAGCTGTCACTGTCGGGATCGCTCACCTGGGAGGTGAACTGCACGCCCACATTCCTGCCACCGGCAGAGTTTGAACGCTGCCAGGTGATCTGATGCGAGACCACAACGCTGGGCGCGGCTCCCACATCGTTTGATACATCCAGGATCGTATCCAGCCACAGGCTGCGGTTGGCCACGCCGTCCAGATCGTTGACATAGACGAGCGATGAGATCACGGGCAAGTAGTCGAAAAAGGCGAACCAATCGTCGGCGATGGGTAGGCGAAATGTGTTCCAGACCCCGTTGGAGAAAGCGCCCTGATAGACCGGTACCCAGGTTTCGATATCCAGGGTGAGGGTGCCGGAGAAAGAGTAGAACAGCGTGTGCGTACCGTCGGAAAAGCCGATGCCCTGAACTTTGGCGCCGGAGGAGGTTTTGGCCGCGACCTGCCAAACCGCGCCGGAATCCACCACCACAGGTGTGATCAGCTGCTGTTTCCAAGTGTTGCCGCTGAGTTGGAGGGCCCAGGCGCTGCCCTGATGCGTGCCGGTGCTGGTGAGTTGCCAACCCGTGGGGTTGATGTCCTCATCCAGCCAGGAAAGCAGGTTCACGCTCCCGCTTTCGAAATCCTCGACGGTCGCGAAGCGTTGCCCGGCCCGCGCGGAGAGCGGCACCCAAGCCAGGATGGCCAGCAGTGTCCAAAAGCCCAGTCTGATCCTGATCCTCATGCCACACCTCCTTTTCAGTGAAAGGGAGCGCCGTGTCCGACACTCCCTGTAATTTGTCACTCGGCGGCGATGCCCGCGGCCAGAGCCCGCAGATTCGCGTCAACGATCTGCTCGCCCTTGCGGCTGAAGCTGTCCGTGATGGCCTTGCTCAGCTCCTCGGCGCTGAAACCCAGATGGGTGGCGGCGGCGCCCAGCATCACGATATTCATCGCCCGGGGCGCCTTAACCTCTTTGGCGATGCTGTCCGCGTCGATCAGCACGTGATTTTTTATCCTGCGGATCTCGGCGTAGATGTTTTCGATATCCGGGTAGTTGGGGATGTTTTTGAAGGGGGTCATGTTGGCGATCAGCCAACCGTCGGCAGCCAGATAGGGCAGATAGCGCAAGGCTTCCATCGGCTCCACGGAGAGGATCATGTCCGCTCTTCCCAGGGGGATGAGGTCGCTCCAGATCTCAGCATCGGAGAGGCGGAGGTGCGATTGCACGTCGCCGCCGCGCTGGCTCATGCCATGCACTTCGGCTTGCTTGAGGTGCCAGCCGCGATTGAGGGCGGCCGCGCCCAGGATGGTGGCGATGGTCAGGATGCCCTGTCCACCTACTCCGGCGAGGATGATGTCCTTTTTCATTGCGGCTTCTCCAGTTTGTTCTTTTTCATCAGGGTCTGAATGCATTCGCGGCGCGGGATCACCACGCTCACGCCATTGTAAGCAAGCTCTTCCTTATACACGCTAACCATTTCGTCCCAGTTTAGTTTCAGGGGTGTGAACACACGGATGTGTTCCTTGGCCACGCCCAGGCCCAGGCAGATCTGTTCGAGTTTGCCAAAGCCGGTGTAGTCCTGTCCGCCGGTCATGCCGGTGGTGGAGTTGTCCAGGATCACGATCATCACGTTGGAGTTTTCGTAAACGCAGTCCAGCAGACCGGTCATGCCCGAGTGGGAAAAGGTGGAATCGCCGATCACGGCCACGGCTGGATGCAGTCCGGCATCCGCGGCGCCCTTGGCCATGGTGATGCTGGCGCCCATGTCCACGCAGGAATTGATGGCGTTGTAAGGCGGCATGAAGCCCAGGGTGTAGCAGCCTATGTCGGAAAACACATGGCCGCGGCCAAACTCTTTCAGAGCTTCGTTCAGGGCCTGATAACTGTCCGCGTGGGGACAGCCGACGCAGAGGGCGGGTGGTCTGGGACTTACGATCTCCGGGATCGCGGCGCCGATGGTATCAGGCAGGTTCAGGGCCTGCGCCACTTTGTTGGGATTCAGTTCGCCGTCGCGCGGAAGCGTGCCGTCCAGGCGGCCGTGGATGGGCTTCGTGCCGCTCCAGGCCAGTCCTTTGATCATCTCTTCCACCACCGGCATGCCCTCTTCCAACACCACCAGCTTGCCGCAGCTTTCATACAGCCGGTGCAGGGCTTCCGTGGGCAGCGGATACTGGCAGATCTTCAGTACTGGATGGGGTATCGGCTTGCCGCCGTAGACCTCGCGAAGATAGTTGTAAGCCAGGCCGGTGGCCACGATGCCGAGCGAATGGTCCTCCGCTTTTAGGTTGATGGAGTTGAAGGGAGAAGCGGCGGATTCGTCCACCAGAGTTGGCTGGAGCTCGATCAGGTGTTTGTATTTCCTGCGCGCGAAAGCCGGCAGCAGCATGAACTGGAAAGGGTCCTCCGGTTTTTGCATCGTTTTCTGGGGCAGGGGTTCGCGCGTCTTCACCCCGCTGCGGGAGTGTGAAAGCCGGGTGGTGAGGCGCAGCAGTACCGGCAGATGGTATTTTTCGGAGATCTCAAAGGCGTGGAAGGCCATGTCGTAGCATTCCTGCTGGTTCGAGGGCTCCAAAACCGGGATCATGGCGAACTTGCCGTAGAGGCGGGAATCCTGTTCATTCTGCGAGGAATGCATGCTGGGATCGTCCGCGGATACCACAACCAAGCCGCCGTGGGCACCGGTGAAGGCGGAATTCATGAAGGGGTCCGCCGCCACGTTCAGCCCCACGTGCTTCATCGTCACCATGGTTCGCTTGCCGGCATAACTCATCCCGATCGCCGCTTCCATGGCCGTTTTCTCGTTTGATGACCAGGTCCGGTGTACTTTTCCGGACTCAGCCTGTTTGCTGCGGCGCACGTATTCAATGATTTCCGTGCTGGGCGTGCCCGGATAGCCGTAAAATCCGCTGATCCCGGCATCCAGAGCGCCCTGCGCCAGGGCTTCATCGCCCAATAGCATCAGTTTTTCCATATCTGGAACTCCTTTATATCTTGTTTTTGATCTTAAGTTGTAGCTGACTGGCGCTTAAAACTATAGGCAACTCCCTGTGCATCAGTATGTAAACCTTTTTTTCATGGTGTTTGAAAGCGCCAAAACAGTCAAGCAATAAATGAACTTCGCCAGCCTGAGCAGACACATACCCAAAAAATGGAAAAGCCGGGACTGACGAGTTGTTTACAAAAATCAGGTATAAAGTGTCAGCCAAACTTGCAAACGGGTTTCACCTGTCAAAGTGCCCGTAACTGTTTATACGATTGTGAGATGAATAGGACTGGCTTTAGACTGTGTCATGGTGCTTTTTGGACGTTTTTGGACGATTCGGTATCAGGGTTTTTACAAATATGCCCTAGTTTTAGGGTATTTTCAGGCTCAAGTTCAATTATGGTGGGTAGAAAAAACTTGAGAGGAACACGGCAGTAA
>CAZVXH010000003.1:0-61268 GCA_964631015.1 uncultured Candidatus Cloacimonadota bacterium | reverse complement strand
AAAATTATATAATAATATATTAGTATATATGTATATATAAAGATGTATTAGCATTATTGTGCATGTATGCTGCATTAAGCATGCGCGGCCCCTCTCCCTCAGGGGGTGGGGGTGCTGTTATTTTGAGAATCTGACCCTCAAACCCTTTACTGATGGGGGTTGGCAAGTTACAGGGCCCTGAGAATTTGAGATAATTTGCGATAATTTGAAGGCGGGTTACAAGCGTCAGCCGCCCCAGCCTGTCATTCCGGGGTAGGGGCCCCGGAATCCAGGAACATCGTTCTCCCCGCCCTCAACCTCCGTCTGGATTCCTGGGCCCCGGGGGCTGAAGCCCCCACCCCGGAATGACAAAGTGAGGCGAGGTAGTTGATATGACTGGATTCTGGGGTCCCGGCGGTGATTTATTGTTCTGTCGCCCCTGACGGAGCTCTGAAGTTCATCTGGCCCTTCATACGAGGGGCTTGTTCGCTGCGCTCACCGCACCCTCGCTATGGTTCTGGTGCCTCCGCGAGGCTATCCTACCGGGCCCTCGCTATCGTTCTGTCGCCTCCGCGAGGCTATCTCACCGCACCCTCGCTATCGTTCTGGCGCCTCCGCGAGGCAATTTGTCCCTCCTCTCCCCCAAAAACCCCTCCCATTAACAACCCATTAACCTCCCCTTAACAACCCGTTGAACAGGGGGGAACTCAAGGGGAGGCGGGCAAGAGGCGTATGGGAGAGCTGTTAGGCCCACTCCAGTCGGTTGTGTGGATAAGATCGCCGGAAACCCCGCGGGAAAGCGCGAAAAGACCAGGCAGACCCTAACCCCGAGGCGGATCCGCGAAGCAGAACCGAACATACTTGGCTATCCTCGCAGGCTTTCCTGGCCTCTCCGGTTTGGCTGGCCTGGCAGGCTTGGCTATCTGCTTGGGGGAAGTGGAACCTTTTTCATTGACACGAAGACTGCCGTGAAATCCAATGTTCGTAATATGCATAAATCTATTGACGGAAAAACATCAATGCGCAAAAAATGGAAGATCGTCATCCTCGTTGGGGTTGTTCTGCTGCTGCTGTTTCTGGGGCTAAAGCAGTGCGGCAAGGCGGCTTTGAACAAGGTCGCGGCACTGGGCACGGCTCAAACCCACAAGGTGGCCCGGGGCGAGATCGTATCCCAGGTGGAGATCACGGGCGAGCTGCAGCCCCAAACCGTGGTGGCCATCAAATCCAAGGTTTCGGGCAGGGTGGTGAAGTTTTATGCCGACGAGAACGACTTTGTGAAGAGCGGAGCGATCATCGCCGACATCGAGCCGGACTACAATCAGGCCAACACGCTGTTCAGCACCAAGGCCCAGCTCAGCCGCGCGGAATTGCGGCTGAGGAACGGCCACGACGCCGTGCGGGACAAGCAGGCCCTGCTGGACAAGGGTTACATCTCCCAGGAAGAGTTCGACGCCGCCCGGGATGAACTTACCTCGGCGGAGATCGAGTTTCGCCAGGCGCAGAGCCAGTATGAGGCGATCAAAGACATGGACGTTCCCGGCAAGGTGATCCACGTGGTCGCGCCCTCAGCCGGAACGGTGATCGAGCGCACGGTGAACGAGGGCGAGATGGTGCAATCCAGCCTCACCAGCTTCGGCGAGGGCACGGTGGTGATGAAGATCGCGGACCTTTCGCGCATGGTGGTGAAGAGCAACATCAACGAGGTGGACATCAGCAAATTCAGGCTGGGACAGGAAGCCAGGATCAAGCTGGACGCCCTGCCCTACGAAGATTTCGTGGGCTCCATCGTGAAGATCGCCCCCGCCGCCAGCAAAGAAAACAACGCCAAGGTCTTCCCCGTGGAGATCAGTATCAACGCCACCGGTGAGACCGTGAAACCCGGACTGACAGCGGCGGTGAAGATCATCGGCGAATCGCGCCAAAACGTTTTGGTGATCCCCATCCGCGCCGTTTTCACCGACGACAAGAACCAGGATGTGGTGTATCTGATGCCCAAAGAGAATAAAAGCGCCGCCAAAGAGAAAAAGCCCGCCGCGCCGCGGCAACCGCTGCCAACGCCGGTGACCCTGGGCGCCAATGACCTCCAGAATGTGGAGGTGATCTCCGGCCTCAGGGAAGGCGACGAGATCTCGCTCACCGAGCCGGGCGGGCAGCAAAATCCCATGCAAATGATGATGAGGTAAATTGAACAGATGATAGAGATCAAAAATCTGTCCCGTAGTTTCGGCCGGATCAGGGCCGTGGACAAGGTCAGCTTCGCGGTTGACAGCGGCGAGATCGTGGGCTTTCTGGGCCCCAACGGCGCCGGCAAGACCACCACGATGCGCATGATGGTGGGCTATCTGCAGCCGGAAGCCGGCCAGATCGAGCTTGACGGCAAGAGCGTGTTCGCCGACCCGCTGGCCGCCAGCGCCCGCATCGGCTATCTGCCGGAACACAATCCGCTCTATCCGGAAATGACGGTGGGCGAGTTTCTGCGCTACCTCGGCGATCTGCGCCGGATGAAGGAACCGGGGCTGTCCCAGCGGCTGGAATTCGTGCGCGAAGCCTGCGCTCTGGACGAAGTGTGGACCCAGCGCATCGCCACGCTCTCCAAGGGTTACCGCCAGCGGACCGGCCTGGCCGGAGCCATCCTCCACGATCCGGAGGTGCTGATCCTGGACGAACCCACCGGCGGACTGGATCCCAACCAGATCATGGAGATCCGCGAACTGATCCGCGCGCTGGGACAGGCCAAGACTGTGCTGCTTTCCAGCCACATCATGCAGGAAGTTCAGGCCCTGTGTTCGCGCGTGATCATCATCAACAAAGGCCGCGTGATCGTGGACGACAAGATGGAAAACCTCAGCTCCCACATCTCCGGTTTCCAGCGCGTGATCCTGGAGATCGAGGCCCAGTCACCCGATTTCACCTTCTGGCTGGGGCAAAACCCCGAAGTGAAGCTGGATCTGCAAACGCAGAACGGCGCGGTGAGCCTGCTGCATTTTCTGGCGCCGGCCGAGCGGGACATCCGCAAAGACCTTTCGGCCCACGTTTCCGCCCAGGGCTGGCAACTGATGAGCATCTACCAGGAAAAACAGAGCCTGGAAAACATCTTCCATGAACTGACCTCGCAGGAGGAAAACAGCACCGACGCGGAGGCCCTGCTTCCTCCCGACGAAATGCAGAAACTGGTGGCCAGGCTCGATCCCATCGACAGCGATCTGATCTGTCCGGACCAGGATCTGCTGCCCCCGGAAAACGGTAGTAAGGAGCAAGAATGAACCCCGCCCTCACCATCGCCAAAAAGGAATACTCGCTGGCCCTGCGCTCCCTCGGCACCTACATCATCTTCGGCGTCTTCCTGCTCGCCGCCGGAATCTGGTTCGCCCTCACCGCCCTCAAACTGGGCGTGGCTGACCTGCGTGACACCCTGGCCCGGATGCATTCCTTCTTCCTCTTTTTCATCCCGGCCATCACCATGGGCAGCATCGCGCGGGAACGGAGCGGCGGTACTTTGGAACTGATCTCCACCCTGCCGCTGAAGCTGGGGCACATCGTCTGGGGTAAATTCCTGGCCGCCTGGCTGCAGCTGGCCACCGTGCTGGCTTTCAGCCTGGTGTTCCCCGTGCTGATCGCCATCTTCGGGCAGGGCGTGGACGGCGGCGCGATCTTCACCGGCTATCTCGGGCTGCTCTGCGCCGGAGCTGCGTTCATCGCCATCGGCATCTTTGCCAGCAGCCTCACGGACAACCAAGTGCTGGCCTTCGTTCTGGCCCTGGCCATCTCCGGAGCACTGTTTCTGCTGGGCCGGCTGGGCGAACTGATCCCCCTGAAACTATTCTCCGCCATCGAATACTTCGGCTTCGACTACCATCTGAACAGCTTCATCAAAGGCGTGATCGACACGCGCGACATCATCTGGTTCGCCGCCGTGACCTTCATCTTCATTCTGCTGGCCCAATTCCGCCTTCAGGGCGCCAATCTGATGCAGGAGCGTTAAATGAACACCCGCAGCCAAATTTTCGGAACCTACGCCATCAAGATCCTCATCGCCGTGTTGGTGCTGATCCTGACCAGCTTTCTCTATCTGCGTTGGGACGCCAGCCGCGACCGCAGCCATTCCCTCAGCAAAGCCACCAAATCCAGTCTGCGCACGCTGAAGGACAAGGTGGTGGTGAAAGTTTTCGCCTCGGATGAACTCCCGCAGGAACTGAGCACCCTCAACCGCACCCTCAAAGACATGCTGGAGGAGTTTCAAAACAACTCCCACGGCAAGCTCAAATACGAATATGTGCGCGCCAAAAACAAGGACGAACTGATCGACGAGGCGCGCCAATACAACATTACGCCCATGAACGCCACCATCTATGAAGAAGATAAAATGGTGAGCAAGGAGATCGTGTTCGGGGTCAGTTTTGAAGGCGGGGCCAAATCTTCCTCGATGTATCTGCGCCCGGGCATGGAAACCATGCTCGAATACCAGCTCCTGAAACAGATCAACAAACTTCAGCCCGAAACCCTGCCCAAGATCGCCTTTTTTGCCGATTCCCTGGCCCTGATGTATCAGTATAACTATTATCAGGACAACGTGGCGAATTTCTTTTTGGAACTTACGGAAAATTACAACCTCGAATTCACCCGGCTGGACAGCATGCCGCCCCAAACCCCGGTGATGCTCTGCATGGGGGTGGTGGATTCGCTTTCCACGCTTCAGCTCTACCATCTGGACCAGTATCTGATGAAGGGCGGGCAGGTGGTGATGCTGCAGGACAGGGCTTTGGTCACGTTCGGCAATCAGGGCACCGCCGTTTCGGAACTGGACAGCAATCTCTTCCGGATGCTGGAACACTACGGAATACTGATCAAACCGAACATCGTGCTGGACGAGGAATGTGAGCTGGGCCAGGGCGGCGGCCTCGGAACCCAGGTTCCCTATCCCTTCTTCCCGCGGCTGAAACCCAATCCGGAGGTTTCCTACGCCCTCGGCTTCGACCCCATCGTGATGAACATCGCCTCCGAATTGAGCACCATGCCGGGTTCCAAACTGAAGCTGCGGCCGGTGCTGCAGACCTCCGGCAAGTCGAACCTGCTGATGGGGCCGAGTTTCAACATCGAGGAAGCGATGAACCGCAGCCAGGAACCCGGCTGGCTGAGCATGCCGCCACTGACTGTGGCCGCGGAATACAGCGGAACTTTCACCAGTTACTTTGCCAAGGCCCTCACGGACAGCACGTTCCATCCCTCCTCGACCAAGGCCCGGATCATCCTCTTCGGCGACAGCGAGTTCAGTTTGGAATTCGGCGCCGGGGCTTTCATGGTCCAAAACGCCGTCGATTACCTGCTGGGGCGTCCGGACATGGTGAAACTGCGTTCCCGGAGGACGGCCTACAACCGCCTGGGAGCGGAGGTTTACATGGATAAGCACCAGCTGCGGCCGGCTGATCCGGCCAAGACCCTGTCGAACCTCACCCTGGGCTTCAAACTTTCCGCCATCCTGCTGCCTTTGCTGCTGCTGGCCTTCGTGGGCATCGCGCTGGCGGCCAAACGCTCCGCGGGGAACTGACCGCCATGAAAAAGAGCAAACTCGTTCTGCTGATCGTCTTCCTGCTGCTGCTGGCGGCGGTGATCGTGCTGCGGCTCACCCGCTCGGACCAGGAAAGCAGCAAAGCCATCTTCAGCGCCGACAGCACCGCCGTGGCCGGCATCGAGATCGCCAGCCCGGACACCTCGATCGCGTTCACGCTGCAAGACGGACGCTGGCGGATCACCCGGCCCGTGAGCTGGGACGTGGAGGAGGGCCATTTCCGGCTTTTTCTGCAGGACGTGATCCTGGAAAGCTACTCCACCGAGCCCATCGCGTCAGGCAAAGAGGCCTTGGAACAGTACCGGCTTACCAAGGATAAAGCATTGCGGATAAAGGCGTTCGACGCCCGAGACAAACTCCTGCGTGAGGTCTGGTTCGGAGATCCTGGCAATCCCTTCGACTACTTCTGCTTCGCCGGAGCCACCGAGGTGTATCAGGTCAGAAGCAAAGTGGTCTCGTTCTATGGCCCCAAGCTGGAATCCTGGCGCTCGCCCTACGCCCTCAGCCTGTTTCCGGACCAGCTGTTCACCATCAAGGTGAAACACCCGCAAAACAGCTACGAACTCACCCGCGACGGCAACATCTGGCACTACCGGGACAAGCTGGAGGATTTCAACATACCGCCGGGCAACCTGGTGATGGGCAAGCTGCTGAACGCCTTGTCACATCTGGGTTCAAACACCATGCTCAGCGGCGAAACCCTGCCTCCGGCAGCCTCCGTTCCCGCCCCGGAATGTGAGGTGGAACTGCTACTGAATGACAATACCAAGGTGCGGATCAGCTTCCATCCCTGGGAAAACAAGAACTTTCTGCTCAAGATCGACCGCTATCCGGACAGCTATTTCGTGGTGCTGTTCGACACCGTTTTCCGTTTCACCCGCAACGCCGCGCTGTTCCGGGCCGTGGAGGGAGAACCCACCCAGCCGTGAGCCTTCAGGTGAGCCGCTGCCAAAAGCTCGATCCCGAGCTGTTCGCGCGCGTAACCAGCATCTGGCAGGAAACAGGGATCAGCAATCCCGCCCGGGCCGACAGCTTCGAAGCCGTGCAGCACAACCTCGATCACGGCGGGATCATCCTGCTGGCTTGGCTGGAGGACGTTCTGTCCGGAACCGCCTGGCTCAGCCACGATTTCCGCAGGCTCTACATCCACCATATGGCCGTGGCGCCTGAGTTTCAGAACCGGGGCATCGGCCGCCGCCTGCTGGAGGAAGCCCTCGCCATCGCCCGCGACCATGGCTGGCAGGCCAAACTGGAAGTTCACGCGGACAACCCCGCCGCCCGGCATCTCTATTCCTCCTGCGGCTTCACCGACCTCGAGGGCTACATCGTGATGATCAGGCGGGGGTGAATGGGTGGTTACAGATCAACAGATTAACAGATCAACAGATTAACAGATCAACAGATTAACAGAGTAACAGGGTCTTCGTGGATTCGCGCCGCGTCAGAGCAATCCCCATCTGCGCCGGAAAAACAGTTCCAGACAGAAAGCGAGGATAAAGGCACCCAGCACCCACCATTTGCGGTAGAGCGGGATGTCGGCGCGCTGTTCCAGCAGGCGGTTTTGAGCGGGCAGGGGCTGGAAATCCTTTAGAGAAGAGGGACTGAGCAGTTTTCCGCCGGTGTCGGAACTCAGCCAGGAAAGCAGGGGCAGGTTGAAATCGAAATCGCGGGCCTCGATGGAGGAATTTGCCACGTTGAAGCGTCCGCCGCTCTTTTCCCCGCTCACTTTGTCCGTGATCTGGAAGCTGTAGCCGCCGGCCTCGTCCAGGCTGAAGCGGGCGGAATATTCGCCCTCGCTTTGGGTGAGGTAGTCGCGGTAAACCTCTTTGCCGGAGGAATCGCTGACCTTTAGCTCGGGATTGAGGTCCAGGCGCAGGGCGCGGATGTCGTCTTGGGCGCGCAGGCGCAGATTGATCTCTTCGCCGAGGAAGTAGCTGCCGTTGTAGATGGCCTCATAGCCGCTGGCGGAGGTGTTGGCCAACCAGGTGAGGGAATTGGCCAGAAGCTGTTGGTAGCCGCCGCCGGCGCTTTGCAGCTGCCATTTCCAGAGATTGAGAAAGGCCAGGGCGAGGGTTTTGGCGCTGCCGGCGGTGCTTACGGCGATGGCGGGGGAATTTTGGGCGTTGTCGATGGTTGCCAGCACTTCCGCGCCGCGCGAGGCTGTAACGTAGTAGTAATCGAGCGGGGGAACGTCCTTGAGCTCCGCGGCCTCGAAACTGAGCATGGGGTATTTGGCCGCGGCCGCGCTGAGCGCGAGAAATCCCTGATAGGAAGTGGTGATGTTGGACCTCTGCAGGGGCAGCACGGAAGCAAGTTCCGGCACCGGCAGGCCCTGCCAGAGGAGGCCCACGCCGCGTTTGTGGGCGGAGAGCACATAGTTGAGCACATTTCCGCTCAGTTGGAGGCCGCCGTTGTTTATCAGCACCAGCGCGGCGAGATTATCCGCGGGCGGGTTGCCGGCAGCTTCGCCGGTGAAGGCCCGGCCGTCCTGAACGCGGAAATGCGAAGCTGACCAGCGGGGATTGGCGGCGATGGCGTCCAGGGTGAATTTGTCATCCCAGGCGGGGCTGTCGGAAAGCACCACCACGCGCTGTTTTTCGCTGAGTACTTCGATGGCGCCGGGCCAGCTGTTGTTGTTTTGCGAGCGTTCGCTGATACCGGCGGCGGAAACTTCCACGCGGAACGGAAAGAAGCCGGTTTGGGAGAAGCGTTGGGTGAAATCCACCTGCGCGGCCACGCCGCTTTTTAGCTGCACGCTTTGGCTGCCGAGCAGGGAATTTCCCTGCCAGAGTTTCACGGTGGCGGGGCCGTTGTAGTTGGCGGAGCTCACTTCGGCCCGGATGAGGGTGGGCTCGTTGCGGTAGGCCTGGCGGTTGGTTTGGGCGCGGACCACGCTCAGATCGGCTTTTTGGGGCGCCACGGTGTCCGCGAGGGCGTAAAAGGGACTGCCCAGCTGTTTCACCTGTTGCAGCGAAGCGTCACGCAGCCAGCCGTCGGAGAGCAGCAGCACGCCTTTTACCCGGCTGAAATCGTGCTCTTTGGCCAGCTCCGCCAAAGCCGGCGCCAGCAGGGTGTTGTCCTTGTCAGGTTCCAGTCCGGTGGCAAAATCATAGTTCAGCAGTTCATAGCCGGCCGCGGCGAATTTATCCGCCAGTTCCTTGCCCGGAGCGCGCAGCCAGTCCTTTTTGACGCTGGCGGCGGGACCGCTGAGCTCCATGCTGGCGGAAACGTCCGTCAACACCAGGATCTGCTGTTTTTCTTTCAAGGAGCGGATGTAATACAGGATGGGGCTGATCAGCAGCAGCAACAGCACCGAAAGGCTCACGGACCTCAGCAGAAAGAGCAGCCAGCGCCGCCCGCGGGACAGTTCAGGCCGGGTACGCCAATAGTAATAACCCGCCAGCAGCAACGCCACCAGGATGATGACAGCGTATTTCAGGCTCAGGTCCTTATGTTGAAGTAGGTGGCCAGGGCGATCCCTTTGGAGGAGTAGCCGGGGTAAAACTGTTCGATGGACTGGATCCCAAGGCCGAATTCGATCACTTTGAAATTGAACCCGAGGCCGATGGAGGTGCGCCAGGGATAGGACTCGTTGGGCGAGCCGTAGCCCAGAAACAAGGACAGGATGGGGATGGGGCGCAGTTCCGCGCCGAGGGCGAAGCGGCCCTGGCGGCTGGTCTCGGCGGAATCGCCAAAACCCTGGATGTAATCGGCGGAGATGGACAGCTGTTTTACCTTGTACATCGCGGCCAGGCGCATTTCCATGGGGATTTGCGTGGTGAAGGGATCGGCCTTGGTCTGCTCAAAGGATGAGGTGTAGAGGCCTTCGGTTCCGTCCAGCAGATCCAGCGCGTACAGGCTGTCGGCTTCAAAATGATAGTTGAATTCCTCGCGCACCAGGCCCCATTTGATGAAACCGAGGATGTTGTCCAGCGTGGCGCCGACGTGCAGGTTGGTCACCGGCTCGCTGTAGAGGCCGATGAGGCCTTTGGCCCCATAGCCACCGGCGCCGGCCAGCTGCGTGATGTCCTGGCTGACGGTGAGGCCGTCCAGATTGGCGGAAAGATAGCCCTCGAAATGCTTGGTAGTGGTGGTGGCGATCCCGCCCAAGGCGCTCACGGCGAAGCCAAACTTGATATCCGGAATGGCCTCTGGAAGCGGGACGCGGATGTCTCCCACCCCCACGGTTAGGTCCAGATAGCTCAGCCCTTCCGCGTAGTTGTTCTCAGCGGTAAACTCAAAGACCTCGCTGCCGTCGCCGTTGCCGTAGAGCAGCAGTTCCAGGTATTTCTCGTCGAAAGCGGTTTTGGTGGCCAGGTGCACGGAACTGGTGAGGGCCACGTTGCCCATGGTGAAACCGAACAGAACCGCCTGGCCGCCCGCGCCGCCGGCCACGCGTTCATCGATGGCATCCAGGATGCGCTGCTTGTCCGCGTCGTCGAGATAGTCCTCCCGGGTTATGAAGTTGTAGAGGTTCAAGTCGATGGAATTGTTACCGGTAACGACGCCCAGATTCAGCCCCGGCAGCCAGATGTCGCCGTCTTCCTTGTTGAGCCGGGCGGGATTCCAGTAATTGGCGTCGCAGCCGCGCGCGTTGAGCATGTAGCTATCGGAAAACAGCAGAGATTTGGGGGTGAAAGTGGTGGCGGAGAGCAGCGCGCAGCCAGCCAGCAGCGCGAGGGGCAGGAGCAGCTTTTTCACAGTAAATCCTCCGAAACATGCAGTTTGGCGGTGAGCATACCCCGGATCTGAATGAAGTCGGCCGGAGAGGCGTGAATGATCACGGAACCCACGCTGGGCTCCAGACTCAGCGAGGCCAGCACATAAACCGTGGGTTGGGCGAAAACCGCCAGTTCATCCGCGGTCAGGGCCAGATGGATCATCTGCTCGCCGTCCGCGTTGACGTCCGGGCCCACATATTCCGAAGAATGCAGGGTGACCTGTTTGGAAAAGCTGTAGCTGGCGGGGTTGGCGGGATCGATCAGTTCGGAATTGCCGATGTAGAGGGTGGCGGTGGCGCCCACGGGAATGTGGTTGGTGGCTTCCACGGTGAGGGCGGCGGCCAGCACCCGGTTCAGGATCTGGTTTTGGGTTTCGGCCGAGACGGAGATCTGGGTGGGGCTGGGCATGGTGAACACATAGTCGTTCAGAACAAAGTGGCAGGGCAGGTCCACCTGATACACGCAGTGCATTCTATTCGTTTCTCTCACGAAGCCGGCGGTGCCGCCGTGGCCGCCGTTGATGAGCAGATATCCGTCCACCAGTTCCACCCGGCTGGGCATGATCTGCAGCACCTCGCTGATGCCGTTGGTGAAGCTGAGTTCGGTGATCACCGGTCCGTCCGGCTCGGCGGGATTCACCACGAAGGGCTGGCCGGCATCGTCCAGAACGTTCACCCAGCGTTCCTGGCCGGTCTCGGAGTTCACGGCGTGGATCATGCCGTGGAAAGTGGCGGCGAAACCGACCTCGTTGGTAAGCTGCAGGCTTACTTTGGCTTCCTGCAGGATCACCGCTTGTTCGAAATCCTCGGGATAATTGATGTCGATGGAGGTGTAAGTGCCCTCGATGGCCCGCACATAGTTGTAGAGATAACCCCGAAAATAGTCGAAGCCGACCTGGCTGTTGATGCGGATGCCGCCGGTTCCCAGCGGGGTGCCTTCCGGCTGGTTGGACTGAATGATGAGATGCACCTGCAGCAGGTCGAGGATCTGGCCCGAATCCTCCACCCCCACCCGGTAGCCTTTCAGGTTCACGGATTGCCAGTTGGGGTTGGCGTTGCTGGAGATGGTGAGCGGATTGCCGTCGGGAGAGGTGATGTCTGGCAGGATCAGCGTCACGCTGGAATTGACGGGATCGATCAGATCGATGCTGAACTCCAGCTGGCCCTGTTCCAGATGGCCGTAGGAAAGGAAGACCGAACCGGTGGGGTCAACTAGCGCCACCGAGGTCAGGATGTCGCTCCCGGAGATCAGTTCCATGTCTTCGAGGGCGATGTCGGGGGTGAAATTCACCTCGCCGAAATCCGGCGTGGAGGCTTCGCCGGTGGCGGTGATGGTGAGCACGTCGTCTTCGCCGATCACCACGTGGACGCTGTCCACCAGCTCGGAAACCAGGTAGCGCTCGTTCAACAGCGGCAGCGTGAGATCCACGTCCCAATCTGGCAACTGCGGCTTCAGATTGATGTCGCAGGCTCCCAGCAGCAACATGACGCCCATCAGGGCAAACAGGAAGTTTTTCATTGGCTTTTGTTCCTTGCCGCTCGCGCGGTCGATTTGGAAATTGTAGCTCTGCAAATACTCATTCCGGCAGCTTGATCTGCTGTCAAGTTTTTTCGCTCCTGGGGGCGGGTGAATCCTGCCGAGGGCTAAACGAACGCGGCTTGGCCGGATTCGCCGGCAAATCGGGGAAAAGAATAAACGTGGGAAGCACCGGGCGGTGTTCCCACGTATCGGAGGGCATTCTATGTAGGGTCTGTAGGCTATTGATACTTTAACCCTGATTTGGGCTTTGCCAAGCACAATCTTTTCCGCCTGGCTCCGGCAAAGTCCGCAAGCCCGGTCACGAGTGCAGTTCGAACCAATCCTGAACTTTACGCAGGGCGGCCCCGCCGTGCGCTTTGAGCAGGCGGATCTCTGCCTGGCTCACTGTAACGGCATCCTCTTGCGGATCGATGGCCAGAACTTTCCGGGCCACCAGCTCCGCTTTCACCAGCTCGCCAAACGCCGGATGCCAGGGTCCGCCGGCGATCTCGGCCGGATCGACGTTGGAGGGTACGCCCAGCTTGATGATGCGGGTTCCGGCCGCCGACGCCGTGGGAAAATAATCCGCGCATTGCGTTACGGCCTCTTCGAGGCTGAGGGGAAGGTAGGCGCCGGTGTTGAAAAGCTGCTCCAGAGCAGTACCCCGGATCACGATGAGGGGATAGAGCCGCAGCAGATCTGGCTTCAGCTCCGCCAAAATCCTCCGGTTGCTGTCCAGGCTGGCTTGCGACCATCCGGGCAGGCCCGGCATCAGCTGCACTCCCAGTTCAAACCCCCGCTCTTTCACCCGGTAAGCTGCTTCCAGGGCCTCCCTGCCGCTGTATCCGCGGCAGGACGCGGCCAGAACGGCGTCATCGAAATCCTGCACCCCCAGTTCGATGGTGCGGATGTTCCACTGCTGGCAGTGAAGCAGGATCTCTTCGCTTACATACAGGGGATGGGTGGAGATCCGGAAACTCGTAAGCGCGTCACATACTGTGCTCACGGCGCGTAGCAAGTCCTCCCGGAAGCGCTGATCCAAAGCGGTGAATGTGCCCCCGTAAAAGGCCACCTGCTTCTGGCGGTCCGGATGGTGCCGCACAAACTGCCGCACCCGCTCAACTGTTTGCTCCAGGTCGAATTCGCCGCTGCCGCTCAGCTTGTTCTGATCACAATAGACGCATCTGCCGGGACAGCCCCGCATACCCAAAAAAACCGGGTGGATCAGGGTCGCCTTGAAGCCGGCTTGGGAAACTGATGTCATCAGTACTCTCCCCCTTTGTCAGTGGATACGGTATCTTTATGCAATATTCAGACCAATAGTGGGAACGCGATACACCTACGCGGCTTAGGCTGACATTATCCCGAAGTGACAGGCGGGGCGGACTGGCTTACCGGAGAAACAGGTTCTTTGTTATGCCAGATTTTGTAACCTGCCAAAGAGATCGGATATGTTTCAGAAGATTCGCCCACCAATCTGGAGATTCACCAAGAATTTCAAACAACCAACAGATACCGGTTGGTCAAGATCACCAATTCCCCCATCTGAATAGTCGATCTTACTATAGGTAACGTTCTCATACTCCAGGGAAAAACCACCCAACATGATCATGAAGGCGTATTCATCTTGCTTGCCGATATCCATTGACACCGGACCGCCTAAGAAAAGGCCGTACGTATTTACCTTTCCATCCACGAATCCCGCTTCAAGATCCGGGATCATGTATCCGGGAGACGTGCCCAGACCATAGACCAGATAAAGATCAGCCGGAAACTTCTTGTATCCCCAATTCCATACATTTGGGTTCAACCTGGCAAGGAGCTGCCAGGAAGAATGATCCATCGCCACCAGTGTTTCCTCTTCGTACTTCATACGTGAGTTCCGGTAGGAAAATCTGCCCTCGAACTGAACTATGTTGCGGAATCCGATACAGCTTGCCATATCCCAGTGCCAAACTCCAATTCCAAATGTGACATCGGGGATATCGAAGAATTCGTTTATATCGCGTGAATGCTGGAAACCCTGACCTGTGTCAATCCCCCCAGTGAGGAATAAGCCAATGTTTTGAGCATAGGACCGTTCCCTGTACTTCATGTATATCTTGATCCTCTGCACCTCCTCGTCCGATAACGGAAACGTGAAAGATTCATCCCGAATGGAATCGTGATAAAATGATTCGATTGAACAGCCCAAAACCATATTGGTTTGCTCGACCATTTGACCATAATCGTTTTTTACCATGGTACTGAAAACAAGAAAGTCCTTCGCGACCAGCACTATCTTTCCTTGCGTCAATGTGCCAACTTCGTCATAATACCCGTCAGCATGTATCATGCATATGAACCCAGACAGCAGCAAAAATGTAATGATTACGCGGAGTACAGTGGGGAAATGATGTGAAAGCATTTTTTCTCCTTGAAACTAAACCTTAACCACAAAAAACGCTCCATATTGCCGCTTGAACGTCACGCAAAATTGAGCGCTTGATCCAAATGTTGCTGCGGCTCTGGACCCATTAACATCGGCCGCGGCCTGATCACGAAAATCCAAAATACCAAACAGCACACAGCAGCTGCATTAACCACAAAATGGGACAGGACACTGGATTTGTAAAGAAGCGGTCCCAATCAGCAGCGGCAAGCCTCGACAACACGCCAATCAACATTTAAAGAACTGACGCTAAAGAATTGCGGTTCATGTGCTTCTCCTTTTGATGCATGGTTAATACTGGAAACACTACTTGGCCTTGTTCGGTGTTTTGTTTTTCACCAATCATACCTCTGGTCTTATTCAAAGGTCTTGGTTATTCCAGTCTTAACTTCGGTAACCGACCCTTTGCCTCTGATATACACATACATATTATTTATCTCCGCAAAGGTTAGTCTGTTTAGCGTATCACCAGTGTTACGAAAAATATAATCTTGTGTTTCGATAGTGCCCTCATAGCGGTGAGTGTTAATCCTATTGGTCTGTGACGCGTCCCTTGTATAAGTAGGCCCAGGACCAAGATAAAACGTTGAGAAACGTCCATGCATTACAAACCCTTCTGGAGACATGATTTCGTCATTGGGATAATCTCCAAAAATTGAAATCTCAGTACTGGAGCCTCTGGATCGCATACTGAAACGGCCAAAGAAATCGGCAAGCCTATAATCTTTTATCGCGTATCTATTGCCAACACCTTTGTTCAATACATTATCAATAATGCTCTGCTCAAGATCCTCAATTTTCAGATATGGAGCCATCTGAGCCGCTATCTCAGCTTCCGCCAGTCTCTGACGCTCCTTTTCCTCAGCTTCCGCCAGTCTCTGACGTTCTTGTTCTTTTTCAAACTCTTCACGCAGAACTTGGAGCCTGGTCAACGCCTGCTCCTGATATTTGTTATCAGGGTATTCACTTAGAAAGGACTCGTAATCTGCTATAGAGGATGAATCCTGAAGTTTTTTCCACGCGGCTTCAAAAATCGAGTCCTGCTTCAATTTCACTCGCTGTGCTATATCTTCATAATGTTTCGATCCCGGCCAGGCAGCCAGAAAAGCTTTGTATTTATCGAGTTGGTTGGCGGATACGACCTGTTTATAGTGCTCAAGCTCCTGTTTCTTAAGTTTGTTTGTTTTCTCTTTGTACATCGCCCCCAGAGTTGGATTATCCGGCCAGGCTTGGGTGTAGTTCCCTGGCACTTCGGATGCGATCACTCTATCAACCTCGGTGGTCAGGAGTTTTTTCGCGGCCTCGGAGTATTTTCCGTTCGGATGCTTGAAATAGTAGTTCTCATATTCTTCGAAGTTGTTGGCTTTCTGGGCTTCATTCCAGTCGAGTGAATCGATTGCGGCCCGAGCCTGCTGAACATTGGGGCTGGCCGGGTTAGCTGTGATGAATCCATAGTAAACAGCTTGTTCCTGAGAATCTCTGATATCTTGCCAAGCGATGCTTTTGTTCACCACACAGGCGCTTAGGCTCAAGAACACCAATGCAATGCGGATCATGGTTTTCATGTTACCTCCGGCCCCGATTGAATGTGAGAGGCCTAAGCGCAATGCTCAGGAACATTTGTGATCCTTCTGGGAAGGGGCTTGTTGCGAGTATCTCTTCCGCGCCGAGATACTGACGGGCAGATTCGTCCACATCCCAATTATCCGCTCGAAACCATGTGTAGGTAGGGGAGATGGATATCCCCAGGGAAACGCTAAGGTCGATCCTGTCCGACAAATAACGATTATAGCTCAGGCAGATCCTATGAGCCAGCGATTTGTCTGGCATCATTATGCAATACGCGTCATCGAATCTGTACGCGTCGTGCCCCGTGATCACATATTCGTCATCGGGATCTGTGTGGTTATAGGTGCCAAGGTAATTGCTCTTGGGTCCAAAATCCATGTTCAGGATATCCATCTTGTAAACCAAGGCATATCTGTTGTATCCATTTCTGCTGGTATACGCCAATCCGGCTTCACAGGGGAACAAGGTTAATGCATAACAGTTGGAGGAATAGACGCTCGCGTCAATGACGCCAAAGCCATAATGGAGTTTGGTCTTGCCAAAAGCTCCTTCGCTTTTCACTCCCAGACTGGCCACTTGCAGTTCGACGATCCCAGAAGATGGGTAGAATGCCAACTCTGGAGATAAAAAGTGCCCCCACACCAGTTCTTCCTGCCTTGGCCGGACAATCATTCCGATTTGATACTCTGAGTATGGGGTGATAACTTTTCCCTGTTTTCTTTTCAGGCGTAATCCCTTGATGAGTTTGATATCGATCATGCCGGGATTGCTGAACAGATATGCGGTCGATCGGTCGTCATACAGTACTTTACTGCCATTTACCCTTAGTGATGCCTCCGGAGGCGAATAATTGATTTTGATCGGAAAAATCCTCACTAAAACGCTGTCAGAATCCACGCTGACCGCCTCCAAATAGTCCGGGTAGCCGGGATGGGTGGCCTTGACCTGATGATTCCCGCGGGTAACGCTCACAGGATCCCTGTGATCGACCATCACTCCGTCTACATAGCAGGTTGCAGTTCGGGGCAACACGTCCAGATAGATGCGGGCAGCCTCCTCCGATCTTAGCATAAGTGGCGCGCTTAGCGCTACCCATAAAACAACCAGTGTCTTGATCCGCTTCATCAAACCTCCTCGAAGATGTAAACTCATGCCATCAACAATTCTGAGATGTTATGCATTTCCGGTGTCCTGGTCTTCACCAACACTCAAATCATTTTCAGTTTGAAAGATGAGTCCCAAATGTTGGTTTAAATTCCAACTCGTTGTTTCTCTGGTTGTTTGAGGGCATCTCATATCCCTCGTTACTCACAATCTATGTATGACCTAACGGCCTGTTGCATTGTTATCATCCTGCTAATTCAAGTCAAGTTCTTTTTCATTAAAAGCTACTTTCATGCGACGGGCCGATGCCCGTGGTGAAGGCGCAGCCAACGGAGCAGGCAAGCAGCCCCCTGAGCGCAAGCAGAGCCTCGTAGAGGCGCCAGAATGATAGCGAGGGCGCGTAAGCCCCTCGTCAAGCAGGCCCTGAAGGCAACCAGAGCCCTGCCAGGGGCGACAGAACGATAGCGAGGGTGCGTAAGCCCCTCGTATGAAGAGCCAGATGAACTTCAGAGCCCCGTCAGGGGCGACAGAACGATAGCGAGGGAGCGTAAGCCCCTTGTCACCAAAACGCAAACGGAAGAAAGCCCCTCGTGGGCGACAGAACCGGTTGATTGATTTCTGTCGCCCCCAAGGGGCTCACTTTTTTGTTCAACGCCGTATACGAGGGGTTGCGTTCCCACCCCTCGGCATCGCTTCGCTCCTCCGCGGGGACCCCGGTCACTCCACACCCTCGCTATCGTTCTTGCGCCTCTGCGAGGCTCTTGGCGCGGAGAGGTCGAGAGGTATCGGATGCTCTCAGATTATCGCAAATTATCTCAAATTCTCAGGACCCTGTAACTTGCCAACCCCCATCAGTAAAGGGTTTGAGGGTCAGATTCTCAAAATAACGGCACCCCCACCCCCGGGCAGCGGGGTCCGTCACCCCGCCACAAACCTACGTCATTCCGGAGCGGAGCGCCTCCGGCGCGAAGAGACGGAATCCAGGCCTGGCGGGAATAGCCAATCCCCGTTCCAGGCCCAGACGGGGTCGATACAGACTTCGTCTGTGTCGACTCCCTCTCAGGGCATTACCCGGAAGGGCTGGATTCCGGGCGCGACTGCGTCGTCCCGGAATGACGGAGAGGCGGATCCTTGATCTGATAACGTCCAGGATGGCGTTATGCCCCCTACCGGAGAGGGGCCACATATGCACAATGCAGCACACATGTATAATGATGCTAATACATCTTTATATATACATATATACTAATATATTATTATATAATTTTATATTTATGTTATATTTATATAGGTATGGTAGTGGGGAGCATTGCTTTAGGCTCTCTTGCAAACTTGGAGGGGTGGGTTAAGGGCATCTTGATCAGGTACTATTAAGTGGGCTGCCGAAATCTGTTCGGCAGAGACAGCAACTGGCAAAAGCGAGCTCCGCTCGCTGTGGCAAACAGATTTTGCCACCCCTGTTTGGGCTGCCGAAATATGTTCGGCAGAGACAGCAATTGGCTAAAGTGAGCTACGCTCACTGTGGCAAATGGATTTTGCCACCCCTGTTTGGGCTGCCGAAATCTGTTCGGCAGAGACAGAAATTGGCTAAAGCGAGCTGCGCTCGCTGTGGCAAACAGATTTTGCCACCCCAAATCAGTGACTCGCCTGGTACTTGGCCTGTTTCCCTGCCCCGGGGGATGGGGGTGCCGTTATTTTGAGAATCTGACCCTCAAACCCTGTGTTGATGGGGGTTGGCAAGTTACAGGGCTCTGAGAATTTGAGATAATTTGAGATAATCTGAGAGCATCCGATACCTCTCGACCTCTCCGCGCCAAGAGCCTCGCAGAGGCGCAAGAACGATAGCGAGGGTGTGGAGTGACCGGGGTCCCCGCGGAGGAGCGAAGCGATGCCGAGGGGTGGGAACGCAACCCCTCGTATACGGCGTTGAACAAAAAAGTGAGCCCCTTGGGGGCGACAGAAAGCAATCCACCGGTTCTGTCGCCCACGAGGGGCTTTCTTCTGTGGCGCTTGGGTGACGAGGGGCTTACGCACCCTCGCTATCATTCTGTCGCCTCTACGAGGCTCTGGCGGTGGTTACGGAATCCAGCCACATCCTCCACCCCGCCCCAAGCGGATGTCATTCCGGGGTGGGGACTTCAGCCCCCGGGGCCCAGGAATCCAGTCCTATCCACCTCCCAGCCCAACCCTGTCATTCCGGGGTGGGGGCTTCAGCCCCCGGGGCCCAGGAATCCAGACGGTCAAACCAAAACCTCTTCACAGCCAAGTCGGGTTCGACCCAGACGCAGTCTGAGTCGACACCCTCCCAGGGCATTACCCAGACGGCCTGGATTCCGTCTCTTCGCGCCCAAGGCGCTCCGCTCCGGAATGACGGAGGTTCGGGGCGGGGAGAACGATGTGGCTGGATTCCGGGGCCCCTCCGCACCCCACGGACTCGCTGCTCTCGTCCGCGAGGACCCCGCTCCCCCGGAATGACAGAGCTGCTGGGCCTTCAGGTGATACAGTCTGGGGTGGTCTTACGCCGCTTCCCCGGAATGACAGAGCGGACGGGTCTTCAGGTGATACGGCCTCAAGGGTGTTACATCCCCGGAATCCAGTCTTCGCGGGAGTATCCCCCCAAGGATCATCCCATTAACAACCCATTAACCTCCCCTTGAGTTCCCGTCCAACCATCGGGAAGTTAAGGGGAGGCGGGCAAGAGGCGGATGGGAGAGGTCTTAGGGCCATTTCAGCGAGATAAATCCAATTAGTACACTTGGAGTTCATGAGGCCTGTGTAAACATCAGCCCAAGAATAGTTTATACGACCTCATGGACTTCAGGGACAGGCTGCTGATCATACCCGGCCAGGAAGTCCAACCCGCCCATAAGATATTTTGTGGCTCTCTTTCAAACTTCGTGGGGTGGGGTTTAGGGACCTTTATCACGCACCCTAAAGTGGGCTGCCGAAATCTGTTCGGCAGAGACAGCAAACCGGCTAAAGAGAGCTCCGCTCACTGTGGCAACGGATTTTGCCACCCCCAATCTGTGGTTCGACCAGCACACCCCTCAATTTGGAAGAGAGCCAAGCTACTAAGGTCAATACCCAGGCGGCTGAAACACGAAAATTCGCTCCGAAAAACGCAGGCCCCGGTCCGATCCGGCAGTTAAGCCGATCACGCACCGGAGCCGTCAAGCAGCTTGGCCGGGGGCGGTATCGCCAGTTGGGCGTGGCTGATACCGCCCTTGGGCACAAGTTACAATTTTACTGAAACACCCAGTTTACCGCCTGAGAACGCGTTTCCTCCGCAAAACTCGAGATTGATCCCAACCTTGTTGGTGAAGTAGTAACGTCCTCCAATCTGGCCGGCGAGGCCCAGTTGAGAATGATAACTTCCGTCGTAGTCGTCCGGGTTGCTAAAGATGTAGTAACCAAGGTTGGCGCCGGCGTAGAGGTCCCAGTTTCTGGGAATTTTCAGAATGGTGTTGAAATGGTAATTCAGGTTTCCGGAAATGCCGATGATGGTATGATTCCAGTGTGAAGATTCATTCCAAGCGCGGTAAGAAACCTCGCCGCCGGCGGTGAAGTCCCGGCCCAAACCAAAATCGAGTCCCGCGTAGATTGGGGTACCTCTGCTGGACAAGCCGACTCCGGCATTGAGTTGCGTTCCGCCACCCGCCAAAGGGCTTTGGGCAAAGACAGCAACCACGGCAACCGTCAGGGCGATCATTATAAATAGCTTTTTCATTGTTTTATCCTTGCATGTTAGCTTGTATTTTTGTTGTCGTCGAAAACAGGCGTTCGGGAACACGGCGTCCCCGTGCGTTTTCGCGAACTATAAGACTTTGTTGCCGCGGATGATCCGCACCAGGATGACAACGACGGCGATCACCAGGAGGATGTGAATGAAACCTCCCAACGTGTAGGATGTGACGAGTCCCAACAGCCACAGGGCGATCAGAACAACTGCGATAATCCATAACATGGTTACTTCCTTTTATTCATGGGGTTTTGGGGCTTCCTGGTCCGTGATCAGCAGGCCCCGCTTGAGGATGGTGCTCAGGGTAAGTTTCCACTCTTCCCACACGGTCTCGTCGTGAAAATCACGTTCATTGATCATCGAGATCAAAGGAGCGAGGTAGATAGCGCTGTAGCCGATCGCCAGCAGGCATTCGCGCACCGCTTCCACCGGCAGTTCGACCGCCTTGCCGGCGTCGACAGCGGTGAGATACGCGTCGTAAAAATGCAGGTTGGCGCCCAGAGGGCCGTGTTCAGATACGTCGCGCAGGGCGTTGCGCAGATGCAGGGCGCCGTCGGCGATCTCCCTTCTCAAGAGTGAGGCCCATTGCGGATTGTCGTGCATCACGCTCATCAGCCGGATCGGGGTGTCGATCAGCATTTCTTCCGGGGATTTGTGCTCTGGATCAGTTCCGAAGATCACCCGCAGCATGGTCATGCCCTCGTGTTTGAGAATGGCTTCGTATAGCTTTTCCTTGGTGCCGTAGTAGTAGTTTACCATCACCTGCTTCACGTTGGCCGCCTGGGCGATCGCCCGCGTGCTCGTTCCCTGATAGCCCAGATCCGAAAACAGAGTTGTGGCCTCCTTGAAGATCCGGCCCCGGGGGGTTTGGGGATCGGGCACACTATCCAAGGGTACTATCTTGTAGGGATGCACCTTCAAAGCGGCAATTCTCTGTGCTGTTTCCAGTGCTTTTCTCTCCGCTGTCTCAGCGGTGGTTGTTGTTGCCATGATACATGGCCTCCCTGTATGGGACTTTCTATTTAGACAATGCTTGGAGCGGCAATATAGTGACTATGTCAAACGACATTGTCTGTTGAAAATGATAACCGACTAATTCAGATAAGCAAATCCCAATCCGTCCAGGTACCAGAAATAATAAATCGATCTGCGAGAATATGTTGCGCGCCAAAATCGGGAACAACAGGCTCCGTCAGGGCGACAGGTCCAGGAAGAGGAATTGACAGCAGGCAATTCTCTAACTATTTGAAAATTAATTTTTTAATTCGATTTTAATATTTGCTTTTTCACGATCTTGCTTTATACTTTCATTTGATAGTGTCGTTCGATTAAGTCCACCGATAATGTCGAATGACTACGATACATAGAGTGTAGACTTCGTCCTCCGGTTTGGAGGGCGAGTCAAACGGTAACGCGACAGTTGGAAACTCAAGCCGCTGAATCAGCGATTGAGAGAATCTGGCCTTACCAAACCCGCGGGCCCTCAGCAAGGTGAGCCCGCAGATCGAAAGGAGACAAGATGAATACACCGGGTTTCATCATCATGATGGCATTGGCGCTGTTCGTGTTCGGGAACGCCCACGCGCGCTACAAGCTGCCCCACGTGCCCGCAGGAGTGGGTCTCCAAACCAACGTCGGCCAGCACTTGATGCTGAGGGGCAACGTCGGCTCCGACCCCGTTCTTTCCGACTACCTGGCTCACAGAGAACGCATAAACAACTTAAATCGCTTCACCACTGGCAAACATGGCGGCTTTTACGAGATAATGGCCGGCATTGTTTACACAGGATCACTACTCACCACAAAGAAATAAGGAATACTAAAATGAAACACATTTTTTTACTACTGCTCATCCTCACTACGACCTTCGGCCTGGCTTATGCTCAGCAGTCCTCATTTGGCATCAAAGCCGGAATGAACATTTCGCGCATCAGCGGCCCCGACGCCATCGATTCCGCCGACCCCCTTCTGGGAGTTCACGCGGGCGTTACGATGCGCTTTTTCCTGTCAAACTCGCTGGTGATCCAGCCCGAACTGCTCTTCACCCAGAAAGGCTACAGATACACCAGCAACAGCGACGGGGTGGAAACCAAGACCATCAACAGCATCGATTACGTCGAACTGCCTGTACTGGCCAAATTCAACATTGCCTTCAGCGATTTCCAGATCCAGCCCTACGGCGGGCTGTTCGCTGCCTACAATGTGTATAGCAAGGAAAAGCAAACCATCTCCAGCGAAGGCACGAGCACCACAAATCTGGTCGATATTTCGGACCAGATCAACAAACTTGGCTACGGCTTCCTCGTTGGAGCGGACGTGGCGTTTCTGGAGAAATACACTCTGGGCGCCAGATACGACTTCGGGCTTTCTGAGATCTTCAAGAATGGCACCCCCGAAGCCGGTAGCGACGTCAAAAACGGCGTGTTCATGCTCAGCCTGGGCTACCTGTTCAACAACTAAGGACAACCAGGTAGTGCTTTGAGCTCAAGGCCAGAATCTGAACCCAGGACAAGCCCCATCATGAGAGCGGAACCTGCAAGTGAAGAACTGTTTTGATCATATAAGCTGCAAAACTGAACAGGACTCTGAAATCTGTCGGAGGGCAGAGGGTGGGGTTCGCCAAGGCAAGAATAGGAAGTAACCAAAATGAAAAACCTGTATATGAAAATCGTATTCATAATAGCGCTGATCTCAGCTTTGATCCCCGTGCTGAAACTGCTGCTTAACAACTTGAAAGTGAAGAGCAACGATGCCTGCGAAGTTGTTTAGAATTCTGTTCACGGCGGCCTTGACCTTGGCCTGCATCCCCAGCGTGAACGCTTTCGTGAGCACTTTAACCCTGCAAGGCGGCACCAGCCTGGGACTCACGGACATGGACGCCGACCGGACCCTGCACGGCGCTCTGGGTTTGTCCTATGAAGCCTGGCTGAACGACAATCTCGCCCTGGGAGTGAATCCCTACCTCACCAGCATTGAGGGTGACGACAATCTCAACAACTACCGTGCGAACATCTGGGGCGCCGATCTCTATCTGAAACTGCGTCCAGTTAAGTTTCTGGCTCTGAACTTTGCCGACAAAGCCGTGATCAACCGGATCTCGCCCTTTATCGCCGCGGGAGTGGGCATCGCCCATTACGCCAGCGATGGGGGTGTCAGCACCTATGATCCGGTGCTGGACACTGATGTATCCGTTCCCTTCTCGGTATCGGGCTACACTCCAGTGCTGCCTTTTGCCGCCGCGGGCATTTCCCTGCTCACCAAATGGAACGTGAACCTCGATCTCGGCGTCAAACTCAACTACACCACCACCGACGCGATCGACAACAAAGTGGCGGGCGATTTCAAAGATGGCCTGTACACGCCCTACATCGGCATCGGATACAATTTTGGGCAACCCAAGGCCGTAACTCGGCCAGTGATCCAAACCACAGGCAAATTCAGCAGATTCACCACTGTTAAAGGCACTCCTTCCGCGCCGCAGAGTTACACCCTGTCGGGTGCCGACCTGAGCGGCAACATCGGAATCAGTGCTCCCTCCGGATTTGAGGTTTCCACCAATTCCGGAACCACCTTTGTCAAAACAGCCAGCCTGGAACGCGACTTCAATGGTCCCGTGCTGGTCCGCCTGACCGGCGCGCAAAGCGGCGAGCAGAGCGGCAGTATCGTGAACACCAGCCCCGATGCCACCAACATCAGTTTGCCGGTGGCGGGATCCGTGAGTGATTTCGACCCCACGACGGTGATCCTGCTCGACGGGAGCCTCGACAGTTTTTCCACTGTCAAAGGAACTCCTTCCAAGGCGCAGACTTACAACGTGTCCGGCAACAACCTGACCTCCATGATCAACGTCTCAGCCCCGAACGGGTTTGAGATATCCTCCAACAACGGAGCAACCTACGGAAGCACCGCAACTCTGGCGCCCGCGATAAATCGCGTGATCTGGGTGAGAATGACGGGCGCGGAAACCGGGATTTACAACGGACAAATTGTCCATGCCAGCAGCGGCGCCCTCGCCGTGAACCAAGCTGTGGCTGGAACGGTGAGAGCCACGGCATCGGCAGAGGATATCTTCCTGCCGGTGGTGCATTTCGATACCAACTACCACGTCCTTCGCGAAGCGGATAAAAGTCTGCTGGACGCGCTGGCGGCAAGCCTGAAAAGATTCCCCGACATCATGCTGCAGGTTCGGGGCCATACTGACAGTACGGGACCGGACTCGATCAACGAACCCCTGGGTTTGAGCCGGGCCAAAGTTGTTAGGGACTATCTTGTGCGCCAAGGCATCGGCGCTTCCAGCCTCGAGGTCAAAGGCTTCAGCTGGCGCGTACCGGTGAGCAGCAACGAATCGGTGGACGGACGCTCCGACAACCGCCGCACAGACTTCCAGATCCTGAAATAACCCCCCCATATAGATCACGTCTAGCTGAGCCCTGTTTTCCGGGCTCAGTTTTTTTATTCAATTGGAGAGGGTGGGGATAACGGCAACCTTCTCACTTCAATTGAATGAGAGCCGGAAAATTGACGGATTGCCTGAATTCCGAGGCCCCGCCACTAAAAGGTGGCTCCCCGTTATGACCGGTTTATGTTACTACAACCCTCTGGCCCCGCCCCCAGTTTAAGGTTTATCAGGCAGCGCCTGCCGCTGCTTAATCGATCAAATGCCCAGTTTCTGGCAGGCGGCGCGGGCTGCTTCCTGTTGGGCGGTTTTTTTGGTGCCGCCCTTGCCGCGGCCCAGCAGATCTTGTCCCTGGCGGGCTTCCACGATGAAGGTCTTGTTGTGTTCCGGGCCCTCCTCGGCGATGGTCACATAGCGCGGCGGCTCTTCACTGCGGGATTGCAGGTGTTCCTGGAGGATACTTTTGTAGTTCACCAGTTCGTTGCGGTTCACCGTGGTCTCATAATCGGTGAGGATCTGGTTTTTGATGAAGCGGGTGGCGCTCGCGATGCCGCTGTCCAGATAGATCGCGCAGATGAGGGCTTCCACAGTATCGCTGAGGATGGAGGCTTTTTTGGCGCCGCCGGATTGCTGTTCCTCCGGGCTTAGCAGCAGATATTTGCCCAGGTCCAGGGCGTTGGCCTTGAGGGTGAGGTAGGTTTCGGAAACTATCTTGGACTTGAGTTTGCTGAGTTTGCCCTCCTGCTCGTCAGGATGGCGGATGAAGAGCTCTTTGGAGACGATGAAGCCGAGGATGGAATCGCCCAGAAACTCCATCCGTTCGAAGGGCGAGGGGGCCTTGTGGTCGCCGAAATTGCGGCGCAGATAGGATTTGTGGGTGAGGGCCGCCCGCAGCAAAGTGGTGTCGTGAAAGTTGTATTCGATCTTCTTCTGCAGCTGGGCCAGGCTCTTTTCCCACTTGGGGTAGTGCTCCGCTATCTTCTTGCCGTTGAAATATTCAACGATCTTGTGTATGATCTTGTTCAATCTTGCCTCAGTTCATTCAAACAGCACCCCCACAGCCTGGCCCTCCCAGGCCTGAAGGGTTCAGACGTATCTGCTGATCACGATGGAGGAGTTGTGTCCCCCGAAGCCCAGGGAATTGGAGAGGGCGTTCGTGACCTCGAGTTTTTGCTGGGTGTTGGGCACGTAATCCAGGTCGCAATCCGGGTCCGGATGGGTGAGGTTGATGGTGGGATGCAGGGTGCCCGTCTCGATGGTCTTCACGCAAACGATGGCCTCGATCCCGGCGGCTGCGCCCAGCATGTGGCCGACCATGGATTTGGTGGAGTTTATTTTCAGTTTATGGGCGTGAGCGCCAAAACAGCTTTTCAGGGCAATGGTTTCGCCCTTGTCGTTGAGCGGGGTGGAGGTGCCGTGGGCGTTCACATACTGGATGTCGGCGGGGGAGAGCCCGGCGTCGGCGATGGCGCCGCGCATAGCATCCGCGCTGCCGGAACCGTCTTCCAGAGGCGCGGTGATGTGGTGGGCGTCGTCGGTGGCGGCATAGCCGGTCAGTTCCGCGTAGATCCTGGCGCCGCGGGCCTTGGCGTGTTCCAGTTCCTCCAGCACCAAGAAGGCGGCCCCTTCGCTCATCACAAAGCCGTCACGTTCGGCGTCGAAAGGCCGGGAAGCGCCTTTGGGATCGTCGTTGCGGGTGGAAAGGGCTCTCAGGGCGCAAAATCCGCCCATGCCCAAAAGAGTGACGCCGGCCTCGGCTCCGCCGCTGATGATGATGTCCGCGTCGCCATACTGGATGGTGCGGAAAGCTGTTCCGATGGCGTGATTGGCACTGGCGCAGGCGCTGGTGACGCTGAAATTGGGGCCCTTGAAACCGTGTTCGATGGCGATGTGGGCGGCCGCGATGTTGGAGATCATCTTGGGAATGAAGAACGGGCTGATGCGCCGGGGCCCGTGCACGTAGTTTTTGATGGTCTCTTCGTCAAAAGTGTAGATACCGCCGATGCCTACTCCGGTGATCACGCCCACGCGCCTTCCGTCCTGCTTTTGGGGATCGATGCCGGCGTCTTTCACCGCCTCCCGCGCCGCCACCAGGGCGAAGTGGGTGTAGGAATCCATCTTGCGGGCTTCCTTGATGTCAAAATGATCTTCGGCCTTGAAATCCTTGATCTGCGCGGCGATCCTTACGCTGAGCGCCGAGGTGTCGAAACTGGTGATCGTGTCCACCCCGGAAACGCCATTTATCAGGCTGTTCCAGGTTTCCGCCACGTTGTGTCCCACCGGGGTGAGAGCTCCCATGCCCGTTATTACCACTCTTCTTTTCATATTTGGATCCTCATGTTGAGCTTGCGCGGCCAGTCAGGTCTGGATTCCGGCCGGCAAAAATTGTTCGCTGGGGAAAAAGGTGGAATCAATCCTGATAACAGAAGCTATCAGGATTGATTCGCGGTTTGGGGGATTATGCCAGCTTTTCCTTCAGGTAATCGATGGCTTGTCCGACTGTGCGGAGCTTATCCTGATCTTCATCAGGGATGTTGATCGAGAATTCTTCTTCAAATGCCATGACCAATTCCACTGTGTCCAGGGAATCGGCATGCAGGTCTTCGATGAAGTTGGCGGAGGGAACAACCTGTGATTCTTCCACACCGAGTTTGTCCATCACGATCTGTTTGACTTTGGCTTCAATATCCATTTTTCCTCCTATGTTTATTGAAGTGCTGTGTTCTCTATATTGAATGGTTTCCCGTTCAACGCGTTAGTGCATGGTCAGGCCGCCGTCGATGGCGATGGTCTGGCCGGTGATGTAGGAGCTGTCTTCCGCGGCCAGAAAGAGGCAGAGCCTGGCCACATCGGCCGGGGAGCCCATTTTCTGCAGCGGAATGGCTTTGGAGTAGGAGGCCACCACCTCCGGGGGGAGGGTGGCGGTCATTTCGGTTTCTATGAATCCTGGGGCTATGGCGTTCACGCGCACACCCCGGGAGGCAAATTCTTTGGCGCAGCTTTTGGTGAAGGCGATGATGCCGCCTTTGGACGCGGCGTAGTTGGCCTGGCCGGCGTTGCCCATGAGGCCGATCACGCTGGCGATGTTGATGATGGAGCCGCCGCGCGCTTTCATCATGTGTTTGAAAACTTTTTGGGTGCAAACGAAGGTGCCGGTGAGATTGATCTTCAGCACCAGGTCCCACTCCTCCTGCTTCATGCGCAGCAGCAGATTGTCGCGCGTGACGCCGGCGTTGTTCACCAGGCAGTCGATCCCGCCGCGTTCGCCGGCGATGGCGGCGAAGATGGCCTCCATGGCCTCTCCGCTGGTGACGTCACCCACTTCTCCGGAGGCGGAAAAGCCTTTCCCGGTGAGGTTCTGGACGGCTTTGTCCACGCTGTCGCGGGATAGGTCGATGATCACCACGTGGCTGCCCTGCGCGGCAAAGGCCTCCGCTATCGCGAAACCGATCCCGCGGGCGCCGCCGGTGATCACCGCCGTCTTGCCCTGAAGGTTGTATTTTGCAGTATCCATAATCTTCTTTCTAATATAAATGTTCAATGGCGTCAAGCAACTCTTGCAGTTCCTCAACCCGGCCAAAGTTTAAAACCACCGCTTCTTTGTCAATGTTCTTTATCATTCCGCTCAGCACTTTTTGCGGTCCGAATTCGATGAAGCGGGTTACACCGGCCGCCAGCATGGCCCGCACGCTGTCCACCCAGAGCACGGGGGAAACCACCTGCAGCACCAGTTTTTCCCGGCAGATGGAGCCTGTCGAGGTGGCGGCGGCATCCACGTTCGAGATCACCGGGGTGTCCGCGTCGCGGAACTCCACCAGCGCCATTTCCTCCGCGAGCCAGTGGCTGGCCCGCTCGATCAGCGGAGTGTGGAAAGGGCCGCCCACCGTGAGCGGCAAAACTCGTTTGGCGCCTCTGGCGGAAAGGATCTCCCGGGCTTTGGCGACTCCGGCTTCCGTGCCGGAGATGACTGTTTGGGTGGGGGTGTTGAAATTTACCGCGCGTACCAGGCCCTCGGCTTCGGCTTCGGCGCAGGCGTCGATCACAGCCTGAGCTTCCAGGCCGATCACCGCCGCCATGGCAAAAGCTGTGCCGGCGTTGGCCTCGATCATGAATTCACCGCGCTTGTGCACCAGATGCAGGGCGTCCTGCCAGTCCAGAGTACCGTTGGCCACCAGGGCGCTGAATTCGCCCAGGGAGTGTCCGGCCACGTAATCCGGCCGGAGGTCCGTGTGGCGCTCGAAAACTTTCAGCGCGCAGATGCTGTGGAACAGGATGGCCGGCTGGGTGTAACGGGTTTCCTTTAGAAGCTCTTCCGGGCCTTCGAACATTATCTGGCGCAGGCTGGTGCCGTGGCACAAGTCGAAAGCCCCGAGCACGGCGGCGAAGTCGGGCTCACTTTCGCAGAAATCGCGAGCCATGCCGATGTATTGAGCGCCCTGTCCGGGAAAAACGAAAGCTGTCTTCATGTATGTGTCCTCAATATCTGGCCAGGATGCTGCCCCAGGTGAGGCCGGCGCCGAAGGAGGTGAGTAAAATGATGTCGCCGCGACGGATCTTTTTGCTGCGGATCGCCTCGTCCATGGCCAGGGGGATGGTCGCCGAAGAGGTGTTGCCGTATTTTTCGATGTTCACGATCACCTTGTTCATCGGCACGTGGAGTTTTTCGGCCAGGCCTTCGATGATGCGGAGGTTGGCCTGGTGGGGTATCACCCAGTCGACGTCGGCGGCGCTAATCTTGTTGCGGCGCAGCAATTCCTCCGTGGAAGCGAACATCGAGCGGATGGCGTTTTTATAGATGCGGTTGCCCTCCATGTAAACCGTGTGGAGGTGTTTATCCACCGATTCGTGGCTGGCAGGCATTCTGGAGCCGCCGGCGGCCTGATAGAGCAGCTCGCCCTGGCTGCCGTCGGCAAAGATCAAAGCATCCATGATGCGGGAAATGTCGTTCTTTCTGGCGCGGGAAATGATCGCCGCTCCGGCTCCGTCACCGAAGAGCACGCAGGTGTTGCGGTCCTCCCAGTTGGTGATCTTGGTCAGCACGTCCACGCCGAGCACCAGCACGTTTTGCGCGGTTCCGTTTTCCACGTAGTTTTTGGCCATGTCCAGCGCGTAGACAAAGCCCGTGCAGCCGGCGGAGATGTCGAAGGCCGGGATGTTTTTGAGTCCCAGCTTTTTCTGTACCACGCAGGCGGTGGAGGGGAAAGGATGGTCGCCGGTGACGGTGCCCGTGATGATGAGGTCGATGTCCTTGTATTTCACCCGGGAAGCTTCAATGGCGTTGGTGGCGGCGATGGTGGCGATGTCGCTGGCCGCTTCGTCCTCGCTGCAGTAATGGCGCTCGAACATCCCGGTGCGGGAGCGGATCCATTCGTCCGAGGTGTCCACGATCTTTTCCAGATCGAAATTGTTCACTATTTTAGCCGGCGCGTGAGAGCCGAAAGCGGAGAATTTGGCGTAGTGCAAAGGCATTAGCTGGTCCTTTCGAAAAATTCCTTGGTGTGGCTCACAAATCCCGACTGCGCGGTGCGCGCGGCGAAACGGATCCCGTTTTTGATCGCGTTGGCGTTGCTGCTGCCGTGGCAGACGATGCTGCAGCCGTTCAGCCCCACCAACAGCGCTCCGCCGATCTCGGTGTGGTCGAGTTTGCGCTTCAGATAGCTGTATACGGGGTAGGAGAGGATGGCGCCGAATTTGGCGATCCAATCCTTGTTAAGTTGTTCTTTCAGCAATTGGAAAACCGCCATCACGGCGCCTTCGATCGTCTTGAGGACAATGTTGCCCACAAAGCCGTCGCAGACTATCACGTCACAGTTTCCCTTCAGCACGTCCTTGCCCTCAATGTTGCCCACGAAATTGAGGCCCGCGGCTTTGGACAGCAGTCCCCAGGCCTCGCGGGACACCGAATTGCCCTTGGCGCTTTCCTCGCCGATGTTCAGCAGGGCGATCCGCGGCTCGGCAACTTTGTAGGTATGGCTGAAATAGATCTTGCCCAGTTGGGCGAACTGCAGCAGGTTGGCCGCGTCGCAATCCACGTTCGCGCCCATGTCCAGCAGGATCTCGGGTTGCTTCATGGTGGGCAGGGTAACCGCGATCGCCGGGCGGGAAACGCCTTTGATGCGGCCGTAGCCAAACAGCGAGGCGGTCATGAAAGCCCCGGAATTACCGGCGCTCACCGCCGCGTCCGCCACTCCGGATTTGTGCAGCTGCACCGCCCGCACCATCGAGGAATCCTGTTTGGCGCGGACTGCCTCGGCGGCATGGTCTTCCATCGTGATGCGCTCGCTGGCAGGCTCGATCCGGATCCTGTCTTTGGGGTAGTAATACTTTTCCAGTTCCCGCCGTAGAACAGCTTCGTCGCCGACCAGGATGATCTCGTCGCAGATGTCTTCTTTGATGGCCTGGATGGCGCCCTCGATCTCTGGAAACGGCGCTTTGTCGCTTCCAAAGGCGTCTAGGGCTACGCGCACATTACTCCTTCTCGGCCGCGGCCTTGATCTGCCTGCCGGAGTAAGTCCCGCAGTTGTCGCACACGTGATGCGGCCGGGCGGGCTCTCCGCATTTGGAGCAGGTGCTCACAGCCGGGGGTGTGAGCGCGTCGTGCGTTCTGCGTTTATCTCTGCGTGTCTTTGAGGTTTTTCGTTTTGGGACAGCCATTGGTTCTCCTTTGTGGATGTGTCGTATTCACGCTTCGGAAGGCGCCCTTGGTATCTGAAAGTTCCTAAGCGGGGGCCAAGCTGAAGCAATTTTATGCAATTGAAGCAAAGTCCGCCAGCAACGATATTTTGTCAATCAAAATCGCTAAGCATAAGACTGGCAGTCAGATGGAACCTGAACAGCGCTCACCCTGAAGTGGATCCGCGCCGCCCCCTGCCCCCGCCAAGTTTTTCCCGCACCGCCAGCAGCGGGATCAGGCTCAGCCAGCGCAGGATGCCGCCGACCCCGAAGATCACCTGCTCGGGTTCCAGCAGCCGCGCGCCCAGCTGCAGCGCCTGCGGGAAAAAGGCCCCGGTGAGCAGCGTGGAAGCCATCATGGCCACCCCGCCCACGGCCCCGTAAAGCGCGCTGTAAGTTTGTTCCCGGCCCTTGCCGGCGATGGCCAGCACAAAATTTGTGGTTACCACCCCGCTCCCGGCCCACATGAATCCGGACAGCAGGCCCTCAAACCACAGGATGCCGTAATTCGCCGGCGTCATGAACAGCCAGAACATGGGGTTCAGCCCGCCCAGCAGCACGCAGATGAACATCGCGCGCTTGTTGCCCCAGCGGTCGATAAAGCGTCCCCAAAAGGAGTAGGAGAGCAGCGAGGAAGCCATGTGCAGGCTGCCGTAGAGCTGCATCTGAAAGAGGCTCATCCCCAGTTTCTTGAGCATGAAGGGGCCCCAGAAGGCGCTGCCCACGCCGATCGCCAGCATCCACCAGACCCCAAACACCAGCAGCAGGCGGAAATTGCGGTCCCGCAGCGGCTCGCTGAATTTGCGTTTCAGGCTCATCCTTTCCTGCAGCGAACGCTTGCGGTCCGGCTGCCGGGCCAGGATCGCCAGCCCGATGAAGCCCACAATTCCGGCCATCACAAAGATCCCGGCCAGCCACCAAGCCTGGTGGCGCGGAGTGAAAAACACGTCCGGATCGAGCCAGCGGCCGGCCAAACCGCGCAGGGCCCCGCCGCCTTTTTCAAACAGGTCGGTGAAGTAGCTCAGGATGTAGCCCGCCACCAGTCCGGAAAACACCAGGATCTGATTGCGCCTGGCGAAATAGCGGCCCCGGATCCCGCTGGGGATGAGGTCGCTCACCCAGGCGATCCAGATGTTAGCGCCCGCCGCCTGCAGTCCGGCGCTCACGAACAGCAGGGCCAGCACGAAAATGATCCCGGCTTGCGGCGAGTGGAACAGCAGCGCCGCCCCGATGAAGAAACTCAGGAACCGTCCCGCGGCCGTAACCGCCACGCAGACCAGCTTGCGCCGCCGCAGCCGCTGCATCAGGGCCACTCCCAAGGGCTGGAACACCGCCGCCACCTGGCCCAGCGCGCTCAGGATGCTGAACTGCAGAGGTGTGGCACCCAAAAGCACCATGAACTTGGTGATGAAATTGCTGCCGATGTTGGCCAGATTGCCGTAAATTTGCGCGAAAATGCCCTCGATCACCGAGATCCGGTAGGCCCGGGCCACGGTGAAACTTTTCTGCTGCGCCTTGCGCTCTCTGCTGGTCCTCTCGCTCACAGGCAAATCCCCGGCTCCTTTCTGGTCTCGATCTTCAACCCCTGCCACAGCTTGCCCCCATGTTCCGGAGCCTATTTCCCCCATCCCCGTTTCCTGTAAAGCTTTGTTTTGCGGATTGCCTCATCATACCTGTACAGAAACCAGGGAAATATTGGACATATACCCCCGCATATGTCCAAAAACCTTCGTATTATAGACACGTTATTAGCACTTCTCTGGAGTACTTTCCTGATAAGCCGAAGTCTGGGGAACCAGACTACGCAGAGCTTTAGCGGTTCGCGACAAAGTATCTTTTGTTAAAAAAGAACTTGACTTGGAATAACAAGATGAAAACAATGCAGTCGGTCGCTTGGCCTTACATAGATCGTGAGTAACGAGGGAGATCCGATGCCCTCAAACAAACAGAGAAACAACGAGTGGGAATTTACTCCAACCTTTGGGACTCAACTCAGTTTCCGCTCCAGAACCACAAGTTACCAGTCATTATGGTAAATGAGGTATGGCATGAAATCGAACAGCTTACGAGTTTTGATCCTGATCACATTGTTAACCGGACTGGTGATGGCGGGCTGCCACAAACCGACGGATCCGGATCAGGTTTCCACGCCGGTTTTCAGTCCTCCCGGAGGCACTTTTGAAGGAGGGGTTGACGTTGCCTTAACCACCACCACCCTGGGCACGACGATCCTGTACACCACCGACGGCAGCGACCCCAACTCCAATTCTCCCGTGTACGTCAGCCCAATTCACCTTACTCAAACCACAACCCTGAAAGCCAAAGCCTACAAAAGCGGCCTGCAGGACAGCGCCATCGCCACCGCGAACTACACCATTGAAACACCCCCCGTACCCGAAAACTTTGTCTTTGTGCCCGGTGGCACCATCCATCCATCGACGGGTATCTATACTGGTGGGTTGACCGTTTCTTCTTTTTTAATGGGAAAATACGAAGTCACCAACGCTGAATGGGACTCGGTGATGGGCTCTGGCGGCGGGGACAGCTACCCCCATGCCGATGTTAGTTGGTTCAACGCCATCGAATACTGCAACCGACGCAGTATACAGGAAAGTCTGACCCCCTGTTACAGCTATCTCACTTACGGTACCAATCCGGACAACTGGCCCGTGGACTGGAACACAGACTCAAGCAACGCGGTAAATGTAAACTGCGACTGGTCCGCCATCGGCTATCGTCTGCCCTCTGAGGCAGAGTGGGAATATGCGGCCCGGGGAGGTTTGCAGACGCATGGCTACACCTACAGCGGCAGCAACGACCTCAACCAGGTGGGCTGGTATAATTGGAACAGCCCTTACACATCCCAACCTGTGGGCCAGCTGGCCGCCAACGAACTGGGGACCTTTGACATGAGCGGCAACCTCTGGGAATGGGTTTGGGACATATATAGCGGTTCCGCCCGTGTGTTTCGCGGCGGTAGCTTCTACTATTATGCCTACGGCTGCACCGTTTCGAATCGGTACGGCGACTATGCCGCGGGCAGCGGCGGCAGCATTGGCTTCCGCATCTGCAGGGTTTCCCCTTGATTTTTGCTTTTTTCCCTTTTTGCCTTTTTGCAGGCTGCAGGGCGAAGGGAAGAAGATTTGAGGCGGAAATGAATATGGGGATGCAGGGGGATTTTTCCCCTGCCCTCCGGATTTTGCTTTCGTATGATTGGCATCATGCGCTACAGACTGAATACCATGCGTAGCGCAGCATTCCAATGCTGCGAAAAGAGGCAGTTCGCATGATCGGCATCATGCGCCACGCTGATATGTCCTGTTAAAAAAACGGCCGTAGTTTAGACACTTTGTTAGAACCACTCCGTAGTAAGTTCCTGATAAGCCGAAGCCCGGGGAAACAGACGACGCAGAGTTTTAGCCTTTCGCCACAAAATATCTTTTGATAAAAAAGAACTTGACCTCTATTAACAAGATGAAAACAATGGAGTCACGGAATTGGTAGTGGGGTCCGTGACTCCAATAGCGGATGTTCAATTCTTCCATTTTTTCCTAACGGGGTGGCGGGCTCCTGTCCGCCACAGAGATCGGAGAGCTCTACAACAGGCAGCTCCGCTGCCTCTGTCGACCGGGAGGTCGACAGCCCAATCAAGGGGAAACCCTGACACAGCGGAAGCCTATACTGCTGCGCGTGTACGTTGCGTAGCCGGCGGCACGGTACGAAACGGTGCAGGAGCCGGTACCGTTGGCCGAGCTGCCGCCGCGATCCACACGGGTTGATCCGCTATTTAGACCTATCGGATCGGTGTAAGAACCGGTGGGATAATTTCCATAAATGTCCCAGCACCATTCAAACACATTGCCGCTCATGTCGAAGATGCCAAGCTCGTTCGCTGCTTTTTCTCCAACATTGTGGGTCCCGCTGCCGGAGTTACCGGAGTACCAAGCCACGGCATCGATATCGTTGCTGCCGCTATAGGTGTAGCCATGGCTCTGGTTGCCCCCTTGGGCGGCAAACATCCATTCCATCTCCGTGGGCAGGCGATAGCCGTTGGCGCTCCAGGCGCAGCTTACATTGGTATGGTTGTTGTCGCTGGCATTCCAGCCGGAGGGCCAGTTGTCGGGGTCGGTGCCGAAAGTGAGGTAGCTGTAACAGGGAGTCAGACCTTCCTGCATGCTGCGCCGGTTGCAGTATTCGATGGCATTGAACCAGGAGACCATCTCCACCGGACGGTTGGGATTACCGCCAAAGTTTGAAGGATTTGTCCCCATCACGGCTTGGTATTCAGCCTGGGTTACCTCATATTTGCCCATGTAAAATGAGGATAGCGTTACAGTATAAGAGGATTCGGGATTGAAGGTGCCGCCGGGCACAAAGAGCATTTCCGAGGGTTCGAAGGTTATAGTGTAGCTCGCGGTGGCGATGGCGCTGTCCTGCAGGCCGCTTTTGTAGGCTTTGGCTTTCAGGGTTGTGGTTTGCGTAACGTGAATGGGGCTGATGTACAAGGGAGAATTGGTGTTGGGGTCGCTGCCGTCGGTGGTATAGTGGATCGCAGCGCCCAGGGTGGTTGTGGTGATGCCAACGTCAACCCCCTCTTCATAAGTGCCTCCGGCAGGACTGAAGACCGGTGTGGACACCTGATCTGGATCCGTCGGTTTGTGGCAGCCTGCCACCATAAGCCCGGTCAGCAATGTGATCAGGATTAAAACTCGTAATGTGTTTGATTTCATGATATACCTCGTTTACTATAAAGACTGGTAACTTGTGGATCTGGGGTGGAAATTGATCTCTTAAGCGTGCCGACGCTGGCGCTCAAGCTGTGCGTAAAAACGTAAGGCGCGAGGAAAACAACAATTTTATCCATGCCATGCTCCTTGCAGATTGTGGTGTGAGGGCATTTCTCCCCTGTCTGGCTCCTCCCGACGCCAGGCCCTGGACCCTACAGCCCTGGCCTCGGTCCGCGAACCGGCGCGCGGGCAGCCGCGCAGAGAAGCCTTGAGCAAATATCTTGCCATAATTCCTCCCTAATATACTGTTGTTTCACAATACAGCCATCCGCGGATTTCTGTCAAGTTCGGATTCTTTGCAAAGCAAATTTTACCCTGAAACTGAGGCATATGCTGCCCATAAAACCATCTGTTCATCAAAGTGCAGAAGCTATCTTCGGCCTGGGTTTTTGTTACCCACTATATACGGAGGGCCAGGCTACTGACCAGCGGGAAAAACCAATCGGAACCGGCAGACCCCGCCCTAAGCCCTCTCCCATTCACAACCCATTCGCCTCCCGTTAACTTCCCGCCCAAGCAACGGGAAGTGTGCGGGAGGCGGGCAAGAGGCGGATGAGAGAGGGCTTTGGGCGGAGTAACTGGAATTCAGCAAACCGACTCCTGACGCGAATACAACTTACTTGCTCGCAGAGGTTTAAGTTCAACCCGCGCTCCAAGCAGGCTGTCTAAACCGAGTGGGTTAGCCCGGCGGGCGACAGAGCCGCAGGGATTGATTTCTGTCGCCTACAAGGGGCTGCCATTTTGTTACTGCTCTTGTACGAGGGGCTACGCTCCGCTGCGCTCCCTCGCTATGATCTGTCGCCCTCCGGGCTGGAAAACACAGAATTACACACTTGGATCGGCTCAGGTTCATGCGTGCCGGCACACCCAGGCGCGGGCTCAGCGTCATCCCGGCGCGGACATGATCGAGGACTGCAGCTTACAGGAAGATATCTAACAACTTGATCGTCCCCCGGGTCACTTGTACTTTTCCATCTGTTCATACAACGGGGTGGGACTGTCCTGGGTCATTTTCGCGCAGACCTGCTGGGAAAGCTCTTTGGGAAGGGGCAGACGGGTCAGTTTGTTCTCCATATAGATCCGGTGGACGTCCCGGGAATGTTTTTCGCAAACAATGCTGGTTTGAGGGATCTTGAAGACCTCCCGCATCCTTTCATATATCATCCCGAAATCCTCTTCCGCTATGTTTCCGAAGGAGATATTCAAGAACTCACAGGGCTGAACATCGCCTTTCGCGTTCACATAGACCCGGTCTGTTCCGCCGGCCGTGCAGCCAAACATCTGGGGATCCTCTTCAATGATCTGGGCGGATATGGCTGGGTAGTCCGCGTATTCCTTCCCCAGGTTGTAGAGGTTAACTTTTTCTTTGACCAGAGCAAAATCCCGGGCTGAATATTCTTCCGCGCCACATTCCAGCCAGGCGCCGGATGGCTTGGGTTTGATCAGTTGGATCAGGACAGCCCCGAAGTTCCTGGCCTGTAGCATGACTTTTTCAAAATTGCCGTTTGTGAAGTCCTCCAGGGGCAAACAGGAATTGAAGGCCACCGGGAAACCGGCTTCATGACAGAGATCGATGGCAGTTACCATGTTTTGCCAGGCGTGGGGATCGCCCATGAAGGTGTTGAACATTTCCTCATCAGGGGAATGCAGGGAAAACATGATCACGGTCACGTTCGTTTTTTTGAGCTCTGCCAGCAACTCCCTGGTAACCTTGTGGCCGGTGGTGTTTACCCAGATCTCGGAGCGGTCGTCGATCTGTCTGCACAAGGCCAGCAACCTGTCTGGAGTAAGGAATGGCTCGCCTCCCTCTATGTTAAAAAAGGCTACGCCGCTGTCCTGAAGGTGTTTCACGGCCGCGATCAGTTTATCCAGATCCACATCCCCGCCCAGGTCCAGGCGTTGATAGCAATGCGCGCAATGATAGGTGCAGGCGGAAGTTACGGATATCAGGGCCACCACGCTGGGCGGCTTGGCGTTGAACACCGCGAATTTGTCGCAGGCAGTGAAAAACGCCCGGGAAGGAAAGCCGGGAATGTACATATCCAGACGGATCTTTTCACCCACCTGAGCCAACTTGTGGTGGGCGAATCTGCCCAGAAAGCAGTTCAGACGCTTGAGGGTGAAGAAAAACTCGCGCGGCTTGCCGTCTTTCAGAAACCTGACAAAGTAGTGGAAGAGGACATGTATCTTGACGCGGAGGAGGAAGAGACTCTTGTGAATGCCGGATAATCTGGCTGGATTCATGGTTCACTCCTGTTTGGCTTTTGTAGATAACCATGCTGGACATACCAATCCACGGTTCGCCGGATCCCGTCCCCCAAGGATGTTCCGGCCTCAAATCCCAGCAGTTCCCTGGCTTTGGAGACGGAATATTCGATGTTGTCGTACATCATGTTGACCCGTGATCTTGTGAGCAGGGGTGGCTGTTCCCGCGAAAGGATCGTGGCGATGAGCTCCAGCCCGAACCCAACGGGATAGGCAAGCGCTTTAGGCAATAGTTTCGGGGGTTCAAGAAGCGCCGCTTGGCAGAAGAGCGTGTGGGTTCGATGCAGGGGTTCGGCTGTCGGATTGCCGATTATGACGCGCTGGACACCCGGCAGTTTCTTCTGCCAGGCCAGCAGATAGGCCTCTGCCAGATCGCCGGCATAGATAAGATGGAAGCGGTTTCTGCTGCTTCCCGGAGCGTGTTTCATCCCTTCCTGCACCGCTTTCAGATAAGAGTAGAAACCGGCGTTGAACTCACGTTCTCCATACACCCACGCGGGTTCGAGAACGGTAAGATTGATCTGGTTCGCCCGGGCGAATGCGGCCGCCCTTTGGGTCAGTAAAGCTTTGCTGTCCCGATAGAAGTTCATCGCGGAGGGGAAAAGCCCATCCAGGAAATAGGGATAATGAGATTTGGAGGGAGATCCCTCGCTTTTGGGGATCTTACAGTTCTCCTCTCCATAGGAGGAAATCGAGCCGGTGATCACGAGATCGTTGACGTTGCGGAGTTTGCAGGCCTTCAGGACATTCATGGTGCCGAGGACGTTGCTGGTGTAAAAGTCCACCCGTTTTCCCCAATCCGAAGATTTACCCGCGGTGTGAATCACGAAATCAACATCATCCAGAGCGCTTTGGAGGGTTTCCATCCTGCGGATGTCCCCCCAAGCGAGTTCGACATTCAGCTGCCGCAGAAAAGAAAGGTCGCTGGTCTTCCTGACCAGGCACTTGAGCGGAATGTTCTGCCTCGAAAACAGGGCGGCAACATGGCTGCCGATGAATCCGCTCGCGCCTGTCAGCAGAACTTTAGCCATGATACTTTCCCAAAAGCAAACCGGCGTTGTGGCCACCAAAACCATAGGAAACACTGACCGCTGTTTCGATGTTGATCTCCATTGCCTGGCTGGCCAGATTAAGATTGGGGATGGGAATATCCGCCCGGTTGGGGTGAATCTGGTTGGTGAAAACCGAAAGGGCGGTTACCGCTGCCTCGATCGCTCCACTGCCGCCAACGGTGTGGCCCAGGATGCCCTTGGTGGAATTTATCACCGGCTGGGCGCCGGCATCCCCAAAGTACTCAATGATGGCTTGGGCCTCGATCTCATCATTGCTGAGGGTGGCGGTGCCATGCGCGTTCAGGTAGTCCGGCCTTCCTCCGGCTGTCAGGTTCCGGAAGAGCTCACGGATCTGCCCGCCACTTGGTTCCATGTGGACAATGCTGTAGGCGTCGCTGTTGGAATGGTGGGCAAGAACCTCAGCATATATCTCCGCCCCACGTTTTTGGGCCTGGGAGAGTTCTTCCAGGATCAGGATGCAGCCGCCACCTTCCGTGAAGAGGAAGCCACTTCTGGTTTCGGAAAAGGGTTGGGGATCAGCGGTGGCGGATCTGGTCAGGGCTCCGAGGGTGTCAAATCCCCGGAAGGTCATGAAACTCTCATCCTGCAGGTTTTCGACGCCACCGGCAACGACCAGGTCGCAATAGCCGTCGGCAATACTCCTGTAGGCCTGTCCAACGCCACAAGTCCCCGAAGCGCAGGAGGCGTTTACGGTATAACTCTGGCCTTTCAACCCGAAGAGGATGGAGATCCAGGCCGCCGGGGAATTGTTCATCAGCAGAGGTATGATCATCCGGTTGAAGGCTGGCTTTTTACCTGGGCGGGAGGGAAACTGATCGATGCCCAGATGTGCCAGATACGACGTCAGGGCGGTTTCAAAACCCGTGAACCCAGACCCGATGATCACAGACGCCCCGGCGCCTTCCGGAAAGAAAAACGTTTTGCCCGAAGCGGTGAGGTTGAAACCGGCATCCTCGAGAGCCAGCTTGGCGCCCACCAGCGCGAGTTTATCCTCCGGCTGCAGGAAATCGTAGTAACGCGGAAAGCCATGATCGGTAAGATTGAACTCCGGAAAGGGGATATAGACTTGGGATTTCGTTTGCGGCGCATCTTGCGGAACTCTTTTGAATTCCGGCCTGAGCCCGGCAAGAAGATTGTTCCAAAAGTCCTTCTTCCCTATGCCGAGGGAAGTTACGGGCCCGATGCCGGTTATCACCACTCTCCTTTTCATCTTTGTACTCCTGTGCGGGCAAGCCACGCGGTCATATCCCTCAGGTAATCTCCTGGGCTGTCATAGTCCCTGGCGCTGAGGCAATATTGAGCAAGATCATGGCTGGCATTTTTCCAGGTGACGGTCCTCCGTCTCTTGTTTTTGCAGATCACGCCCAGCTCGCAGGCAGCTATTGCCTGTTCCCGCAGTTCGTTTTTGAGGGCTTGCTTGTTCTGCTCACTCACTGTGAAGAGGATCTCATATTCCCCACCCTCTCCCAGAAAGAGAGCCAGCTCCGGCAACCGCAGCATTCTGGCAGCCTTCACACCCTTGGGGATGAGGGTGGGATCGTGAACCTGGAAACCGGTGCCGTTCAGATCAGCAATGGCGCGGAGGGCATTAAAAACACCGTCACTCGTGTCTATGGCGCTGCTCGCGTATTGAGCCAGGATACGGGGGAGCCTTTCATGGGAGGGGAACTTGATCTTAACTCCCTGAAGCAATTTTTGGATGCCCTCATGGCCAGCGAACAAGCGGGAAATGGCAGCCAGGTTTCCAGCCCCGGCCCTGCCGGTGAGAAAGATGGCATCTCCGGGACGGCATCCTCTGCGATTGAGCGTCCTGCCAGGCGGAGCGCCGATCACAGAGGCAGTGTATCTCCAGCTTTCACTAAAGCCGAGGTCGCCTCCGATAAAAGAGGTGGAGTATCTCTGCAGCGCTTTGACTATCCCCCGGGAAAAGCTTCTGACATATCGCTCACTCCACCCGGGGGGAATTACCATGCTGTGGGCGTAGGCCAGAGGCTTTCCGCCCGCGGCGATAATATCACTGATGGCCCCGCAGGCAAGGTTCCAGCCCAGCGCGCGGGGATCAGTTTCCGGCAGCAGGTCTTCGGAGGAGAAGTCATCGGTGGAAAAAAGGTATTCCCCCTCCCCCAGCCGGACAAGCTCGGAATCCACTTCTGACGGTCTGCTCAGGCGCAGGGGGGAGACGGGCATCACGGCGTTGATCTGCCTGATGATCCTTGCTTCATAGCTCATTCGCGATCAACTCCAATTTATCCGCGGCGACGCAGATCCGGCAGGGGAGAAAGGCCTGGGGGTCACCGTCATATTCGATCTCATTGTTCCTTACGCCCGCCAGGATTTCCACGGTCCGGGCGTAAGTGAAGGACAAGTAGTCCCTGTTTTGATCCACTTTGCCGCTGTAAACCGCGTTCAGGGCGGGTATGAGGTTCAAGCCATTCAGCTTTTTCAAGCTGAGCACATACAGGCGGGCGTCATCAGCCGCGAGAGTGTTCCGTACCTTCATTCCCGAGGCTATGTGGGCGCTCTTGCCTACGAATGTGTTGAAGTTATCCCTCACAACCAGCTCCCTGCCATCACAGATCATCCTCAGGTCCGAGGCTTTGTAAGCAAGCAGGGAGCAGAGGATGGAGTACAGCGTTCCCAATCTGTCGCCGAGATACTTCCTCAGGCCGGAATTGGACCTTTGGGCGACCCGTGCCCCCACTCCAAAACTGGCACAGCAGGCGAAGTATCCGGTTTGGCTTTCTTTGTTCGCGCCACGCGCCTCTATCCTTGCCACGCTGATCTGCCTGGTCTTTCCTCTCAGCAGTGTTTCCAAGGCCAGTGGCGCTGCGGTGGGGATCCCGTAGTTTTTGCAGAAATCGGGGCTTGTACCTGTATGGATCACACCGAGTTTGGCGCTGGAGAGCCGCCTTCCCTCAGTGTCATAGAATCCGTTGATAACCTTGTTGATGGTCCCGTCGCCGCCAACGGCCACAATGGCGTCAAAGCCCTTCAGAACAGCCTCTTGGGACAACAACCGGGCATCGTCCAGGCAGGTGGTAAAGCCAAGCTCATGGTCAATATGCCTGCTCTGAAGCGCTTGGCGCAATACCGGAACAAACTTCGCCCCCCTGCTTTGATGTGAACCCGGATTGACGATCAAGAACCAGCGCATCTCAGTCAAAAAGCTCCGGATAATTCTCTCTGGTCTTCAGCAGGGACACGATCACGTGGTCCATCTGATCCCGGGTGAGGTCGATCCGGGGGATCATTCTCACCACCCCCCGGTTTTTGGCCACCGAGGGATGGATGAAAGGAGTTGTGAGTATCCCCGCATCGAACAGGGCCAGATAGATGCTGAAGGTTTTCTCGTTTGCACCGGCCAGCAGCGAACAGATGTTTGCCTCGCCCGGGCAAAGCCGGAAACCGCTTTGAACCAGCTTCCCAGAGAGGTGGCCCTTGTTTTCGGAAAGGGTTCGGACCATTTCCCTGCCCTCCCTCGATACTATTTCCAGGGCCTTGATGGTGCCCGCGATCAGGACCGGGGGCAGCGCGGTGGAATACAAAAGCCCGGGGGAGGAATAGCGGAGGAACTCGATGATATGACAGCTGCCGCACACAAAACCCCCGGATATGCCCAGTGCTTTGCCGGTTGAGGCGGTGTAGATCCCGGCATAGTTTTCGATCTGTTTTTCCTCCAGGATCCCCTTGCCTGTTTTGCCTATCACCCCTATTCCATGCGAGTCATCAACTATCGGAATGAGGTCATTCTCCAGGGCAAGAGCATAGATTTCATCAAAGGGGGCGATGCTCCCCTCGGTGGAAAACACTGATTCCGTTGCCACAAAGCGGTTGTGGAATTTCCCGGGGTTCTTGATCAGGCCGGAGAGATGATCGATGCTGTTATGCCTGAACGGCATGATCTTGCATCCGGTGGCCCTGACGCCCTCAACTATGGATGAATGGGCGTTCCTGTCCACATACACCACATCATCCGCTTTCACCAAAGCGCCGATGGCGGCTACGTTTGCCTGATAACAGGAAGGATAAAGGATGGCATCTTCCACCCCCAGAAAACGGGATATGTCCTCCGTGGCTTTTTGATACAGATCAACGCTGCCACAGGCGACCGGTGTGCCGCACATGGAAGCTCCGTAAACGTCCAGCGCCCTCTTCATCTCGGCAATTACCTCAGGATGGTTTGCCAGGGCCAGATAGTTGTTGGAGGCCAGGTTCAGATATTTCTTGGCGCCGATCTGGACCTGGAGTCCCGCGCCGGAGTCGATCTTCTGGTAATAGGGATTGCGCCGGAGGCTCTTGACCAGCTTGTCTTCTTCCACCAAGGCAAAGACAAATTTATCGTCAAACCTCATGGATCCCATACTTTTCCCGCAGCAGCGAGACGATGTCACGGGGGGTTTTTACATTCTTGAACTCATCCTCGTCAACCGAAATGGCAAATTCTTCATCCACGGCATTCATGATCATCAGGGCGTCAAAGGAATCTATGTCCAGGTCTTTGCGCAGGTCACTGTCTTCATCGATCTCTGCCTCGGAACTCATGTTCTTCCGGATAATGCCGATCACTTTTTCAAGGGTGTTCATACCTACCTCCAGGTAAGCAAAATCATGTCTTGCGGAGCCAGTTTTGAAGCTCCGCGGGGATTGTTCCGATTCTGTCTGATTCGCGGCGTCTTCATCTTTGGTAGCATCTCGTCGGAAAGCCTGAATCACACATGATGGCACAGCTATTGCAATTAACGCATGTGGAGCTGTAGCCGCTGTCCGCGCTTAGTTTGCGCAGCAAGTCTGGCTCGCGGATGAATGGCCGGCAGAGGCTAACATAATCCGTTTTCCCCGCCTCGATCGCTTTCAGGATCTCTTCCCCCCTCCGGAATCCGCCCACGCAGATCACCGGAATATCGGTATGGGCCTTCGCGATCTCAGCAAAGGGCAGATTGTAATGCTCTGAAAAGCCGTACAGTCTCCCTTTCAGGACCGGAAGCGCGATCCCTTTCCAGAGCATCCTGGCCAGCGGGTTCTCCGTCCGGTAGCGAAAATTGTGTTTCAGGATCATATCAGCCGGAATGGATGACCCCCGGAAGATGTTGAGCGCGTCCTCCATGGTCCCGTAGCTGATCTCGATCGCGTCAACCCTCGCCGTGTGCAGCGTCTTGATCAGCGAGATGAAATTGGCCGGGGAAAAAGGCCGGGGCAGATCGTCCGAACCACTCACTTTCACCAGGATGGCAAAGCCCTCGCCGCACTTTTCCCGGATCGTCTGGATGATCCTGCTCAGGAAAAGGTCCCCAATCCCTGTGCGCGGGTCGATCCCAAACTCGTCTTTTCTTGTGTTGATGAAGGGATGGAGGAACTGATGCACCAGATAACCGTGGGCGGCATGGATCTGAATACCGTCAAAGCCCGATCCCTGAGCTCTTTGGGCTGCCTCGGCAAAGGAAGCGATGGCCAGCTGAATCTCGGGCAGGGTGAGGGAATGAACCTTACTCCGGAAGTATTTGGACCTGGCAGGTGACGCTCCCACGACCCGCGTTCCGGTTACCCTGGAAGAGGTCTGGCGTCCGGCGTGGGATATCTGCAGATAGATCTGGGACCCGTGTTTGTGGACCGCGTCACATACCTTGACGAAGGCCGCGCTGGCCGCATCGGAAGCAATGCCTGCCTGTCCGGGCTGGACCATTTTCCCCTCGCGGGAAACATAGCTGCAGCCGGTGATGATCTTCCTTACGCCCTCCGCGGCCAAGCTGCCGTACAGGGCCAGGTATTGCTTCGTCGGAATGCCGTTGGCGTCGGCCATCCCTTCAAAAGTGGCCGACCGGAAAACCTTGTTTCCCCAGATATCCATATTCATTACGCTTTGCTGTTGTGATGCAGGCGAAACAGAAATCCCACAAATACATGGGACAGGATGAACAGCACCGATCCCAATTGTGGGTTAAACAAGGCCACGAGCGCGGCCTGGCCGCAGGCGCAGGCACGGAAGTTTGCCTCAAGGGAGTAATACGTCTTATCCCCCACGGGGTTCTTGAAATACAACCATCCGGTGTGTATCTCCAAAAGGAAGGTCAGCACTCCCAGGATGATGAAGGTCGGATTCAGAGGGGCAGCTATCAGACCTGCGGAATACAGTGATACGAACAACAGCGCTGGCAAAAAAGCGGCGCAGATCGAGATGTATCTTGATTTTCTGAGGCCATATTTTACGATCATCGTTTTCTTACCGGCCCTCCTGTCCCCCTTGTAGTCTTTGAAATAGGTGTAGAATGTCATCAGCCCATTCATGAGCCAGACCAGCGCGAGCACCGAAAGCCGGCTCGGAGTAATATACGGCGCCTGCGTGGGGCCCGCTGCCAGAAAACCGAAAGTGCAGCACATCGTTATCATAAGGCCAAACACGATGTTTCCCAGTATCCCCCAGGACTTGGCGTATTCATAGCCAATGTTCAGCCCGACCCCCAGAAACAAGGGGATCAAGGCGATCCGCTCCAGATGGAACCACACTGTCAAGGCCACCAGGAGCATTAATGTGGCCGAAACCAACAGGGCTGCTTTTTGGTTCAGAGCGCCAGTCACCATGGGCCGGTCAGGCGCGTTTATCCTGTCTTCCTTGAGGCCAAGGTAATCATTTACGATCTGATTTACCCCCCAACTGAGAAACAGAATGGTGATGATCACGGTTTTCCTTGCCAGGGAGGGCATGATCTCCACAGTCCGGAAATTTGTGGCCAGATGCTCATAAAAGGCATAACCCAACCAGCCCGCTATTCCGGTTACAAAGGAATAATACAACCTCATTGATTTGACGTACATGGTTACGAATCTTAGCATCCGCGTTTTGCCCCAAATGATGGCATAAATTCCAGTTCGTTCTTTCTCAGGGGATTGAGGAGATCTTTCGTCCTCGCAGGTCACAATCTATGTATGGCCAAGCTACCAAAGTCATTATTCCAATCTCTTCCATCAATGTCAAGTTTATTATTCATAATTCTTTGAATATTGATGTCGATAAATCTCGACAAGACTGTCAACCTATTGACGGAACTGAACTCAGGTTCCAGTGGACAGGGTGTTTCCGAGTTGAAATCAAGATTTATGACAGTCAAAATGATCGCTGTCATCGGCATTCTCTGTACATGGTGCCAATTCGCGGACAAACCCAGCGTTTGTTACCCACTATATTCGGGGGGCCAGACTTCTGACCAGCGGAAAAAGCTTGGCGGAACCGGCAGACCCCGCCCTAAGCCCTCTCCCATTCACAACCCATTCGCCTCCCGTTAACTTCCCGCCCAAGCAACGGGAAGTGTGCGGGAGGCGGGCAAGAGGCGGATGAGAGAGGGCTTAGGCCGGGACAGGGGGCAGGGTTTTCAGTCTTGTTTGAAGAAAGTGACGGTCTGGTCCAAGGGCAGGCGGTCCTGACTGCCGGCGAAGTAACTCAAGGCCTTGGTGTACATGGTTTTACTCTCAGCCGGATAACCCAGGGGCAGCAGAGCCACCACGCGCCAGCGGTTCGGGAGTTTAAGGTATTTTTTTACCGGTTTTTCGCTGAAGGCGGCCAGCCAGCAGCTGCCCACGCCGCGGTTCCAGGCGGCCAACACCATCTGCTGCAAAGAGATGGCGGTATCCACCAGATAGTAGTCCTGGTGGTTGATCCGCACATTCTTGGAGGAATCGGCGCAGGCCACGATCAGGCAGGGCGCGCTGCGGATGAAGACGTTCGAAAGCCCGATCAAGCCGCAGTTGAGGGCCAGTTTTTTCACCTGGGCGTTGTCGGCCAGCACCACATAACGCCAGGGCTGGCGGTTTTGGGCTGAAGGGGCGAGGCGTCCGGCCTGCAGTATCTCTTGCAGGATCTCATCCGGGATGGGGTCAGGCAGGAAATCCCGCACGCTGTGGCGGCTGGCGACCAGTTCCGTAAATTCCATCAGTCTTCCAAATCTTTGGGATAGTTAACGTTGCGCAGTATCTCCGGGTCATCCACCGGGACGTCGATCACGCTGCAGGCCCGGGCGCGGATAATTCCGGCCAGGCCCTGTCCGCCAGCGTCGGCATTGAGGTCCAGCCAGGCCGGAATGATCACCGGATGCCCCGACCTGCCTTGGTATGAGGGGCGGTAAACCGCGTCCGGATTTGAACTCCAGGCTGCGCAGAGGCTGGTCACCGTTTCCGGCCGCACAAAAGGATGGTCCACCGGAAAGATGAGATAGCCGGTGATCAAGGGTGAGGCCAGTTCCCTAACTGCATGGCGCAGGGTGGCCAGCATGTCAGGAGTGTCAATTCCCTGGGCCACATACACTTCCGAGACTCCCGCCGCGCCCAGCGTGGTGCGCACGCGGTCCAGAAAAGTGGAGTTTTCCAGAACGGCCTCAGCTTTGGGTCCGCCAAAACGCTCACCTTTTCCGGCGGCGGCGATGATCGCCGTTAGCTCAGGCCAGGGCATTGAACTCCTCGATGGCGCGGTCGAGTTCGTCGAGGTTGTCCTCGAAGGTTTCGGTCCAGTATTCCGGGTCGTCCCACTGCCGCAGGATCTCTTCATAGGTCTTGCCCTGCTGTTCCACCCAAGTGTAATACTTGAGGTTGTGGACGCGTTTTTTCTCCGTGAAGCTCAGTTCCAGGAAGTTGTCCGTCTGCTGGGAGATGAGGGCGGCTTCGCGGTCCAGGGCGGCCTGCAGCGGAGAGTATTCGCCCTTGAGCGCTTTCTGCTCCTCGATCCTGGATTGGTAGAGGTCGGCGGAGTCCGTGAAGATGGTGAAGACGATGTCATCCTCGTTGTATTCGAAATATTTCGCTTGTTTGATGGCGGCCAGGAGGTTGCCGAGGGAGGAAATCCCCAGCAGGGGCAGGGACTTCACCACCGCTTCAGGCACGCCCTCCCGGAGCAGGAACTCGTGTCCGGCGGGTTCGTTGAAGAGGCGCAGAAGCCTCATGCAGTCTTCATCACGGATGGCGGCAACGGCGTCGGTGTTGCGCACATTGTGCACCCAGGGCACATGTTTGTCGCCGATGCCCTCGATGCGGTGCCCGCCGAAGCCGTTGTTGAGCAGGGTGGGGCATTCCAGGGCCTCGGAGGCGGTGGTTTTCACCAGAGGAAAGAGGGTTTTGAGGAAATCCCCGGCGGCGATGGTGCCGGCGGAACCGGTGGCGCTTACGAAGCCGCTGAGCCGGCTGGACGGGGATCTAATGATGTCCCAGACCTCTTTGAGGGCGTTGCCGGTTACGTGATAGTGCCAGAAGGGGTTACCGAATTCTTCGAACTGGTTGAGGATGAGGTTGTGGGGATCGAGGCGCAGTTCGTGGCATTTGTCGAAGATCTCTTTCACGTTGGATTCGCAGCCCGGGGTGGCGATCACTTCAGCGCCGATCTCGCGCAGCCAGGTGAAGCGTTCCTGGCTCATCTCTTCGGGCAAAATGGCGATGGCGGGACAGGTTAGCAAGGCGCAGTCGAAAGCGCCGCCGCGGCAGTAGTTGCCGGTGGAGGGCCATGCGGCCTTGTCGAATTCTGGATCGAAAGTTCCGCTCACGAGGCGCGGGGCCAGGCAACCGTAGGCGGCGCCAACCTTGTGGGCTCCGGTGGGGAAGTATTTTCCCACCAGGCCGATGATCCGGGCCTTGACTCCAGTTACGGAGGACGGCAGCTCAAAAAAGTCCGGGGAGCCAAAGAGGCCAGTCTGGATGTCGTTTTTCCAGGTGATGCGGAAGAGGTTGAGGGGATCGATGTCCCAAATCCTGATGGGTTGCAGCTTTTGCTTGATCGCGCTGGGTATGGTCTCGGGAAACATCTGTTGCCGGATGGTGGGCAGGATGATGCCGCGCTCTTTGCAGCGGCGGGCGGTCTTTTTGATGACCTCGGGGTTCTTGGTAGTTATCAGTTTAGGCATTTATACTCCTATTTTTTTTAACACAGAGATGGGGAGACACAGAGACACAGAGACACAGAGAAACCCATACATGTGAAGATGGGGAGGTTTGGTCGCATGCTTAGTGTTTTTCCCAATCGTCAGGCAATTGATTTCCCTGCATGGTGAAACGCCGGATACCGTTCACTAGTAGGGGAGTGTGGAAATTGATGAGCAGCCCCACCATCATACCGGCCAGTTTAAGATAACTTAAGATCTGCGCTTCATAAACGGGGTGCATCTCAAGTACAGCTTTAATCTCCACAATCACAGAATCTTCCACGATCAAGTCAGGTTTCAGGGCAAAATGGATCGCAGTATCTTTGTATCTTAGTTTAAGATTCGGTTCTCTTATGTAAGCAAGGCCTCTTTTATCAAGTTCATAACAAAGGCAGTCGTGGTAAACCTTTTCTAAGAGACCTGGACCCAATATTTTGTGAATCTCTATGCCAGCACCAATGATCTGGCCGGTAATGTTCTTCAGTTTCATTTCATCTCTGATGATCAATTCTCTCTCTCTTTTCCTCTGTGTCTCTGTGTCTCTGTGTTAAAGAAAAGACTCCAGTTTCGCAGTAAGTTCACGCACCTTGGCCGTGAAGATCATGGCCGCGATCACGAAGGGTTTGTAACCCGCTTCCTGATAGGTGTGCAGGCGATAGCGTTCGAAGACGCTTCGCGCCACTTCGCCGCGGTCGCAGCTAACGCCCGAGATGTCAGCCGGGAGGCAGTGTTCGTAGAGAGCGTTGCCGTCCTTGGTGAGCTTCATCCTCTCTTCCGTGCATTCCCAGTCCGCGTGGCGGGCGTTTTCGGCCAGGCAGTGCTGTTCCAGGGCTTTCAAACCTTCGCGGTCTCCCTGTTTCAGCAGGGTGGTGCGCTGTAGCATCACGGTCATCGGCGCCCAGGATTTGGGATAGACCACATCGGCATCTTTGAAGGCGTCATCCATGTCGTGCGTGATCCGGAAAGAGCCGCCGCTTCCGGCAGCGAATTTTTCGGCCGAAACAACCGTTTCCGGCAGCAGATCGTAGCCTTCGGGATAGGCCAGAACTACGTCCATGCCGAAGCGGCCCATGAGGTTGATCACGCCCTGGGGCACGGAGAGTGGCTTGCCGTAGGAAGGCGAATAAGCCCAGCTCATGGCGAGCTTTTTGCCTTTCAGCTGGTCCAGGCCGCCGAAATAATCTTTGAGTTTGAGCAGGTCGGCCAGGCTCTGGGTGGGATGGTCGAGGTCGCACTGCAGGTTCACGAGGGTCGGTCGCTGAGCCAGAACGCCCTGCTGATAGGACTCTGTGACCGCGTCCGCCACCTCCAGCATGTAGGAATGGCCCTCGCCGGGGTACATGTCGTCGCGGATGCCGATCACTTCGGTTAGAAAGGAGATCATGGCGGCGGTTTCGCGCACCGTTTCGCCGTGGGCGATCTGGGATTTCACCTCGTCGAGTTCGGAGAGCGCCAGACCGAGGCCGTTCACCGCGGAGGCGAAACTGAAGCGGGTGCGGGTGCTGTTGTCGCGAAAGATGGAAATGGCCAGACCGTAGTCAAAAACGCGCCAGGGCTTCTTCTCCTTGTGCAGCAGCTGGAGGATCTCCGCCACCAGCATCACGGCTTTCAGGTCGTCCTGGCTGTGCTCCCAGGTGAGCAGAAAATCTTTGCCAAAGCGCTGGGGCTTTAGGCTTTCCAGTTCTTGCAGACGGTTCTTTATGGCTTCGATGTTGTTCATGATTGCCTCATATGTGTTTATTTATTGTCCATGACTTGGGCGGCCAGCAGCACGGCGTCGATGATCTGCTGATAGCCGGTGCAGCGGCAGAGATTGCCTTTCAGGGCCTGGCGCGCCTCAACCCGCGTGGGATGGGGGTTGTTAAGCAGCAGGGCGTAGGTTGCAAGCACCATACCCGGCGTGCAGAACCCGCACTGGATGGCGCCGGTGTCGATGAAAGCCTGCTGGATGGGGTGCAGACCGCCATTCGGAGCCTGAACTCCTTCTATGGTGAGGATATCCGCGCCTTCCACGTCTTTCAGCTTCAGTTTGCAGGAGCGCTTCGGCTCGCCGTTCACCAGCACGGTGCAGGAACCGCAGACGCCGATGTCGCAGCCGATCTTGGTGCCGGTGAGGTCCAAGTCTTCGCGCAGCCAAGTGGAGAGTTTCTGGTTGGGAGCGTAGTCCGAGTATTCAAATCCGTTCACCCTGATCATGGTTTCGTCCTTATGGGAAGCTGGTTAAATCTCTGGCCAGTTGCTCTGTAAACAGCATTGGCGATGGCCGGAGCCAGTAGTTCGTTGGTGGGTTCGCCGATGCCCTTGGCGCCGGAAGGTGAGGTGGGGTCGGGGTTTTCCACGATGATGGTGGTCATTTCTGGCAGGTCGGTGCTGCGGGTCAGGCGGTAGTTGTGCAGATTGGTCGGTTTGGGTGTGCCGTTTTCGCAGGCGCAGTCTTCAAACAGCGCGTAGCCGGCGGCCATGGCCAGGCCGCCGTAGAGCTGGCCTTTTACCAGGGCGGGATTGATGGCCTTGCCCACATCGTGGGCGGCCACCAAATTTAAGAGCGTGACGGCTTTGGTGACGGGATCCACTTTTAGTTCCACCGCTTGGCAGCCATAAACCCATGTGAAATATGCGTTTCCCTGCCCGGTCTCTTCATCCCAGCTGACCCGCGGGGCCTGGAACACGCCAAAGGCGTGGGGATAGATCTGGTGGTTGTAGCAGAGCCGGATGGCCTCATCCCAGGAGATCAGGATTTGGCCTTTGTCGTCCACAAGGTTCTGTTCGCTGAATCCAGCCACATCCAGTCCGCGCAGTTCCTGCACGGCCTCGCTGATGATGTCTTTTAGTATCTTACAAGCGTTGACGGTGGCTCCGCCGCCCATGATGGTGCCCCGCGAAGCGACGGTGGTGCCGCCATCCGGGATGTTTGCCGTGGAGGGCATCCGGTAGCGGATCCGCTCGACGGGCAGGCCCAATTCTTCCGCGGCCAGCAGGATCATGGCGGATTCCGAACCCTGGCCGTTTTCGTGGATTCCGGTCTCGATCAGCACCGAGCCGTCCGGCTGCACGTTGATGATGGCGGAATTGACGTCCGTGCCCTCCGCGCCGAGGCTCATGCCGCGGTAGCTGAGAGCCAGGCCAATCCCGTACCACTCATCTTTATCAGGATCACCGAAGGAACAGTTTTTACGTTTGTTCTCATAATCTATCTCTTTCAGCACGGCATCCAGCACCTGTTGCAGCGAAACCACATGCGTGTCCAGCATCTGTCCTGTAACGGTGGTGGAACCCTGTTTCACCATGTTGCGGCGGCGGAAGTCAATCTCGTCCAGACCGCAGGTTTGGGCCGCAATCTCCACCAGTTGTTCGATGGCGAAATTCACCTGCGGCGAGCCGAAACCCCGCATGGCACCGCTGAAAACGTTGTTGGTATAGACCCCATAGACGTCGCAATGCACGTTCGGAACCTCGTAGCAGCCGCAGCATTGCACCGTGGAACGCCATGTAACCCAAGGAGTTACACTGCAGTAGGCGCCGCCGTCGGCCACCATCCGCACCTTTACGGACCGGATCAAGCCGTCTTTGTTTAAGCCCATGCGGTACCGCAGCTTGTAGGGATGGCGCTTGTAGCTTTCGCGCAGACTCCACTCGCGGCTGAGGGTGAGTTTCACCGGACGCCTGAGGATCCACGCGCAGAGCGCGGCCCGGGCGCAGACCAGCGCCGCGGTGTCGTCCTTGCCGCCAAAACCGCCGCCCATGGGGATCGTGCGCACCTCCACATCCTTGAGCTCGAGGCCCAAGGTGGAGGCCACGAAACGCCGGGTGGAAAAAGGATGCTGCATACTGCCGAAAACTTCCATCACTCCGTCCGGCCGCAGCTGGCAGAGCGCGGTTTCCGGCTCCAGATAGGCATGCTCGATGCGCTGGGTGGAAAATTCCTCTTCAATGATGATGTCCGCTTTCTGTTCAGCGCTGGCCACGTCTCCGCGCCTAACGCGGTGGTGGTTGGTGATGTTCGTGCCGTGGAAGGGATGCAGGATCTCCGCCTCTGGTTTGAGCGCCGCTTCGGGATCGAAGATCGGCGTCCGTGGTTTCAGTTCCACCTTCACAAAGGGAATGGCGGCGATCGCCTGGTCCCGGGTGGCAGCCACGATCAGGGCCAGCACGTCGCCGGTGGAATTGATATCCTCGCCGGCCAAAGTGGGATAATCCTTGATGATCTGGCCAAAGCGCTGCTGGCCGGGAATGTCTTTGGCGGTGATCACCGCCGCCACGCCCGGCTGGGCAAGGGCTGCAGCGGTATCGATGGAGAGCAGCCTGGCCCGCGGCAGCTCGCTGTAAACCGGCACCGCGTGCAGCAGGCCCGGCAGTTTCAGATCGTCGGTATAGCGCGCCCGGCCGGTTACTTTGGCTTCGGCATCGTTGCGCCAGGCAGGTTTATCCATGTTCTTCCCTTCTTAAAATTGTTCCAGTCTGTAGCGGGGCGGATTCTGAAGGCCCATCAGTTCGGCGGGACGCCGGCAACAAAGGTTGATCAGACCATCCAGACTGATCACGCCCGGCTCAACCAAGCGCTCAAACAGCTGCGGAAAAAGGTTATTCAACCCCGGAAGGCCCATCGGCACCTTCGCGGGAGTATCTTGATAGCGGTCTTTGTCGGCTGGTTTGAAAGGGCAGTGGTCGCTGGCGATGATATCGAAGCATCCGTCCTGCAGCAGTTCCACCAGCAGGCCGCGGCTCTCCTCGGAACGCAGGGGCGGCGTGCACAGCCAGCGGTGTCCGTTTTTCTCACGGAAGCGGGTTTCATTATAAAGCAGATAATGCGGCGCGGTTTCGCAGGTGATGAGGGGATTGTGCTGCTTGGCTTCGGCGATCAGCAGGGCCGCGCCGGGGGTGGAAACGTGGACTATGTGCACCGGATGATCGTGCTTCACGGCCAGATCGAGAACCTTGGCAACAGCGATGGTTTCCGCCAGTTCGGGACGCCGCAGCGTGTGGTCCCAAGCTGTGTTGAAAGGATGGGCGGCACTGCTTTGCCCAAGCACGGCGTCATCCTCGCAGTGGACCAGGACGCGGGTCTCGAGTGAGTCCAGATCTTCCATCCATCTGCCTATTTCTCTGTAGGACTTGTAGATGCCCGCCTGCTTGTAAGTGGTGTAAAACTTGAGGTCGCAGCCTTCCCGCAGCCAAGGCTCCACCTCCTCCAAGTCAGCTTCCACCGGGGTCAGATGCCAGTGGACGTGGCCCTCAAAGTGTTGCCGCGCCTCAGCTTGCATGCGCCTGAGTTTGTCCTTGAAGGGCATCCCCGTCTCTTCGGTCACGAAGGCCCCGATGGCGGTTACCCCCGCAATTTTGGCCAGGCGGTTCAGGGCGGCAAAATCGTCGCGCAACTCGCAGCCACCGATCTTTTCGCCCACGTGGACATGAAAATCGCAGATCCCGGGATAAAGCTCAGCCGACGGCATTGATGTCCTTCAAACCGTGTCCGGTGACGAGCAGCACCACACTGGCGTCGAGAGCGATCCAGCCTTTGCCGAGAGCGCTCTGCAATCCGGCCAGCACCGCCGCGGAGGAGGGTTCAGCGAAGACCCCGGCCTGCCGGGCCAGCTCTTTCTGGGCTTGCAGGATCTGGCTGTCGCTCACGCGGACGGCTTTGCCGCGGGTTTCATGGAGAGCGCGAACGGCCCAACGCGCGTTGGAGGGTGTGGTTACAGAGATCGAATCGGCGATGGTGACCGGCTTGGCCGCGTCGCGGTAAACCCCACTCTCCCAATATGATGTGATGGCATCGGAACTGGCAGCCTGCACCGCCAGCAGCCGGGGCAAGCTGTCCGTGAGGCCGGCCCTCTGTAGGTCGACCCAGGCTTTGTGGATCCCGGCCAGGATCACGCCATCGCCCACGGGGACAACGATCCAGTCCGGCACCGCGCCCAGTTGGAGGAAGATCTCCAGTCCGGCACTCTTCTTGCCCTCGATGGTGAGAGGATTGTAGGCCGTGTTGCGGTTCAGGCTGGCATGAGTTGCTGAATATTCCAGGGCGGCGGCGAAGGCATCGTCGTAAGTGCCTGCCACCGTGTGCAATTCGGCTCCGTGGATCCGGATCTGGGCCAATTTGGCGGCCGGGGCAGAGGCGGGAACGAAGATCACGGCTTCTTTGCCCGCCGCCGCGCAGAGGCAGGCCAGCGAGGAAGCTGCGTTGCCGGTGGAAGCGCAGGCTATCTCATTTACTCCCAAGCGGATGGCATCCGCCACCACCAGTTCGGAGGCGCGGTCTTTGAAGGAACCGCTGGGATTGAGGCTGTCGTTCTTGATGTAAAGCTTTGGCAAATTTAGGTTTGCGGCTAAACGTCCCGGCCGGAACAGTGGCGTGTTGCCCACCGGCAGAGGTGGATAGAACCCTGGATCGAGCACGCTGAACAGCTTCGGATCCGGCTGGATCTGCCAGGCCTGGCGCAGCGCGGGATAGGCGAAGATCGCCTCCAACACACCCGGCAGGGGGATTCCCGGCGTGTAGTCCCTGGCGCAGTCTGGACAGAGGTAGCGGACCTCGTCCAGGGCGAATTCTTGGCCGCATTCCGTGCAGCGCCAGTGGCTGAAATGGCTCATTGGTTGAGTTGGTGCACCAGGGCGGCGTAGAAAGCCGCTGCTTCGGTGAGATGCTCGATGGGAGTGGCTTCGTTGGGCGCGTGGGCGAAAACTTCGTTGCCCGGCCCCAAACCGATGCAGGGAATCCCGTGCAGGCCGCTGATCGCCACGCCGTTGGTGGAAAATGTCCATTTATCCACTTTGGGGGCGCGTCCGAGGGACTTGGCGTAGGCCTCCTCCGCGGCTTGCAGCCAGGGCGATTCCGGCGGCGTGACCCAGGTGGGGAAATACTTTTCGGTGGGATAGACCAGTCCGGTGAAGGCGGCCTCGTTGTAGGTGAGCACCTCGATCTCGGCATCCGCTACCCCGGCCAGATCGCAGGCCTCGCGAACTTCCGCGACCGCGCTGTCCTTCGTTTCGCCCCAGGTGAGGCGGCGATCCAGATGGACGCGGGCGCTGTCGGGTACCGCGCACTGCGAAGGCCCGGTGAAGTAAACTTCTGTAACGCAGACGCTTCCCTTGCCCAGAAACTCGTCGTCGCGCAGCCGCTCGTGCAGCTTCTCGATCTCCAAAGCCACGCGGCTGATCTTGTAGATGGCGTTGTCGCCCCGCTCCGGCGCGGAACCGTGGCAGGAAAGGCCTTTAACGTGCACCTGCATTTCCATGCGGCCGCGGTGGCCGCGGTAGATGTTCATATTCGTAGGTTCCGTGATCACAACCAGTTCCGGCACGATCTTGTCCTCGCGGATGATATACTGCCAGCACAGGCCATCGCAGTCTTCCTCCATCACGGTGCCGGTGAACCAGATGCTGAATTTCTCGTTCAGGCCCAAATCCTTGATGATCCGCGCGGCGGTGAGCATCGAAGCCATGCCGCCTTCCTGGTCCACGGAGCCGCGGCCCCAGACCTTGCCGTCTTTCACATGGGCGTCGAAGGGATCGAACTCCCAGAGTTCGCGATCGCCGGGATAGACGGTGTCGATGTGGGCGTCGAAGGCCAACACCCTGTCGCCGTTGCCGATACGGCCCAGCACATTACCCAGGGGGTCGATGAAAGCTTCGTCAAACCCGGCCGCTTGCATCTCCGCCAGAATGTATTCTACCACTTCCTTTTCCAGGGTGGAAAAGGCTGGAATGCGCACCATGTCCAGCAGGTAGCGGACGCTTTCGGATTCGTATTCCCTGGCTCGCGCCAATATTTTCTGATACATCTGTTACTCCTTAAAACCTATCCCAAAGGGCGGTTGCCAGTTCGCGTGACTTGATCCGCACTTCGGTTTCATCCGTTCCCTGGGTCAGCTGGCCGTTCCACATCAGCGTGGCGCCGGCGCAGATGGTGGTTTCCACCCGGGCCTGGGAAATGCCGTAGATCACATGCCCGATCCAGGTTGACTCGTTCAGCGGGGTGTGCGGTTCATAATCCACCCAGATGAGGTCGGCGGGGCTGCCGTCGGCGATCACGCCGTGCCCCGGGCCCCAGTATTTCTGCGCGATGCGCGGATTGTTGTAGAGCAGGCTGGAGGCGATCTCCATGAAGCCCGCGCCGGGGTTCTCCTGCCGCAGATGCTGCGCCCAAAGCCCCACCCGCAGTTCCTCCAGCATGTTCACCGTCATGGCGTCCGTGCCCAGGCCAACCGTGATGCCGAGTTCAGCCATTTTGCTGACGTCGGCGATGCCCACGGCGTTGTTCAGGTTGGATTGCGGATTGGTGACGATCGCGGCGCCGGAATCCGCCACCAGCATCATTTCGCGGGCGTTCAGATGCACCCCGTGGGCCAGAATGCTGTTGCTGTTCACCAGTCCGAAGTCGCAAAGCCTCTCCACCACGCGTTTGCCGTGATGCCGGATGTTGTAAAGTTCGTCGGATTCGGCTTCCGCGGCGTGGATGTGGGTGCCGCAGCCGAGTTTCTGCGTCCAGTCGGCGATCTGGGTCAAGGTCCTGTCGCTCAAAGTGAAAGCCGCGTGCATGCCGAACAGCCCTCTCAACGCGGGCTCAGGATCGGCCTGCATGCGCATCAGCCAGTCCACGTTTTCCTGGATCCCCTCCTGACAAATGTCCCCGCCGTCACGGTCCGAAACCTCATAACAGAGCGAGCCGCGAATCCCCGCCTCCTTCAACGCTTTGGCGATCAGGGCCAGGGAACCCGGCACCGCGTGGGGGCTGGCGTGGTGGTCGATCACGGTGGTGCAGCCATGCCGGATGGCGGACAGGGCCGAAACCAGCGCGCTGATGTAAATGTCTTCCGCCAGCAGCTTTTTGTCCAGCCGCCACCAGAGATTCTCCAGCACGGCGTTGAAATCCTTGGCTGGAGCGGCCTTGCCCAGTCCGGTCACCAGGGTGCTGTAAAAATGGTGATGCGCGTTGATCAGGCCCGGCATCACGATCTTGCCGCTGGCGTCCAGGCGTTCGCAGTGCAGCAGGGAAAGTTCGGCGTCCGGTGCCACGCGGATGATCCTGCCGTCCTGCACCAGAATGGCCTCGTCCTTCAGCACGGGTCGCGCGGGATCGAAAGTGAGAATGGTCCCGCCTGTGATGATGTATGGTTTCATCGGCTTCAACCTCTTGCATTTTTTGTAACAGACAATGAAAAAAAGGCTTGCGGTTTCTGTCAATCAGAAATCTCCGGGGGTACCGGGATCCAGGCCACGTGATGATCGAAAAGACTAACAAAAACAGGGGGATGGAGAGACAGAGAAAGACCTTTGCGGATATTCCTAAGACACAGTCAAAAATTCGGGTCAATGGGGCAACAAAAAAAGTTTATGAATTCTACAACTAATTTTTGATAATATAGATAGGATCATATTTTGGGCTCTCTTTCAATCGAGTGGGTGGAGATATTGGATGAAGGCAGCACTCTCAACCGACAGGCCGCGGATTGTCATTTCGGGGCCCCGGCGTCTAAAACGCCTCCCGGAATGACACATTTGCTCATTTACCCGCTTGATGTGAAGGAGAGCCCATTCTTTTCGGTCTGCTACTCTCCCGCGATGAGGAAAACTTCCTCCACACTTGTGTGAAACACCCTGGCGATCTTCACCGCCAGCAGCAGCGAGGGCAGATATTTTCCGGCTTCCAGGGCGATGATGGTCTGGCGGGTGACGCCCACTTTTTGGGCCAATTCCGACTGGGTCATTTCGCCACTGGCGAAGCGGAGCCGGCGGATCTCGTTCGTGAAGCCGGGATCATGCTTAAACATTGATCACTCCGCGTTTGTAGAGCACGAGGATGGAGGCGGTCCAGAACAGGTAGAGCGAGATCCAGCTATAATAGGCCAGGTTCAGCACCTGCTGCAGCGGGACCGTTAGTGTACTCCGGTGAATGAGATAGAGAACCACCGCGTAGACGAAAACCACCATCAGGACACCGTGGATGGCGATCATCGCGGCCTGGTAGCGGATGGTTCTATCCATCTCGTCGAGGGCTTTGAAACGAAAGCCCAGAAAGATGCGCACCGCCCACAGGGATACATTGAAGAGGGCCAGCAGCACCAGGGTGAATTCGAGGTTGAAAGCCCCCAGATCGGGAATCAAAAAGGCTTTCAGGATGATGAAGACGACGCTGCTGATGAGGGTGAGCAGCGCTTCCTTTTGCTGGATGAGCATTTTGACACTCCAGAAACTTTATTGCGTCCGGGTTTTGCCGTCCTGAGGACGGTGATGTCAACCGGACAGGACATAATGAATGTCAGGGCTTACATCTTGTCAAGTATTATTTACATCACATTTTCTGCAGGCTCTTTCCCAACCCTCTGGCTTCGGCCTTCGGGGTTCGCGGATAAATTTTCTCGGGGTGCATGAACGAGTCCCAGTCAGACCGCCCTAAGTCCTCTCTTGTCCACGCCTCACCTGCCTCCCGTTAACATCCCCTTGATCAGACGGGAAGTTAATGAGAGGCCATTGGGTTGTGGACCTGAAGTGTAATCAGGGCGGGGCCTGCTGATCTCGCCGTTTTTTTGGAGGCAGATCCAGCCGCCCTCCCTATTATAGTGGGTAACAATCATCCTGCGCGCAAATTACGCAATAGGGGTGTTGCCGCCCTCCGGGCCAACCCGCCGGTTCAAACAGAGCCGGAGCTCAGTCCCAGCCCTCGTCTTCGCGCAGTCCATACTGTTTGTCCACCTGGCGGATGATGGCTTCGAGGATCGGCTCACCGGTATCGTACACGTCGAAAGGCTTGAAGCCCAGATACTTGTCCCACTGACCAGCCACATAATCATGCGAGACCACCCGGTAAACTTTATCCGGGATGAGTTGTTCACCGTTCACCGTGTAGCGGTTTTGCCAGGGCAGATATTCGTCGAAGGACTGGCTTTTGATCACATCCGTATTGAAACCCAAGCCCGCCACTTCGCAGATGTCGTGCGGTTTGGAGATCGCGTGTTGTGCGTTGACCTCGTCCAGATAGATGAGGTCACGGCCCCAGCAGGAAAAGACGGTGACGGTGTTGTTGAAAGGCGCCAGTTCATGCAGGTCGCGCAGGGTGACGGCGCCGGCGGGGATCCTTTTACGCAGGCCGCCGTTGTTGATGATGGCCAGATCGGGGTGGTAGATCTCCTGGTATTCGGCTTTCAGAGCGTTCGCGACCCAGCGCGAGAGGGCAGTTGAAACGTACTTGTCGGGGACCCATTCTTCGGAAATGTAGCCGACGATCCTCTGCATCTGCACTTCCACCAAGGCGATCTTTTGGTTCACGTATTCCGCCAGGGGGCTGATGAACACCTGGTTGCGCGTTTCCAGCGGGATGAGCTGGTTCGCAAGAGACACCACACGGTCATCCTCGACCTCCAGGTCAGCCTGACCCAGCCAGTTCAGATGCGAACCGCTGTAGAGCAGAAATTTGCCATTTACGTAAACAGGCTGTTCGGAGCGGATGTGGTCGTGGCCACCGATGATGAGGTCCACCCGGTTGTCGAGGCTCATCGCCAGCAGGCTGTCGGCCTCAAAACCCTGATGGGTGAGCACCACGATGAGGTCGCTCTTGA
>CAZVXH010000002.1:0-64574 GCA_964631015.1 uncultured Candidatus Cloacimonadota bacterium | reverse complement strand
TTTATAAGTCAGTATGTTGTGCATAACTTATCTCACTTTTTTGGGGGAATGCCTTGCAATGCTGGACTAAATAGTGGACCGTCCACGTCCTTGCTTGGTGTTTGTTCTATGGGTCATATGGCGCCCAGAACCCAAAAATTAGATATTCATTGACAAATTATTCAAACTCGTTTTGCGTGTAAATAGGCTATCAAGAACGAATTTTGAGAAAGGATGGAAGTGCCTTTGTTCTCTGTTTGTATCAGAATCTTGGTAATGGCGGCTGTAAATGCCGCTGGTAAAGTGGGGTTTCAACCTGGCAACAGTACTTTACAACCCTCGCATCATTGTCACCATCGGACAAAAACGTACCCCGTGTACGAAAAATAAGAGGAGAGTGAAATGAAACTCTACTATGTTCTCTTCCTGGCTGTAATCGTGCTACTGAGCGGCTGCTCCACCACCAAGAGCTATGTTCTTTCATACGAACAGTCAGCCGCCCTGGCTATCGAGAAGGCAGTCCTCGACATGAATCTCCCCGCCAAGGTCGCCGCCGCGGTTACGGTCTCCGACATGATCACCTTCAGTTCGATCGAAACCCACACCACCACGGACCTTGAGGTGGTCGTGGCGGTGGAAGACGCGGTGATCCGACAGTTTGTGAATTCAGGATACAAGGTTTTGGACCGCGACTTTGACCAAGTGCACAAAAACCTGCTCGACTCCGGCAAGCTCAATGGATCCGCGATCACGGTCAACTATCAGGAGGGTTTGGAACCAGTTTACGTGCTTACCAAGAACAATGCCCTGGAGATCACTCCAGCCACCAAAGTTGTCACCTACAGGATCAACGAGATCGGCGTGATATACACTCCCGTCAAGGACGCGAACGGCTATGTGAAAGAAGTGACCAGGGATGCCCGGGTGATCCTCAACGTGCGGGTGGAAAACCCCGGCACCAATCAAATCCTCTATAGCAGTACAATCGAGGGTAAATACCAGGATCTTCTCCCCGCAACCTACGCGAGATATCTGGAAAACGTCCATTATCATTTCACACCCAGCAACTATCCCGTGACCACTCCCAACCGGAAAGTAAACGACTACCTGCAGATCATCGAGACCAATCCCCAGTCTCAGCAAAAAAGTGGCTGCTTGTGATCGTTACTGTCTGATCTGATCGTCCCTATTCGGCGCCCGGCCCCGCTGGCATGAACTTCCACAACGGCGGTGGGACCGGGCCTCTTTTTTCAGCAGAGACAGAGGCAAGAATTTCCTTGACAATACAGCCATAAAAGATAAATACTGGTCTCAGCGAGGTACACATGATCTATCTTCCCACCCGGGTGTTTTTCGGATCGGGCGCGTTGCTGAAGGCGGCGGACCAGATCCTGAGTTTGGGCAGCCAGCCCCTGATCGTGGCGGGGCGTTCCAGTGCCAGGATCAGCGGCGCTTTGGACGAACTCACGGTGGTTTTGGACCGGGCTGACCTGGCTTGGGTTCTCTTTGACCAGGTGGAGGAAAATCCCAGCCTGGACACCGTGCTGGCCGGAGCCAAAACCCTCAAGGAGAGCGGCTGCGACTTCCTGATCGGCATCGGCGGCGGCAGCCCCATCGACGCCGCGAAAGCCATCGCCCTGGCCGCGGCCAACGCTCTGAGCCGCGACGAGCTCTATCAAACGGAGAAATTCAAGTCCGCCCTGCCCGTGGCCGCCATTCCCACCACTTCCGGCACCGGGACAGAAGTTACCCCCTACTCCGTGCTCACCGACCCCGCCACCGGCATCAAAGCAGGCTTCGGACACGACCTGGCCTTTCCCCGCCTGGCCGTCTGCGATCCCCGCTACACGCTCAGTTTGGATCCCTCCATCACCCTCAACACAGCTCTGGACGCCCTTTCTCACCTGCTGGAAGGCGTCTGGTCGAACCAGCGCGACCCCCTGCTTTACCCCCTCATCCACAGCGGCGCCAAGGCCATCCTGAGCCATCTGCGACCCGCTTTGGACCAGCCTGACGACCTTACCGGGAGAACGGAACTGATGCGGGCCTCGCTCTATGGAGGCATGACCATCGCCCAGACCAGCACCACCCTGCAGCATTCGCTCGGTTATCCGCTCACCACCGCTTTCGGCCTGCCGCACGGACTCAGCAACGCCGTGGTGATGCGCCAGGTGCTGAACCTCTATTATCCCACGCTGCCAGAAGAACTGGACGCCCTCTTCGCCGCGGTGGGCCTCAGCCGCTCAGGTTTCGAGGACTGGCTGGCCGGGCTGCCCTTCAGCGTGAAGCTGGAGCTCTCGGACGCCTTTATCGAGAAAAGCGTGAAAGAGGTTTTGGCCAGCCGCAACATGGCGAACAACCCCCTCGAGGTCGATGCCGCCGCGGTGCGCGAGATCTACCGGAGCCTGCGCTGAGGTTCACCACTTCTTGAAGATAAAAAACACCGCCCCGATCAGGAAGAGAAAGCCCACCAGATAGTTCCAGCGGAATTCCTCCTTGAGGTAGAGTACGGAAAAGACGCTGAAGACCACCAGCGTGATCACTTCCTGGATGGTTTTCAGCTGGTAGGCGCTGAAGATCCCGTGCCCCATGCGGTTGGCCGGCACCTGGAAGCAATACTCGAAAAAAGCGATGCCCCAGGAGATCAGGATCACGGTGAAGAGGGGAACATTCTTATGTTTGAGGTGTCCATACCAGGCGAAGGTCATAAAGATGTTGGAGATAAAGAGCAGAATGATGGTTTTCACCTGTCCTCCCGGAAAAAGCCCCGCAAATCCCAATCCATGAGGTGTTCCACCGCTATGCCCTCCCTCCAGTCCGCGCCCGGGGGAACTTCCAGGATGGCCCGGCTCATGATCTCCACCGCCGCCCGCACGGAAGCCGGCAGCGAATGCCCGTTCACCCTTCCGGCCAGCAGCAGCGCGGAAAAACAGTCGCCCGCCCCGGGATGGGGGCCGGCACTCACGGCGAAGGGATGGCGGCTGAGGCTGTCCGCGAGCGCGTCGTAATGCAGCACTTCCAGGCGGTTGGGATCCGCGGTGGGAACGGAGGTCACCACGATCTGGCGCGGTCCCGTGACCGCGATGGCCCGGCACCAGGCCAAAACCTCAGCGGGATTCGCCCCGGCGGTGGGATCGGCCCCGGCCAGCAGCGCCGCTTCGGTGAAATTGGGGGTGATGATCCGCGCCGCGGAGATCAGCTGGCGCATGGCCGCCACGATGGACCCGCCGAAACAGGAGTAGAGCCGGCCTTGGTCACCCATCACGGGATCCACCGCCACCAGCGTGTCGGCATCACGCAGCCTGCCGATGATCCGGCCCACCAGCTCCGCCTGCTCCGCCGAAGCCAGAAACCCGGTGCTGATGGCGTCGAACCGCAGCCCCAGTTCCTCCCAGTGCTCCGCGAAGGGCTCCAGTTGCCCGCTCAGGTCCAGCCAGCGCGGCCGCGGATAGTCGGTGTTGGCGGAAAGGATGGCCGTGGGCAGGGCGCAAACCCTGATCCCCAGCCGATACATGAGCGGGATGAAGGCCATCAGCGAGGTGTTGCCGAAGCTGGAGAGGTCGTGGACCGCCAGGATCCTTTTGCTGGCTGCATGCGTCATCTGCGTTTCCTTTTCGGAATGGTCATTTTCCCCATCCGAACGCCGCCGCCCCTTTTGGTCAAGCGGAAAATCCGCGGAAGCGGGGAAGTTCCGCCCCGAAAAAAGTGGACCCGCCCCCAACCCTCTTCCCCAGGGGAACTGCGGCCACCGCCACCAAACTTGTCCTTGACACAAAAACCCCTTGTGGGGATTTGGCCTGATATAGCTAAAAAAGCACCATCACAGGAGGATACCATGCTTGTACCCGACGATTTATACTACACCGAAAGCCACGAATGGGTGAGCGTCAAGGACGGCGTTGCCACCATCGGCATCACCGATTTTGCCCAGCACGAACTGGGTGAGATAGTGTTTCTGGAGCTGCCCGAAGCCGGAGCGAAAGTTTCCGCGGGCGAACCCTGCGGCACCATCGAGGCCGTGAAATCCGCCGAAGACCTCATCAGCCCTGTCAGCGGCCTGGTGGACGACAAGAACCAGGAGGTCGAGGACAGCCCCGAAATCATCAACCGCTCGCCCTTTGAAGAAGGCTGGCTCTACCGCGTGCGCCTCAACAACGAGGAAGAACTTTCCAACCTCCTCACCGCCATCGAATATTCCCAACTCATAGAGGGCTGAACCCCCGGCCAACCGTGATCACCAAAGACAAAAACTTCCTCATCATCCTCTCCGCCCCCTCCGGCGGAGGCAAGAGCACCATTCTGAACGAAGTGGTACGCGCCACCCAAGGCATCGACTACTCCGTATCCTACACCACCCGGCAGCCCCGGGGACAGGAAGAGAACGGCACGCACTACCATTTCGTGGATGAGGAAAGCTTTCTGGCCCGCCAGGCGGAGGGTGATTTTCTGGAGACCGCCCAAGTGTTCGGACGCTGGTACGGAACCTCCATCAGCTTCATCCAGAGCCGCCTCGCCGCCGGACGCCACGTGATCATGGACATCGACGTCCAGGGCGCCGCCCAGATCAGCGCCACCTCCATCCCCTACGTGAAGATCTTCATCGTGCCCCCCTCAATGGAGGTTTTGCGCCAGCGCCTCATCGACCGCGCCACCGATTCCCCCGCCGAAATCGCCAAACGCCTCACCATCGCCCGCCAGGAGCTGGAATACATCCCCGCCTATGATTATCTGGTGGTCAACGACCTTCTCTCCGCCGCCGTCGCCGACGTTATCGCCATCATCCGCGCCGAAGAAAACAGCGTCAGCCGCTACCGGGAGCCCATCACCGGCTTCCTTGCCCAAGGAGCAACCTCATGATCGATAAAAAAATCGAAACCTTCCTCGAAAAAACCGACGTCAACTTCCTCTTCTGCCTCCTGGCCAAACTGGAATCCCAGAGGCTCACCCAGCTTCCCGTCTATGTCCGCCAGCGCTTTCCGGAAAAGATCTCCGTGCTCTCCATGGACCACGTGGCCTCAAACGAGGTGCCGGATTACTTTGCCGAGATCGAAGAGGCGAACGAGGCGATGGCCCAGATGGCCTCCCCCTTTGCCGACGCCGACGCGGAGCCCGGGGAAGAGACCTTCGACGATTCCACTGAACACATCGAAGAACTGATCCACGACAACCTCGACCGCTATTCCGACGAAGAAGACGACGACGAATTCAGCTTCGGCGACGAACAGGACGACGAGGAAGAAGAATAAACCGCCCCATGTCCCGCGCCCTGCTGCAACACCTGGAACTGCTGCGCAACCTCGGCGTGACCGAGCTCTACCGCCCCGCCCCGGCCGCTGTCCCGGAGGGTGAAAGCAGCCTGCAGAGCGTGGGCCAAAGCCGCTCCCATTGCCAGAACTGCCCCCTGGGCGCCACCCGCAACAAATTTGTCTATGGCGAGGGCAACCCCCACGCCCGCGCCCTGCTGATCGGCGAAGCCCCCGGAGCCGAGGAAGACCGCGGCGGCCGTCCCTTCGTGGGCGAAGCGGGCAAGCTGCTGGACAACATGCTCCGGGCCATCGAGCTCAGCCGCGAAGACATCTATATCTGCAACATCCTCAAATGCCGCCCCCCCGCGAACCGCGATCCCGAGCCCGCCGAACGCGCCGCCTGCCTGCCCCTGCTGCTTGAACAGATCGAGCTCATCCAGCCGCGGATCATCCTCCTGCTGGGCCGCGTGGCTGCCCAAACCCTGCTCCAAAGCAAGCTCACCCTCGAAAAACTCCGCGGCGAGGTTCACACTTTCCAGGGCCTCCCCTGCCATGTTACCTACCACCCCGCCGCCCTGCTCCGCAATCCCCACTGGAAACGGCCCGCCTGGGAGGATCTGCAGAGCTTCCGCGACCACTACCGCTCCCTCGGATGAGAGCCTTCCTCCTCCTCTTGCTGGCCCTGCTGGCCCTCCCCGCGGGCGCCGTCATCGGCGTCTGGGGCGACACCCAGGCCCATCCCAGAGTTCAAACAGCCCTCGCCACCGCCCTGGCCGCCCACGCTCCAGACCTCGTCATCCACACCGGCGACCTCAGCCACGCGGGCGATCAGGCCGCCTACGACCGCTATTTTGAACTCAGCGCCCCCCTCGCCGGCATCCCCCTCCTCGCCGCCAGAGGCAACCACGACGGACCCCCCGAACTCTTCTGCGCCAAGCTCGGCAGGACCAACTCCTGGTACAGCGTGGTTCACGACAGCCTGCTCATCATCTGCCTGGATTCCAACCTCAGCCTGCTCCCCGGCTCGCCTCAGTACGCCTGGCTGCTCGAACAGCTGAACTCCCCTCTCCCCCGCCTCCTCGTGCTTCACCATCCCCCCTTCAGCAGCGGCTGGCACGGCGGCGATCCCGATCTCCAGCTGTTCCTCCCCGCCCTGGCCGCCAAACACCGCGTGAGCGCCGTGCTCTCCAGCCACGACCACCACTATGAGCGCCTCAGCCACGGCGACACCACCTACCTCGTCTCCGGCGGCGGCGGTGGCTACAAACGCCCCAGCCTCAAACGCCACGACCCCCGCAGCCAGTTCTTCCAGCCCAAATACCACTACCTGCTCCTCGAACGCCAGGGCCACAGCCTCCTGCTCAGCGCCCACGACCTCCGCGGCAGGGTCTTCGACCAGGCCGTGATCCCTCTCCTCGCGCCGAACCGGCCCTAAACCCTCTCCCCCGCGCCCCGCGCCTGCCTCCCTCAATGTCCCCGCCTGTTGGGGGGGGAAGTCGCTGTGAGGCTCAGGAAAAGTTCAGGAGCGGCGGCTTGGGGCGGAACCGGTTCAGTAAGGCTCAAGTTCAATTATGGTGGGCAAACCTGAGAGCCAGTCATTCCAGCGCAGGAGGCTGTGTGAAAACTCTTTTCAAAGTCCCGGAGGGACGCTATTTTAGATAGACACGTTGGTTTCATGATGTTTTACGTGAGTCCCTTGGGGACGACATATATGATACGTATATCATTGTGGTTTATATGAATATCAGATTACAATATGCCGTCCCTACGGGACTCCGGGGGCATTTTTCGGACTTGGGTGCTATCTGAAATTCCGTCCCTACGGGACTTTTACGGAATTTTCTCTTGCTTTTCACACAGCCTCGCAGGCTGGAATCCAGCCATATTAGTACCACGTGGCGCATGATACCAATCATGGGATGCCGGTACGCGGCATTGGCATGCTGCGCTACGCCTGTCACCACCCCGCCACCACGTCACCCCTCCCAGAACCTCCGTCATTCCGGGGAAGTCGCGCCAGCGACAGGAGCCCCGTCGGGGTCCTCGCCGGACAACTTGTTGGCCGGTGGGGTGATCGAATCCAGACCTTGCGGGAATAGCCAATCCCAATCTTGGGTCAAGGCGGGGGCGCTCCAGGCTGCGTCTGGATCGACACCCTCTGAGGGAATTACTCGGAATGGCTGGATTTCGGGGCCCCTACCCCGGAATGACAGTTCTCAACTTTGCCAACTTCATCGAGCCGTCCAAGCCCCTTTTACGTCCTGCCGGTAACGGCAATACGCCAGTACCCCAGCCTTGGCTTTCCTGCTCTTGATCTCCTGTTTCTCTTTTTCCGGAACCTAATACAGCGCCGTTACCCGAAAGAATTTCCCCGCTCCGGCCGGCACGGAGTAACTCGTCACTCCGGCGCCCAGAACAGCCAGCGGCGTTTCAGTAAAGGAATCCAGACCCTGCGCGGCATACACCCGGTAGCCTGTGGCCCCGACCCGCGGTGTCCAGACCAGACTGAAATTATTGCCCTGGCGACTGATGCTGAGCTCCGGCGGCGGATACAAACCGGCCGGACGCGGACCTACAACTTGGTCCAGGTAGATACCCACAGTACCGGAGGCATCTGCATTGAAGGCCTCGATACCCAAGTACACGCTCTGCCCCGCCAGTGAACTCAGATCTACCTGAAAGCGCTGCCAGGAAACGGTTGAAGTAACGCTCAACGCAGGCTCCAACACTGACCAGTTGCTGCCATCGCCAGAATATTTGATCCGCATCCGGGCGTTGCCGGCTGTGCTTGAACTCCGGGCCTGAAACTCCAGGCTGGAACCGGCACTCACGTAAAGCCTGGGCGTTGACAGCAATTTCCCGTACGTATCCGCCGAAGCATAGGCGCAGTAGCTGCCGTGGTAGGGATAGCTGGAGTAGCTGTTCCACCCCCCCGGATTCGCCCAATCTGCCGGCAGCCAGGTCTCAAAACTCTCGGCCAACTGGCCTTCCTCTGGCACCCGGAAACTCCACAGCGGCACGCTCGCGGGACTGCCGCCGAGATTGGAGGGAACGATCTTCCAAAAATAGCTGCCGCCCGCTGCCAGCGCCGGCTGATACCAAGCGCTTGTTTGGCCGTCGCTCACCAAAGGCGGTGGATCGACCGTGCCAAAATACACGTCATACGAGGTCGGACAGCCACCTCCGCTTTTCCAGATCAACCGCGACCCCGGCAAAGCATAACTCCCGTCCTGCGGATACACAGCCAGCGCTGGCAAGGGTGGCATTGGCGTGATCAGTTGCAGATTCGGCAAGCGTGTTGCAGCCGTTCCCGGGCCAGTGGGAAAAGCACTTCCGCTCTTGTAAACCAAGGTACTGGCCGAGGTCCCAGAATGGAGGAACTGAGGGGATACTGTTCTGCTTGTTCCATGCTGGTTTGTCCAGATAAGCTCGATGTTCCTTACTCCATCCCACGCAAAAACCTGGCTGAATGAGACCTGTTGCCATCCGGTATCCTGAAATGTGACGATGCCAGCGTAAACCTCAATGGCGCCGGTGAGGTCCAGACTGAGGTTGCTGTAAGATGAAAGGTCAGTATGGCGCATGTAGATGTGCTGGTTAGTGAAAGAGTAGTCCGACATCAGATTGTTCAGGGAAAAGCCGATCCCAATGATCTCCGACGTGGTGCCCAGTCCGGCGTTGCTGATATCTGTCCGGGGACAGATCATTTTGCTCCAGCTAAAATTGGCATTGCCATTGACCGGGGCCTGATTGGAGGGTGTGGTCCCCGTTCCGATCTGATAAACCTCTGCCCAAACACCCGTGGAAATCACCAACAGCACAAACAGCAGCGGCAAGCTTTTCATACCTGTCTCCTCAAATTTACTATTCCGCTTTCGGACGGATCGCCTTGAATCCTTTCCGGGCGCGGAACCATGAATCGTGAGCATATATTGTGGGGAGAGGAACATATGTCAAGAAAAAAAACAACCGCCCCGGGAAGGAGCGGCGTTTTACACTATCGTTAAGGAGACTGGTATCGTTTGCACATGGGGTTCCGGTGGTGAGAGCGGCGGTCCCGTGGTGGCTATCCCCAAGGACTTTCAGAGCCGATCTCCAACTTCTTCCATCAGAGCCAGTTGCGTATTTGGCACCAATATTTGGCCAAGCCTGTTCAGTCAAGGATTATTTTTTCCCGCAGGGAGTTAGGGATTTTTGGGGAAAATGAAAGGGGCGGGAAATTCCCGCCCCGGAGCGTGGGGATACAAGGTTCAGGGTCGCAGGGCGGTCACGCGGTAGAAGGCGCGGTCGAGGCCCGGGCGGGTGTCGGTGTAGCTGGTGGCCAGGGGATCGTTGAGGGTGGCCAGCGCTTCGTAAGTTCCGTAAGGATCGGCGCACCACCAGATTTGATAGGAGGTGGCGTTGGTCACGCTATTCCAGGTAAGCAGGCGGTTGGCGCCGCTGAAGGAAATGGCGACAGACGGCGGGTCGAGGGCGAGTTCCGCCTCCCGGCAGGCCAGTTGGATGTTATAGCGGCGGGTAACCGCTGTTCCGCCGCTGAAGACCGCGGTTTGGTCGTCGCTGTTGCTCCAGGCGAAGCGGTAGCCGCTGCTGACGGAGGTGTATTGGAGGGTTCCGCTTTGGCTGGCCACCGTCACGGGGCTGAAGGCGGTATCCACGAGGAGGTTGTCCGTTCCATTCCAGAGGAAGGGGGTTTGGAAGTTCAGCAGATCGTAGCCTCCGGCCACGGGCATCAGAGCGGCGTTGGTGTAGCAGGTTTGCAGTCCGGTGGCATCGCTCCAGGCAGCGGCGTTGGTGGCCGGGGTGTGTTTGAGGCGGATGATGAAGTTCGGCAGGGGCAGGTTGGGGGGTGTGACCACGTTGAAGCCCAAACCGATGATCTCGATGGGTCCGAAGATGCCGGCGGCGTTGAGTTCCGCGGCGGTGTAGACCGACTGGCCGTGCACGCTGTTGTTGCAGATGTTGAGGGGGCTGTTCTGGTTGCCGTTGGTAACCAAGGTGCCGCTGCCGATAATGACGGTCTGGAGGTTGTTCGGAGTGGCGATCACGGTGTTCGAAGGCGCGGATTCGCCCGCGGGAGCGCTGTAGAGGGTGGTCACATGGTAGCTGTAGGCAGTCCCGTTGCTCAGTCCGGCATCCTGATATGAGGTTGCCGCGACCGTGGTGAGGGCCACCCCGTTGCGGTAGATCCGGTAGCCGCTGATGTCGCGGTCCTTGCTGCCGAAAGAAGCGAGCTCAGAGAAAAGCCCGCGGCCTGACGCGGCGGACCAGCTGAGGTTCACCACGGCGTTGCCGGGCAGGGCGGTGAGGTTCGTGGGGGGCTGAGTGTTGGGCGTGGCGCTCACGGGGCCGGCGGGAACGGATTCCCCTCCGGCATAAACCGCGCTTACCCCATACTGATAGGTGGTTCCGTCGGTTACGCTGAGATCGGTGTGGGTGAGGCCGGTCACGGAGATGAGCAGGCTGCCGTCGCGGTAAACCTTGTAGCCGTCCGGAGTTCCGCTGGCCGGGGCTCCCCAGTTCAGGCGCGCGTAGCCGTGGCTGGCGCTGGCGCTGAGGTTGGTGGGGGGAAGCAGTTCAGGTTCCTCGTCCGGCACAAGGAGCAGCTTCAGGTTGGGGCGGTAGGTCGAGGTGGAGCCTCCGGTGAAGATGTTGGTCTGGTCGCTATTGTCCTCGCGGACATAGCGGTAGCCGCTGGTCACTTCAGTAAACTGGGTGGTACCGCTGGAGTTCCAGTCGCCGATATCGCCAAAGGCGGTGTCGACCAGGAGGTTGTCACTACCGTTCCAGGTGAAGGGAGTGGTAAGTGTGAACATGTTCCAGCCGGTGGCAGTGGGCTGATAGGAAGCGGAACTCCAAACCTGGGTGAGGCCGGTGGAGATCCAGGCGTCCACATTGGAGGCGCTGGTGTGCCCCATCCGGACCACGTAGTTGGGCATCGCGAGGCTGGGCAGACCGGTCACATTGAAACCGATACTGCTGATCACGATGGGTCCCACCACTCCGGCGGAGTTGAGTTCGGCAGCCGTATAGACGGACTGGCCGTGCAGGCTTTCATAATATTCGTTTATGGGGCAGGCTTCAGATGTACCGCTACTGGCGGTGCCGGAGCCGATGATGGCTTCGGTGACAACAACCGCGGTGGGCATTGCCTGCACCGTGGGGGTGGCTCCAGAAGCGCCGCCGTCATAGATGGCGATCAGATGGTAGCTGTAGGTGGTCTCGTTAACAACCGCGGTGTCGGTGTGGTTCAGACCGGTAACTGTGACCAGCAGAGTGTTATTGCGATAGATCTGATAACTGATGGGGGAACCGGTGGCGGGAGCCTCCCAACTGAGGTTCACAAAGCCGTTTCCGGGTACAGCGGTCAGATTTTGCGGCGGCAGCAAGACATCGTAATCCGGAAACACTTTCAGGCGCAGGTTGGGCAGGTAGGTTGAGGCCATCAAGTTGGTGGGAGCGGCAGAATCGCTGCGGTTCTGGCGGGCGCGGTTGCCCCCGGGCGCGGAATAGGTCCATTGGGGATAACCGCTGATGTACTGTTGAAAGCCTTTCACGGTTAGCACGGAAAGATTGGAAGCACCGTCGTAGAAGAACATGGGATTCAGATCCACCTCCATCCAACCGGAGGCGGCTGTATTCGGGAAAGCGCCGCTGTAGACCAGGGTATAGCCGGTGAGGCTGTAATCCCCGGCGCTGATGCTGCTGGCGGTGGTGTGCTTCAGATAGATGGAGACGGCGGCGATGGGATCCACATCCGTACCGCTGGCTTTTTGGAAAGCGAGGGCTTTCAGAGTGCCGGCGGTGGCGATCTCGGAGGCCAGATAGATGGCTTCGTGGGCGCTGTAGTTGTAATAGCGGTCGAGGGGATAGTTCTGGGTGGAGGTACCCGCGCCGATCACGACCTCCAGCGGAGCGCCCACCTCGAGGTATTCGCTGTGGCTGGCGCTGGTGGAGCCGGCCAGGGCGTTGAACCCGAGGGTCACCAAAGTGCCCTGGGTCATGGCGGCGGAGGCACTGAGCTCGAAGCTGAGGGTGGCATAGGCACCCGCTGCCAGGCTGGTAAAGCTGTCCGAGGCATCCGTTACGCTGATCCCGGGAGTGGAGCAACTGAGGGTGGCGGTTCCAGCCGGGCTGGGGATCACGCCGATGTTGTTCAGATGGATGGTGATGACGGCGGTCTCGCCGGGATCGAGGATGCCGTTCTGGTTGCCGCTGGGATCGCTCACCTGCGGGTTGCTGAAGCTGAGTTCTGGCACCACCACTGTCAACGGGAAGTTGTAGTTCCAGCTGCCGGTGGCGCTGGTGATGGCCAGGGTAAAGGTGAGCTGGTGGTCAGCCGGGCAGGTTGGGGCCACGCTTACAGCGTAATTGCCGGAAGGGTAGGCACTTCCCTGAGCTGGAACGGTGCCGTAAGTGGCGTTGGCTGTGGTTACAGTAACGTAGGGATCGGCGCTGCTGAGCACTGCCGAAACGTTCGTGGCATCCACCAAACCGCGGTTGCCCAGGCGGATATTTAGTTGGGAGCTTTCTCCGGGTTCCAGATGGCCATTGGCATTGGCGTCGTGTACAAAGATCTGTTCCAGCACCAGATAGGGGTAATCCGGTATGATCGGCCGGGTGGTGATGAAGAGAGCGCTTTCGTTATCCAGCGGGGCGGCGGCGGTGGGCCAGGTATTGCCAAACGTGTATTCCAAGCCTACGGTGGAAGTGTGATCCTCAATGCCGATGGTGGCGTAGTTGCCGTGGGGATAGCTGTCTCCGTCGCCGAGGTCGATGTTGTTGAAGACCTTGTACTGGAGCTTGATCTGGCCATCGCCCGTGTGAGTGGGATAATAGAGAGGATCGTAGAGGATGGCCTGGAAAGTCTGCTGCGTGGTGCCATCGTAGCCGGAATACAGGTTGTACCACTCCACCACATAGTAATGCAGGGCGCTGTTGTACCAAGTGTACACGTAGCTGCTGCCGCTAACGAGGTCGAGGTCATCCCAGAAAACGGCGACCATGGGGCTGGGTCCGCCAGCGTCGGGCAGACGCCAGTTGCGCCAGTCGGCGTCGTTGGTGGCTCCAAAGGCGATGAAACCGTTGGAGGAGATGGAGGCCTGGCTGTAATCCACGCCGTAATACTTGAAGCTGAAGGGCAGGTTCACTGTCTGGATGGCCACCGCACCCACCTGATCGCCTTCGTCAGAGCTGTTGCCGGGGTCGGAAAGGCTGAGGGCGGTGCCGCTGCCGCCTTCCGCGGGGGCGATGCCGATCCAATTGTAGGTGGGACACTGGTCATAGCTGGTGTCGCCCGCGTCGAAGATGAAATAGCCGTAGGCATCCTGGCCGAGGGGGTCGGTGACCGAGGTTTGGCCGAGGGTGAAAGTGAGCGGGATGCTCTGGGCGAAGTCTGTGGCGGTGAGATCAAGCTGGAGGGGGATCACCATGCCGTCCAGGCAACTGTTCCTGGCGCTGATAGTGAAAGTGTTTGCACTGTTGGTCGCGCTGGCGCCGCTGGCAAGGTTGCCCCAGGCGCCCTGGGCATCGCTTACTGCAAAGAAAGTATCCAGGGAGCTGAGAGTTCCAGTCAGATTGGTGAGGGGAGCGCCGCCGCTGTTGGCGAGGGTAAAGGTGAGGGGCCAGCTGTCGCCGGGATTCACCAGATTGCCGGGTGAGCCCACAAAGCTGTGGGCCACGATCTCCAAACGGCCGCCGGAGACAAGCATGGGGACGGCGATCTGCCCGCCCGCGTGGGTGAAAGTGAGCACCACACGGTGCTGATCCGGGCAGTTGGGTCTGATTTCCATGCCCACGGCGCTGCTGACGCCAGTGGCGTTGGGGCTGATGGAGGCAAAGTTGATCGGGTTACTCACCGGGACCACATAGGGATCGTTGCAACTGAGGGTGCCGCTGAACGCGCCGGTGGCGACCGCGCCGGTGTTGCGCAGCCAGAAATAGAGGTCCAGGTTTTCGCCGGGGTTGGCGATGTTGTCGCCGTTGCCGGAATCGTAGTCGTCGATCTCCGTTTCTTCAAAGGCCAGGCCGCCGGAGCTGTTTAGCGTAATAGTCTGCACCTGTGGCTTGAAGTCGTCTTTGTTCACGGTGAGGCTGACAGCGCCGGTGAGGGCGGCAAAATCCAGGTAGGCCAGGCCGGTGGCATCGCTGAAGGCCAGGGCGATTTGCTGTCCGGAGCTGTTGGTGAGTACCACGGAGGCGCCGGCCACGGGCTGGTTCGCGGCGTCCTTCACCCCTACTTCCAGGTTGGTGGTACCGGTGGGAACGCTTGCCGGAGCGGAGAGGCTGAAAGTTTCAGGAATTCCCACATAGACGGGGGCGGTGGGGTCGCCGATCAGGTTGCAAAAGCCGGAGAAGTTGTTGGCCTGGGCGGTGTTGCTAACGCCATAAACCGCGTAAAGGTAGAGCTTGCCGTAGAGCATGGCCTCGCTCATGTTCCGCATGCCCAGGGGATAAATGCCGTGGAAGATGCCCACGTCCAGGCAGTTGTTCATCGGAGTGTGGGTGCTGGAAGTGGCCATGCCGATGGCGGTCACCGCGCCTCCCAGAGAGGCTTCCGTGCCATGGCGGACCACCGATTCCGTGGTGGCGGTCCCTCCGCCGAAGCTGCCGGTGCTGCAGGTGATGAAGACCGCGTGGAAGAGGCGGTTGCCATTGGCCATGTTGCCCATGGTGCTGGGCCAGCCGCTCATGTTTATATAGCCGCGGTAATTGTAGAAAGCCACGCCCTGGTTGATGGCCGCGTTGATGCTGGTGGAAGGGGGTGCCCCATTGTAAAGCTCTGTATAGCTGTAATCCGGGTTTACTTCCAGGGAGCGGTCGTGGATGTATTCGTTCGTGTAGATGGTCGAGATGCCGGAGGAAGCCGTATCCCCCACCAGCAGCATGCGGTCCAGCCAGGCGGCAGCATCCGGGTTGATGTTTATCTCCAAGCTGTTGATCTTGGCCATGTAGTTCTGTAGGTGCTCCGTGGTTTCCACCGAGATCCTGCCGATGGCGGCGTCACCCAGGTTGTCGCCACCCGCCAGCCAGGTGTAATTGTAATCGTGGTAGGTGTCGTTGGACGGAACCTGCATGTTACCAGTGCCCGCGTCGCCGATGATGCTGATGTAATCCGGCCGGGTGTCCGGGTTGTCATACAGGCCTTGGATGTAGGTTTTGATCGCGCCTGAGGTGGTTCCCGCGGTGGCGGTGCTAACGGCATTCACGAGGAAGCCTTTCTGGCGTTTCCAGGTAACGTATTCGTTCACCTTGCCCAGATAGATGGCGTCGCTGAAGTTGCCGTAGATCACCAGCAGGCGGGGGTTGGAGTATTCGAGTCCATCGCGGCCAAGCAGCTGCTGGTAGTTGAGGATGAGGCCGGGATAGATCTTGGCAAAGGCTGGGGAAAGGCTGAGGGCTGGCGTCGTCTCGTTCACGGAGGGGCCGTTGTCGAAATCGAGGTTGAGGGTAAGGCTTTCCCGCACGAGCAGTTCGCCCGTGGCGCTGTCCCACTGGAAAGGATGCACGTTGAGGCTCACCACGCGGAAATCGCGCAGCAGCATGGGTTCAGAGATGAGGGCGGGCGCGGCTGGATAGAGCTTTTCCGGCAAGCGGCCGCTTTGGCGTTCCGCGGCCAGGGCGGCGGCAAAATCCAGCTGGACCCCGGAGCGAAGTTCAGCCGGGTCGCCGGAGTCGCGCAGGCTCACGCCGCCGCGCCAGGGAATGGCCACCATGGCGCTGAACACCGGCAGGGTCTCCTCTTCGCCGATGAAGAGATTGGGGATTCCGTCCACGCGAACCCGGGAAAGGGTGGCGCCGTCGCGCTCGACAGACTCGAGCTCCCAGGCGGGAAGTTGAAAACTGATCTGGATGCCGTCGCCGCTGTCGCGGGTAACGGTGAAAGCTGAGCCGCCGGGCAGGTTTTGCGCTGCCAGAGAGAGGGGGATCAGCAGTAGCATGGCCAGCAGTAGGGGCCAGGCGAAGGTGGTTTTCCTCATGATCGATCCTTTGAAGTGAAAATGTATGATTGGCTTGTTAATGTTGCAATTTCCGGTGCAAAAGTTACAATTTCCTTTGCACAACCTTTCCCGGGGGTAAAAAAAACCCGGCCAATTCACCAGGGAACAGGCCGGGCCATTGTTTCAGATCTGGTTATTGTTTGGCGGGAAGTTCCTCAAAAGCCGCCACAACCTTGTAGAAGGCCATGGGCAGGACTTCGGTGTCCTCCCAGCTGGAATTTGGCGCGAGCACCGTGGCGAAGGGCAGAGTGCCGTAATTGCCGTAGGGATCGGTGGCGCGGTAGATATGGTAGCGGTTGGCGTTGGCCACATTGTCCCAGGAGACGGTGACTCCGCCGGCGGATTTGACGACGGTGACGTTTGGCACAGCCAGGTAATTGAGGTTGACTGTGACCGTCACGGAACCGAAGCCAACCGCGTAGCCGTCATCCACCACGAAGTTCAGGATCTCGCTGCCGAACCAATCGGCCGGCGCGGAGAAAGTGACCAAGTGTCCGACGATGGAAGCCTGGATGAAGTCGCTCTCACCAACGGTAAGGGTGACTGTGTGACCATCCAGATCCGCGATATATTGGCTAAAATCCACCTGCAGGGTGGAATTCATGTCGAACTGGAACCCTTCCTGAGGCAGACTGAGGGTGGGGGCGTTGTTGGTGACGTTGAGGGTCACAGTGACTGCCAGCAGGGGGGTTTCCGGATCATTGGAGGCGACGTTGAGGGTGGTCTGATATTGGCCGGGGGCGAGGCCGGTGGCGTTGAAGCTGGCCACCACTTCCTGTGAAGCACCTTGCGACACCGTTCCGAGGGGCGGGAAGAAGCTTAGCCAGTCCGCGGAGGGTGTTTCCGTGACGGTGAACTCGAGGTTCAGGCTGCCGGAATTGCCAATGTGGAAGCTGAGGTTTTCTCCGCCGTTCACGGGCAGGGTGGAGATGAGGCTGGTGGGGTTCACGCTGATGCTGGGGTCGGTGTAGCCGCTGCCGGTGATGGCGATGTTGACCGTGGGTTCATCGGCATCATTGCTGCTGATGGTCACGTTGCCGGGATAGGCTTGCGCCAAGGTGGGAGCGAAGCTGAGGTTGTAGACAACGCTCTGACCAGCCGGCACACTGAGGGTGAGGGTATTGCGCTGGGTTTCCAGAGCGGGCGCGCTCTTGCCGCTGGGAACGGCGGACCTTTCAGGGGCGGAGCTGACGCCTTTGGCGATCACCTGGGACACGGTATAGCCAAGCGGGGTGCTTATCGAGCCTGTCAGCGCGGCTGTGCCGGTGTTTTGCACGGTGAACTGCAGCACTCCGGTGCTGCCTACCAGGACGGCGCCGAAATCCAGGGTCAGAGGCGAAACCACGATCTCGGGGGCTTGCACCACTTCAGGCGCCAGAGTTAGTTGCAGGTTTGGACGGTAGACTGTGGCTGAGCCGCCAGTAAAGATATCTGTCTGGTCGACTGTATCGCTGCGCACGTAGCGGTAGCCGTTGGTCACGGATGTGTACTGCGTTGTTCCGCTCGAGTTCCAGGAACCGATCAGGCCAAAGCCGGTGTCCAGCACGATATTGTCGTTGCCGTTCCAGGTGAAGGGGGTCGCCAGAGTTAGCATGTTCCAGCCGGTCGCGGTGGGTTGATAGGAGGCAGCGTTCCAGACAGGGCTGAGACCAGTGGAGATCCAAGTGGCAACATCTACGGCGCTGGTGTGGCCCATGCGGATGAGGTAGTTGGGCATGGCGAGACTGGGCAAGCCGGTCACATTGAAGCCGATCTGAGAGATGTCGATAGGCCCGAACACGCCTTTGGCGTTTAACTCGGCTTTGGTATAGACGGCCTGGCCGTGCAGGCTCTGATAGTACACGTTGATCGGACAGGCTTCCGAGGTTCCGCCGCTGCCGGCCCCATCGCCGATGATGGCGGAAGTCACCAATTGTGGCGTGGCCTGAACGGTGGCGGTGGGATCAGCGTCTACACCAGAATAGGTTGCCACCACATAGTAGGAGTAGGTGCTGCCGTTCACCACGGCGTTGTCGGTGTATGTGAGCCCCGTAACGGTGGTCAGCAGGCTGCCGTTCCGGTAGATCTTGTAGCCGGTGGGGGTTCCGCTGAAAGGAGCGATCCAGTTCAGCAGGACAAAGCCATTACCGCCTGCCGCAGTGAGGTTCCGCGCGGGATAGAGGACACCGGCGGGTAAGTAGGCCTGCAGCTTCAGGTTGGGCAGATTGGTGGAGGCTGTCAGGGATAGGGGCTGGGCGGAGTCGCTGTGGGCCTGACGGGCTTGGGTGCCAGTAGTGGTGCTGTAGGTCCAATAGGGATAATCGGATATATAGGCCTGGTTGCCTTTGATGGTCAGGATGGCCAGGTTGGAAGTTCCGTTGTAAGCGAAGAGGCTGTTCAGCTCCACCTCCATCCAGCCGGAGGTCGCGGTGTTCGGGAAGTTTCCGCTGAAGACCTGGGTGTAGCCGGTGGTGCTGTAATTGCCGGTGGCCAGGGATGATTCAGTGGTGTGTTTCATGTAGATGGTCACTGCCTCGATAGGGGCCACATTAACGCCGCTGGACTTGTAAAAGCCCAGGGACTTGATGTTGCAGGCGGTGCCGATCTGATCGGCCAGGTAGATGGCTTCATGGCCGGAATAGTTGTAATAGCGGTCGATGGGGTAGGTCTGCGATCCCGTGCCTTCGCCGATGATGATGGTGGCAAGGGGATTGGTGGTGGGGAAGGCAGTCACGGTGTTGGAGGGATCGGAAACCCCTCCGCTGTAGACCGCGGTTACGTAGTAGCTATAGGTGGTTTCATTCACCACGGCGCTGTCGGTGTAAGTGAGTCCGGTAACTGTGGTGAGCAGGTTGCCGTCGCGGTAGATCCGGTAGCCGGTGGGAGTTCCGGAGGCGGGAGCCTGCCAGGCAAGATTTACCACGGCATTGCCGGAAGTGGCGGTCAGGTTTCGCGGCGGGGCATAGTAGGCACCCATCGGGGGGAAGATGATGTGGTCCAGCCAGGCGCAGTCGCTGCCGGTATTCACAGAGCCGTCTTTGGAATAGGTCCAGGACAAGGTGTGCGGTCCTGAGCCAACGGCATAGGAAGCTTCGGCCCAGCCCGCTGAGCCGGACCACTGGCCCTGCTGTACGTCGTCCACATAGAAGCGCAGCCAGTCGTAGCTGGATTCGGAGGACACCTTGTACCAGAAGCTGATGTTTCCGGCGCTGCTAACCACCACAGGCAGGCTGAGGGTGGTGCTGCCGCTGGAGCTTATGGCGCCGCTCTTGGCGGCATAGGTGCCGGAGAACTTATCCACGCTCTGCACCGTCCACGGTATCGCGCTGCTGTTGTTCCAGGCAAATGCGGAGAAGTTGCCGGTCTCAAAACCTTCATCCGGAGGAGCCAGCAGGGTGACGGTGACCGTGCTGGTGGCGGTGTGGCTGTCGTTATCCGTGGCGATGGCTTTGATAACGTGCGATCCGCCGCTGTAACCGGTGGTATTCCAGACCCAGCTGTAGGGGCTGGAGGTGTCGGTAATCTGCAGCACATCGTCGATATAGAAGGCCACGCCGGTGACCGTGCCGTCGGTATCCGTGGCGGTGGCGGTGATGGTGATGCTGCTGTTGAGATCGTACACAGAACCATTGATGGGCGCGGTGATGGTAACCGAGGGCAGGGTGGGATCGGTGGCCAGCAAAGCCTGGTAGGCATTGATGCGCCCGGTACCCAATTGCCCAATGTAGCCTGGGTTCGCAGCGTAGTGGTTGTCGGTGGTATTCCGGATTATATTGGCCAATTCAGTATTGGAGAGGGTGCGGCCGTTGCGGTGGGCATAAGAAAGCACCAGAGCGGCCACGCCGGAGGTGTGGGGGCAGGCCATCGAAGTACCTTGCAGGAAGTCATAACCGCTTCCAGTATAGGTGCTCAGCACGCCCTGCGCTGTCACAGATGTTTCTCCGCCGGGGGCTGAGACATCCACCCAGGTATCATAGTTCGAGTACCAGGCTTTGGTGTCGTTGTGGGTGGTGGCGGCCACGGCGAAGGCACCGCTGTAGCAGCCGGGATACCACTGGCCGGATGACTCGCTGTTTCCGGCCGCGTAAATGGTGATGCCGCCGTTCATCACGGCACCGCCGCCGTTGGCGTTAAAATAGTCGATGGCGTCCAGCACCACCTGATCATAGGCTCCCACACTGGTATAGCCCCAGCTGTTCTGGGAGATGGCGGCGCCGTTGTCCGCGCCGTAGACGGGAGCGGTTTCAAAGCCACCGCTCGAGGCATCTGTGAACACCTGGGTGGACATCAGGCTGACTCCGCGCGTGGTTCCATTACCACCGGCGACGCCGGACACTCCGGTGGAGTTGTTGGATTCGGCAGCGATCGTGCCGGATACGTGGGTGCCGTGGTAATGACCCACTATGGTCGCGTTGCTGTTTACAAAGTTATAGCCATAAATATCGTCGATATAACCATTGGCGTCATCGTCGATCCCGTTGCCGGCAATTTCGCCGGGATTGTTCCAGAGGTTGCCGTTGAGGTCGGGATGGTCGGTTTGGAAGCCTCCGTCCTGCACGTCCACGATCACGTCCGGATGGCCTTTCTCGATGTCCCAGGCCTCGGGCAGGTCGATGTCGGCATCGATGGTTCCGCTGGTCTGGCCGGTGTTGTTGTAGTGCCACTGTTCGCCGTAACGCGGGTCGTTCGGGGTCCAGCGGCTGATGGTTTCAGCGAGGGCGGAAACCTCATCCTGGTTGAGGGAAAGCAGGGTTTTCTTGTATTCGGGCTCGGCCCACTGCACATTGGTTTTCAGGCCGCGGTAGGCCAGCACGATCTCGCGGATGTCCGCGGCGCTGTCGTAATCCAGTTCAAACCAAAGATGCAGGCCCCATTCCACGTGACGCCAGCCCCACTTGAGGTTCTTGCTCACGTCGCCGAAAACCGGGCTGATCTTCTTGATCCCGTACTGAAGGTTGAGGGCGTCCAGTTCTTCGATGCCGAAGCTGGCCAGAGCGCCGTTTTGATATTGAAAACTTTGGGCCAGCGCGGAATGGTCCTCGCTGAGCTTGATCCTGATGTGCCCCTGTTCGATGGCGCTGTCAGGAACCTGATAAATGTCGATGAAAGGCCGTTCGCCAAAGCGCGGCGCGGCCGCCAAACCGAGCGTGCCAAAGATGACAAGCAATACGGTCAGCAGGATCTTCCTTCTGTTCATGGTCCTTTCTATCTCCTTATGGGTTTGTATTTTGTGCGTTTTCACTGATTCCCGGGTCTGGTTTCGCGAGTTCAGCGAGTGGATAAAACTTGATCCACACTATGTAAGAAAGATTTGTGACACGGTTTTGTGTATGTATGAGGAGTCCAGCTTTCTGTCAATAAAAAATATCACCCGGCTGAAATGGTTTAACTTTGAAAATGAGGCATCGGGTAAATATATCCTGAAAATCCAGTAATTTTTTTTCCCATTTCCTTCCCACGATCACTACGGGATAAATACGGGATCAATACGGATTTCATCCGTATTGATCCCGTATTTATCCCGTATTGTGAACGGGAGCCACGTGGGAGCCGAATTTCTACATACTTAGTAATAATATGCAATGAGACGATTTAAGTTCGCTCCAGTGAACTCGATTTTACATATCCGTATAACTCAAACTCACGGAGCAAGTTTACGCTTGTCAAGAGCGGTCATTCGAATATCCTATCTTTTAGATATACATTCAGGAAGTAAAGCAAATGAAAAGACAGATAAACCTGGGCATTGACGGGATGCACTGCGCCGCCTGCAGCGCGCGCACGGAGAAGGCTTTGGCCAAAATGAAGGGTGTAAGCGCGGCTCAGGTGAACCTGGCCATGGAAGAGGCCGCGATCGAATTTGACGACCGGCTGGTGCGCGAAGAGGATTTTACCAAAGCGATCACGGCGTTGGGCTTCTCGGTGCGGGAAAGTCCTGTTTTGGAAGAAGACGCGCAGATCAAGAACATGCTTGGCGCGAAGACCAGGATGGGGTGGATCTGGGCGGTGGCGCTGATCGCCATGGCGCTGATGTTTCCGCTTATGCTCGTCAAACCCATGCCCAGCTGGCATCACGAGGGAGTTTGGCTCATCTTTGGCCTCACCCTGCTGGGGATGATCTTCCCCGCCCGGGGAGTATACGTATCAGCCTTCAAATCAGTGCGTTCCGGCAGCGCGAACATGGATGTGCTGATCGCCCTGGGCACTCTGGCGTCTTTGCTGGTGACGCCGCTGTCGCTGGTGGTGAAAGGCGTCGATCCTCACGACTTCAGCGGCATCGCGGCCATGATCCTGGCCTTCCATCTCACCGGGCGCTATCTGGAAAGCCGGGCGCGCGGCAAAGCCTCCGAAGCGATCCGCAAACTGCTCAATCTGGGCGCGAAAACCGCTCTGCTGCTGATAGACGGAGTTGAAACCGAGGTGGCCATCCACAAGATCAAGGTGGGCGACATTTTTATTGTGAAGCCCGGAGCGAAGGTTCCCGCGGACGGCGTGATCGTGGAGGGAGCCGCGAACCTCGATGAATCGATGGTCACGGGCGAATCGATGCCGGCGCGGCGAGAGGCCGGAGACCGGGTGACGGGGGCCACGGTCAATCTGGACGGATATTTTCAAGCCCGGGCGGACAAGATTGGCCGGGACAGTTTCCTGGCTCAGGTGGTAAAGATGGTGCAGGACGCCCAGCATTCGCGGGTGCCGGTGCAAATGCTGGCGGACAAAGTTACGGCAGTGTTCGTGCCGGTGGTGCTGGTGCTGGCCGCTCTGACCTTCGCGGCCTGGCTGCTCTGGCCTGAAACGATGCTCTCCGTGGGCAACTGGCTGCGTCTGCTGATCCCGCTCAGCAGCGCGAAAACCGGTCTCGCGGCCGCCCTGATGGCCGCCATCGCCACTTTGGTGATCGCCTGTCCCTGCGCCCTGGGACTGGCCACACCCACGGCTTTGATGGTGGGTAGCGGTCTGGGGGCCGAACGCGGCATCCTGATCCGCAACGGCGAAGCCCTGCAAGGGATGAAAGACATCCGGGCGATGGTGTTCGACAAAACGGGCACCCTCACCCACGGCAAACCCAAGCTATTGAAATACAAGGGGGTTGGCATACCGGATGCAGAAGCCCTGAGTCTGGCGCTGAGCCTGGAAACCGCCAGCGAGCATCCGCTGGCGAAAGCGATCGTGGCCGCCGCGCGAGAACAAGGGCTGTCAGCCCTGCCAGCCACTGATTTCATGAGCCACAGCGGGCGGGGAGTTTCCGCCACTCTCGGAGAGCGCAAGCTCTGGCTGGGAAGCAGTTCACTGCTGCGGGAAGAGGGCGTGAGCGGTCTGGATGAACTGCCGGAAGAGGCGGAGCTGAAACACGCCAGCAAGGTCTGGATGGCAGATCAGGCCAAAGTGTTGGGCGTGTTTTACCTGGCCGACACTGTGCGTCCGGAGGCGATCACAGTGGTTAACACCCTCAGGGACATGGGCATCGAGAGCATCATGCTGAGCGGGGACAACGAGGATACCGCCGCCGCGATCGCCGCGCAGTGCGGAATCAGCAAAATACGGGCACGGGCGCTGCCGGCCGACAAAGCCAGGATCATAGGCGAACTCCGCGCGGAATACGGTCCGGTGGCCATGGTGGGCGACGGCATCAACGACGCTCCGGCGCTGAAACTGGCCGATATCGGCATCGCCATGGGCCAGGGTACCGACATAGCCATCGAAGCGGCGGACATAACCATCCTGCGTGACAAGCTGGAACTGATCCCACAGGCGGTGCGGCTGTCCGTGGAAACATTCAAAAAGATCCGGCAAAACCTGTTCTGGGCCTTCTTCTACAATCTGGTGGCCATCCCCCTCGCGGTGTTCGGAGCGCTGCATCCGGTGATCGCGGAGATCGCCATGGCCACGAGTTCCGTGACCGTGGTGAGCAATGCCAACCTGCTGCGGCGCAGATTTTTAAAGCAGAGTTTTTTAAACCACAGAGATTTTTAAACCACAGAGAAAAGCAGAGCAAAAGCGGAGTAAAAGCAGAGGTTTTTTTTTAAAAACAGAGAGACAGAGGGACAGAGTTTTGAGTAACATAGACTTTAGTCTGTTGGCTGCCCGGAATTCATTCCGAGGCATGAGATAACAGAGAGGTTTTTTTAACACAGAGACACAGAGATGGGGAGGACACAGAGGTCTTCTTAACACAGAGAAAAGCAGAGCAAAAGCAAGGGAAAAGCAAATGTTTTTAAAAACAGGGAGATTTCGGATACGGAGGCATTGGCAAGCGGAGAAAACAGAGCATTGATCACTTGTGAGTGGAGAAGGTGGAGATAAAAAAGCCCCCGAAACCGGGGGCGGAGATCATATTACAGAGACGGCCAAGCTCAGGGCGTGCTGGATTCGATATAGTTCACCAGGCGGGAAAGGGAGTTGGTGTAGGAGCCGAGTTCGTTGTCGTACCAGCCGAAGATCTTGGCGTGGGTTACGGGCATGGTCACTTCGCGGCCGGCTTCCACTCCCAGGGCGGCAAGAGTCTGGCGGGGAACGGGTATGAAGCTGGTGCGGGTGTGAGTTTCGTGGGCCTCAAGGGTGGCGGCGGCCATGCTTCCGATAAGGTCGGCGGAGACGTTCTGACGTTCTGAATAGACCAGCAATCCCTTTTGCGGGCCTTCCGCGGCCTGTTTGTAGATCTCGTTGATGAGGCGGCGGTTCACCAGCGGCTGGCCCATATCGTTAAGTTCGGTGTGGAAGGTCACATTGAGGTTGATCAGCGAAACCGTGGAAGTGGGAACGCGCACGGAGTCGGCCATGAAGCCCACGGATTTGATCTGCGGCAGCACGAGTTCGAGGGCTTTGGCAGCGCCGGTGGTGGAGAGGATGATGTTGTTAAGCACGCTGCGGGTTTTGCGCAGGTCGGTGGCGCCGGCCTTGGGCACGGAATCCAGGATGCTCTGGGTGTTGGTGGCCGCGTGGATGGTGCTCATGGAGGCGGTCATGATGTTGGCGGTGGCCTCGTTTTCCAGCAGGGGCTTCACCAAATGGGCTAGTCCGGTGGTGGTACAGCTGGCGGCTGAGATCAAGTGATGTTCGGAAGGCTTGTAGTTCAGGTGGTTGATCCCATAGATCAGGGTGAGGGCGTCCGCATGGCTGGTGACGCCGGCAGTTTTGCTCTTGAAAGGGGCGGAGCAGATCACTTTCAGCGCGCCGGCTTCCAAATGGCCGCGCAGACAGGGTTTGCCCTGTTCAGGGGTGGCGTTCGGATCCACGAAACTGCCCGTGCAATCCACCACGACACGCACACCTTCGTTCAGCCAGTTAATGTCCTTGGGATCGCGGGCGCTGCGGAGAATTTTTACCGGTATGCCTTCGATGGAGAGCAGGGGCTTGTCGGGATCCAAAACCTGGATCGCGGCCTTGCGGCCGACCATGCCGAAGAGGAATTTGTGGATGCTGCCGTAGGTGGAGTCGGTTTCGAGCACCTGGATGAGGTCATCCAGGGTTTTACCAACTTCGCGGCCGCAATTGACGACGATCCCGTCAAAATGGCGGAGATGGATCTGATTCCAGAGCAGCAGCTTGCCGATCCGGCCGAGTCCATTGATCCCGAGCAGTTTTTTGTTTCTCAGGTCGAGGTTCATGCGATACTCCTTGTCTGTTTATTTTGAAAAATTCTTAGCTGCGAATGGTTTCCACCGGATAGTGGCCCAGATAGATGGCGCCGCTGCTGGCATCGATGGCGATCTCAGCTCCAGGTTTGAGCAGGGTTTCGCCGATGCGACAGTGATTTTCGTCCTCGAACACCTTGAGCTTACGGCAGTTGACGATGCCCACCAAACCGAGGCGGATGGCTGTGACCGCGGCGTGGGAAGTAACGCCGCCGCGCGAGGTGAGCAGGCCCTGGCAGTCGAAGAGCAGTTCCATGTCCTCGGGAACGGTGTCCGGCCGCACCAGGATCAGCGGCTGGCCGCGGTCCCTGAGGGCGTCGATGTCCGCTCTGGAAATGGCGATGAGGCCGTTGATGACGCCTTTGCCGATGCCGATGCCGTTGCCGAGGGGCTTCAGATCGCGCTTGGGAACGTTAAAAACTGTGTAGGCGCGGGCTTTGGTGATCACCTGGTTGCGGGTTTGGAGGACGTAAAGCTGGTCCCGGGTGGGGCCTTCGAAAGTGAATTCCATCTCCTGATGGGGATAGTCGCGCTCGTCAAGAAGCTGATGGGCCAGGCTGAGCAGACGGGTGTAGATCTGGGGAAAATCCTTTTCCAGAGAGTGTTCCACCTTTTGCTTGGCCTGTTTGCGTTCCTGCTCCGAGATCGGCAAAGTGTGCACCAGCCCGGCCACCACGTCCTCACCCTGGCTGCAAAGGGTGAAGTCTCCGTTCAGAGTGATCCCCGGCGCCTTGCTCCAGGGCGCGTGGGTGAAGAGTACGCCGGTGCCGGAATCCAGGCTGATATTGCCCAGCACCATTTTCTGGATGGTGACGGCGGTGCCCCAGTCGTCGGCGATCTGCAGTTTCTGGCGGTAAAGCCTGGCGCGATCGGTATTCCAGGAATCCAGCACGTGCAGGATGGCCTGCTTCACCTGCAGGAAAACGTCCTGCTCGAACTCCAGCTTGTGACGGGCCAGCACCTTTTTGTAGGCTGTGGACATCTGCCGCATCTGCAAAGGCGTGAACTGGGTTTTGAGCTTAACCTTGTGGCGGCGCTTGAAAGCGATCATCACGGCGTCGAACTCGTCACGGTCGATGCCGTAAGCCATGCCCCAGCTTTGGATCAGGCGGCGGTAGCAATCCCAGGCGGTCCAGCCGTAATTTGGCAGGGCGCTGAGTTTGAGGGTGACCTCGTCGTTGAGGCCAATATTGAGGAAAGTGGTCATCGCGCCGGGCAGGCTCATGGGAGCCCCGGACCTTACGGAAAAGAGCAGCGGCGCTTCCGGATCGCCGTAACGGAGGCCGGTCTGGCTTTCCAGGCGGGCGATGTTGAAGCGGAGCAATTCGTCCATTTCGCGTTCGATGCCGGGATGTGAGCGCACGATATGGCTGAAGCGGTACAGTTCGGTGGTGATCACAAAACCGGGCGGGATGGGGAATTCGTATTGACGCATCTTCTTGAGGAAGAATGCTTTGGAGCCCAGCAGCACCTGGTTGTCGAGGCTGCCGTTGTTGGTTTGCAGCGGAATGAACATCAGGTCTGGATCGTAGCTCATCACGCGGCTGAGTTCGGCGGAACCGAAGACCTGTTTCATGGCGTCCAACGAGACCAGGATCTGGGCGATGAAATTGTCCATCGGCTGCACCAGAAAGGAGGAGGCCAGCAGCTTGCGGAAAAACTCCTCGGCGAACATCTGCTGCGCGGTCTGGCGTTTGTATTTGCCGGCCCCGCCTTTCACCGGGGCATGCTCAAGTTCCTGCTCGTAAAAGCGATAGAAGTATTCGTTGATCAGCTCGGTGATGCTGTCCTTGATCTGTTTGAAGAGGTCCAGATACTGGTCCAGAGAGAGGTTGACGATCCTCTGCCCGGATTTGAGCATCTGCAGGGCGCTGGAAAAAGCTTCGCTGGTGAGGCCTTCCCGGGCCAGGCCGAGTTCGAAGAGCTCAAGGATGCGGATGATGCGCTTGAGGGTCTTGGCCGTGATGTAATCCAGATTCAGCTGTTTGATGTTTTGCTCAACCAGACGTTCCACCAGGTTTTCCAGGCGGAAGATCATGCCCATGGCCTCGAGCTTCGGTTCGCGGTACTGGCCGTACATGGAGGGGATGCCAGCCGCGATGTGGCGTTTGTAGTAGATGTTTTCCCAGGCCTGGGTGGGGCTGGGGTCCAGGATAACCTGGTTCAGGCGGCCGATGTAATCCAGCATCTGGCGGATGCCGCTGTCGAAATCCCGGCGGGCAAGGCTCTGCTTGAGGCGCAACTGTTCTTTCTCGTCGAACCAGTTGAAGCGGGCCAGAAATTTGGCGATGTCATATGGATCGAGCTGATATTTGTCCAGCAGCATATAGAAAATGCGCACCAGCAATTCCAGGCGACGCAGGGAAAAATCCTCCTTCTTTACCTGCCGGAACAGCGGAGCCACCGCCTGCCAGGATTGGCCCAGCAGATCTTCCACGCTGGTCCGGTGGTCCCGGAAAAAGCCGCGCACCGCCTTTTGCTGCGCCAGGGCGCGCTCATCCGGGTTGCGCACAAAGAGTTCCAGGTCTTCGGGCAGCAAGCCCTGCAGATGGCTGGGATCCAGGTCCGTCCAGTAATGGAGGATCTGGCGCAGGAGGTTGATATGGGTGTTGTTGCTTTCAGTGTGCACCTGTTTGCGCACAAAATGGATGAGGCGGTCCTTGCGGGCGCTCATTTCGTCGATCTCGGTGCTGAGGTCGCGGATCTCGCCCTCGGCGCCGATCTCGTGGTAGAAGACGGGAAACAGCCGCAGCAGATGTTTCACCTGCACGTACAGGGGTTTGACGTCGCTGTTCAGAAACTGGGAAACATCCTTTTGAAAAAGGTCGGTGTCCGAGATGAAGATACCGCCCTGGGTGAGGTTGATGATCAGCGCCGCCAGCAGGTCCTTGCAAAGGATGGGGTCGATGCTGATCAGATCCAGCCAGGCCCGGATGTTCTTGATGTGGTTTTTGTTGGAGACTATCTGCCAGTCGCTGTTGATCTTGATCTCCCCGGGCGGAATGAAGCCGAGGTCGATGATCTTGCTCAGGCAGCGGCGACCGAGTTCCGGCTCGTTTGGATCCAGCACGGCTTTCCCGATGGTGAGCACACAGTCCAGAACGATGCTGCCGTGTTGGTCGCGGAATTCGGTGAGATTCTCGAAGATGCTGTCGATCAGCAGGTTGAGTTCTTTCACGGAGAGGGATTCGTGCAGGTCTGCCAGCAGGCGGTTGAGGTCCCAGAGCAGATGATCGCTGAGGGCGTTCATGGTGGGTAAACTCAAGAGGTAGAAAAGGTAATGGATCTTCTCCGGCAAGCCGGTGAACGAAGCCAGCAGGTCGCGGTGGCGGGCGGCAATGGCTGAAAAAGAGGGTATGGCGGCGAAATCCTGCAGGGTCCGCGCCGCTTTGAGTTGCTTCAGGCAGTCCGCGAAGAATTTTTTGCCCACGGCTTGTCCCAGTTTCGTCTTGTCCAGGGAAACCAGGTCGCTGTATTTGTCGTGCCAGTCCGCGATGGCCGCTTGCGAGCGCCAGAGTGTAACCGAGGCCTCGTAAACAGAGCGCAGCAGGTCCACAGCCTCGTTCTGACGGCCCAGGCGTTCCGAAAGCCGCAGCAAAGTCTTATGGCACTGTCCGGAAGAGGCGATGAAGAGTTCCGGCGCCTGGGAATGCCAGTCTTCCAAAACGTCGAAAGCCTGGTCCAGAATGCTCTGCGGCACACTCTGCTGCTCTGCCAGGGCGGCGATGAAATCCAGATATTCGTTCAGGCAGCGCTGCTTGATCAGTTCCTCTGCCGCGCGGGCAAAGATATTGCCGAAAATGCCGAGGATCAGTTCCAGGGCGTGCGCGCTTTCCTCCAGCTGCACGTAGAACCAGAGATCGCCCATGATGCTTTGGCGCAACAGTTCCAGAGCGGAATCGAGGTTCGCGAAGGGATGGTGCAGCTCTTCCAAAAAAAGTTTCGTGCGCTGCTGAATGCCGTAGTAGCCGGCACTGCGTTCAAGCAGCCACAGGCTTTCCGGCGAAAGCACGATCTGTTTCACCTGGGTCTGCGCAAGGTTGCTCGCCAAGGCCTGGGATTCGATCTTGTCCAATTTATCCTCAGTCTTTCATTGCTCATTTGCGGTCGCGCGGATCCCGTATATCGACGGGTCGGCCACGTCCGCGACACTACCGGCTACATAAAATTTACGCGGTTAAATGTCAAGCCGCATTTTAGTGGGCTTCGAACCAGTTGGCCCCGCTGGCGATCTCGGTCTGTAACTTGACCACCCGCCTATATTGTTCTGGCAGAGCGTTTTCCATCTCCGAGCGAACCAGCTTTTCGGCCTCGGCGAGAAAGTCCCGGCGCACTTCAAAAACCAGTTCGTCGTGCACCTGCAGCACCATGCGGACACGGGGATCGTGCTTGATCCGCGCGTGGATGGCGATCATGGCCAGTTTGATCAGATCCGCGGCGGTACCCTGGATCGGCATATTCACCGCCACTCGTTCCGCCTCCGCGCGCAGACCCGGGTTGCCGCTGCCGATGTTTTTCAGCCAGAGTTTGCGGCCGAAGATGGTCTGGCTGAAGCGGTGCAGCCTGGCTTCGGCCTTGCAGTCGTTGATGTAGGCGCCGATGGAGGGGAAGCGTTCAAAATAGTGTTTGATCATCGCCTTGGACTCGTCCGGCGTGATCCCCAGTTCGCGTGAGAGCTTCTTCTGCCCCATGCCGTAGAGGAGGCCGAAATTGATCACCTTGGCGCGGCGGCGTTCCTCGCTGCTGACCTCGGCCAACGGTTTCCCCGTGATCAGCGCAGCCGTTTGGCGATGGATGTCGAGGTCATTGGCAAAAGCCTCGAGCAGAGCGGCGTCGCGGGAAAACAGGGCCAGCAGGCGCAGCTCGATCTGGGAATAATCGGCGCTCATGATCGCCCAGTCCGGATCCGAGGCGATGAAGGCCTTGCGGATGGAGCGTCCCAGCTGCGTGCGGATGGGGATGTTTTGCAGATTGGGATTGGAGGAGGAGAGCCGGCCGGTGGAGGCCACGGTCTGGTTGAAGGAGGAGTGGATGCGCCCGGTGGCAGGATTGATCAGCTTTGGCAGGGTGCTCACATAGGTGGATTCCAGCTTGGTGAGGCTGCGGTATTGGATCAGTTTGTCCGCGATCTCGTGGTCCTCCGCCAGTTCCTCCAGCACCGTAATGTCGGTGGAATAGCCGCTTTTGGTCTTCTTTCCGGCGGGGATCTTCATGTCTTCGAACAGCAGTTTTGCCAGTTGCTGGGTGGAATTGAGGTTGAATTCGTAACCTGCCAGCGCGTAGATCTGCGCGGTGAGTTCACTCACTTCGAGATTGATGGCGCGCGAGATCTCCCGCAGCACCGGAGTGTCGATCCTCACGCCGTTTTCCTCCATGCGCTGCAGCACAGGCACCAAAGGCAGCTCGATCTGGTCATAAAGCTCCATCAAGTTCGTGTCGGAAAGGCGTTTGGCATAAACAGGCCGCAGCCTGAACACCGCCCAGGCGTCCTCGGCCGAGTATTTGCAGGCGGCTTCCACGTCCACAAGGTCGAAGCTGGTTTTGCTTTTCTTATCCAGCAGGCTGGAGAGCGGGATCATCGTGTGGCCGAGTTCCGCGGCGGCGCAGGCGTCCAGAGAATACTGATTGGTGCCGGGATCCAGGATGTAGGCGGCCAGCATCGTGTCCCAGAGAGGATTGTCCAGTTCCCAGCCGTGTCCGCCCAGCACGATCAGGTCGTATTTGAGGTTGTGGCCGAGGATGGTTTTTCCCGCCGTGGCTGTTTTCAGGGCGGTCAGGGTCTCTGACAGCGGCAAATTGTCATACATCTGGTGTCCCAAAGGCAGATACCAGGCTTCATCCGGCTTCACGCAGAGGGAAATGCCCACCAGCCTGGCCCCCACGGGTTCAAGAGAATCGGTCTCCGTGTCCAGGCTTACCAGTTCCGCCTGGCGCAATTCCTCCAGCAGCCGGGGCAGATCTTCAGGCTTGGCCAGGATCGCTGTGAAAGCCAGTTCTGCGTTCAGGGAACCGTCTTCCCCACTGGGTTCCGCGGCGAAAATATCCGCCTGGGTGAGGTTTTCCTCGGGGGCGGCAGGTCTTGGCTCAGCCGGGGTACTTGGACTGAAGCGGTTGTCGATCCGGCGTTTGAGCTGATGCAGTTCGTAGCGGTTCAGAAACTCCGCCGCCCGGGCCAGGCTGGTGCCGTCGAAGGTGAGCTCTGCCACTTCAGGCAGCGCTATCGGAACGTCGCGTATTATTTGGGCCAACTGTCTGGAAAGAAAGGCGTTGTCACGGCTCTCGAGCAGTTTCCGGCGGGGCGTGTCCGGAATTTCATCCAGATGGGCGTAGATCCCATCGAGGGTGCCATATTTTTTCAGCAGCGGTTCCGCGCCCTTCGGGCCGATCCCTTTCACGCCGGGAATGTTGTCCGAAGCGTCACCCACGAGGGCCAGGTAGTCCACAAACTGTTCCGGATAGACCCCATATTTGGCGAACACCCCCTCGCGGTCGTAGCTGAGGTCCTTGGCGGGATCGAAGATGGTCACCCGCTCTTCCACCAGCTGCGAATAATCCTTGTCCGAAGTTACGAACACGATATCGAAGGCATCCTTAAAACGCTCTCCCAGCGTAGCCAGCACGTCATCGGCCTCATAGCCGTCCAGCGAAATCTCCGGCAGCCCGATCAGATGAAAAAACTGCTGCACCGGCTCGATCTGCGAAACCAGTTCCTCCGGCATCGGCGGCCGGTTCGCCTTGTAATTCTCGCTCAGTTCGTGCCTGAAGGTGGGCGCCTTGCGGTCGAAGCTGATCAGGATGTTCGCGGCCTGCTTGAGCTCCAGAAAATGCAGAAAGGAATTCACCACGCCGTAGATGGCGCTGGTGTGTTCCCCGCGGGAATTGACCAGCGGATTTTTGATGAAGGCGAAATGTGAGCGGTACAGCAGGGCCGTGCCGTCGATCAGATAAAGCGTCTGGCGCATGAGCTCGCTCCTGGCTGAATTTATGGCTGTGCCGCAGGATATTAACGGCGGGATTATTGTCAACTTTTTCCTCCTTTTACCCGCGGACGCTTTTCCGCTTGACAAAAATATCAGGCTGAAAATAGGATGAGTGGTTGCATTGAATATCACAGAGAACAGGAGATCACATGGCACTGGTGCTGAAGACCACCAAGTTCGTGGAATCGCAGATCGACACTTTTCTGGACGTGGTCAGCGATTCCGCGTTGCTTTTCCAGCTTGGCGTGGAGGATTATCTGATGGGCAGGTTCGAGCAGTTCGAAGAGAGGCTAAATCTGATCCGCGAAAACGAAAAGAAGGCCGACGACCTGCGCGTGGCGATCGAGCGCTATCTCTACGAACGCACTCTGATCCCGGAAAACCGCGGCGACGTGCTGGCCATTCTGGAAAACACGGATGAAGTGGTGGACAACATCAAGGACACGCTGATGCAGTTTTCCATCGAAATGCCGCGCATCCCGGAAGTGCTGAACGACCTCTGGCTGCAGACCACGCGCGCTTCCACAGCCGCGGTGGAGCAGCTCACCTACGCGGTGCGTTCCTTTTTCCGCGACCTTTCCCAAGTGAACAACTACATCCACAAAGTCTATTTCTTCGAGCGCGAGGCCGACCAGCTGGGCGAAAAGCTGCGTCGCCTGATCTTCTCCCAGGAGATGGACCTGGCGCAGCAAACCCATCTGCGCTGGTTCGCCCTGCACATCGAACAGATCTCGGATTACGCCCAGGCCGTGTGCGACCGCCTCTCCATCTACACCATCAAAAGGCAGCTCTGATCCTGGCATGATCTTCGTTTTTCTGATCAGCGGCCTGTTTATAGGTTGGTCCATGGGGGCCAACGACACCGGCAACATTTTCGGGGCCGCGGTGTCCACGCGCATGATCAAATTCCGCCAGGCCGCTCTGATCGCCGCCATCTTTTACTTTCTGGGCGCTGTTTTGGAAGGTAGCGGGCCCTCTGGAACCCTGGGCAGGCTGGGTTCTGTGGACGCCCTGGGCGGCGCGTTCACCGTGGCGCTGGCCGCCGCGCTGGCCATTCTGGTGATCGTGCGGATGGGCATTCCGGTCTCCATCTCGCAGACCATCGTGGGCGCCCTGATCGGCTGGAACTACTTTTCCGGCCGGCTCACCAACTTCAATTCCCTGCTCACCATCGCCAGCAGCTGGGTAACCGCCTTTGTAGTCTCCGCCGGCATCGCGGCCCTGCTCTTTTACATCGTGCGCGGCTGGATCAACAACTCCAAGCGCCATCTGCTGGAACAGGACATGATCATCCGTTACGCGTTGATCGTTTTCGGCGCTGTCGGAGCCTACTTTCTGGGGGCCAACACCATCGCCAACGCCGTGGGGGTCTTCGTTCCGGTGACGCCATTCCGGGATCTGGCCCTCGGTCCCTTCCTCTCCATCACAGGCGTGCAGCAGCTTTACATCATCGGCGCGCTCGCCGTGGTACTGGGCATCTACACCTATTCCCACCGCGTGATGGGCACGGTCGGCAAGGACATTTTTCAGCTTTCCCCCGCCACCGCGCTGGTCGCCCTGCTCACCGAAACCATCGTCCTCTTTCTCTTTTCTTCCCGCGCCTTGCACGATCTGCTTGTCTTGATGGGACTTCCGCCCATCCCGCTGGTTCCCATTTCCTCCACGCAGGTGATCGTGGGCGCCGTACTCGGCATCGGACTCGCCAAGGGCGGCAAAAACATCCGCTACAACGTGCTTGGCAAGGTTACCCTGGCTTGGATCGCCGCCCCCGCCATGGCCTTCCTCTTCTCCTTCGTCACCCTCTTCATCACCCAGAACGTCTTTGAACTCGAGGCCTACCATCCCCTCACCTACAGCGTGGACAAGCCCGCGGTGAAAGAGATTGAACGCCGCGGGATCGACACCAACAAGCTAAGCTTCGTGAATCTGCGCACTTTCAGAACCGAACTGGAGCTCTACAAGGAACTCATTTTCGAAAACGCCTATCCTCCGGAACAGGCGAAAGAGATCATCGCCATCAGCGAAAACCATCCCCTGCTGGTGAAACTGGAACTGCTGCAAAAACGCGGACTGGACAAGCGCTTGAATCCCGCCCAACTGACCACGCTCAGCCAACTGGAGGAGCAGAGCTTCAAACGCAAGTGGAACCTCGCCCAGACCCTGGCCAAAGACTCCTCCTGGCAGCTGATCGCAAGCCCCAAAACCCAGGCTGATGAAAGCTACAACGCCGGCCTGCTGAGTGATCTGGACCTGCTCTACAAGGTCTTTTACCATCCCAAGGACTGAGGCCGGACACACGACAAGCAGAAGCTTATGGTACGTAACTCTCTGTTCCTCTATCCCTCTGTTTTCGATAAACCTCTGCTTTTACTCCGCTTTTGCTCTGCTTTTCTCTGTGTTAAAAAGACCTCTGTGTCTCCCCCTCTCTGTGTCTCTGTGTTAAATAACCTCTCTGTTATCTCACGCCTCGGAATGAATTCCGGGCAGCCAACAAGCTGAAGCTTATGTTACGTAAAACTCTGCTTTTACTCCGCTTTTGCTCTGCTTTTCTCTGTGTTAAAAGAGACCTCTGTGTCTCCCCCTCTCTGTGTCTCTGTGTTAAAAAACCATGACCGAACAAAACCTCACCCTCATCCTCTCCTTCGCCCTCGGCTTCGCGCTGAAGAGCCTGAAACTCCTTTCCAAAGACGACGCCGCCGTGCTGCTGCGCTTTGTGCTCAACGTTTGCCTGCCCCCGCTGATGATCCTGGCGATCTACCGCGCCACGCCTACCGCGGATATGCTGCTGGTAACTCTGAGCGCCATGCTGGTGATCTTCATCCTCTGGTTCATCTCCTCCTTCATCGGAAAAAAACTGGCTCTGCCCCGCCCGACCTTTGGTTCTTTTCTGGTGGGAACGATGATCATGAACACCGCGTTCGCCCTGCCCTATTTCAAGGCGATCGGCAGCGAGGAACTGGCCCGCGCCTCGCTTTTCGACATCGGCAATACCATCCTGATCTTTACTTTCAGCTATTACAACGCCATCAAGTATGGCGATAATTCCCACACCGACCGCATCCAGCTGAAGAAATTTCTCACCCTGCCGCCGCTCTGGGGCATGGTTATCGCCTTTGGCATCAAGGGCTTGGGGGTGCGGATCCCAAGCCCCGCGGTCTCCTTTCTGGAGGTCTTGGGCCAGCCGACCGGATTGCTGATGATGGTGGCGCTGGGTCTGGCTTTCGCGCCCCAAATGTCTCATCTGGGCAAGGCCCTGATCGCCGTCTTCATCCGGATGGGCCTGGGTTTCGCGGCTGGCTACGCGCTTTCGCTGCTCTTCGGTTTACAGGGGATCCCGCGCCTGGTGGTGCTCACCTGTTCCGCTCTGCCCGTGGGTTTCAACACCCTCATCCTGGCCGACCGCGAAAACATGGACCGTCCTTTCGCCGCCACCATGGTTTCGATCTCCACCCTCATCGCCCTCTTCACCACACCGCTGCTGATCCACTTCTTTTCCTGATCCAACGGTGTTTAAACCCATACCACGGAACTTATTTGACAAATTGGTTCAATATCTGCTTTGTTACCATCCAGGAGCGTTATCATGAAAAAACTCTTGTTTGGTTTGGCGCTGATCCTGCTCTGCGCCTGTATTTACGCGGAATCCGTGAGTACCGCCCAGGCGGAAAGTGTTGCCCGCGCCCAGTTGCAAAGGCTAGAAGTCAGCGGAACCCTGTTGCCGCCACGTCCCCTGGGCGAAGTTGATTCCCCGCTGGCCTGGATCTTCGGCCTGCAGCCTCAGGGCTACATCGTTGTTGCCGCCGCGGATGACCTTCCCCCCGTGCTGGCCTATTCTTTCACCTCAGATTTTGACCCCGCCACCGATCTCTGGCTGGCGGAACTCATCACGGCCGACCTTACTTTTCGCCAGGCCGGCGCCGGTCCCGCGGAGCGGTCAAGATACCGCCGGATGTGGCAAAACCCCATTTCTGACCGCGACGATTTTCAGCAGTGGCCGCCGCCGGGATATTCTCCCTCGGGAGGCTGGCTCAAAACCGAATGGCACCAGAGCGCGCCCTACAACGCGGATTGCCCCATCGATCCGGTTTCCGGACAGCGCAGCGTGGCCGGCTGTCCCGCCGTGGCCATGGCCCAGATCGTCAACTACCACCAAAGCCTGAACGGAACGAGATTTTCGGATGCCGACGACTATCATCACAACTACGCCGGACGCAATTTCTGGATAGATGACGACCACGCCGCGCGCGATTTCCCGTCCTGGGCCGAACTCAACTCCGCGCTGGACACCCTCACCACCCACTACGCCCTGCAGCAGGCCACCACATCCGCCGATGCCGCCGCGCTGATCTGGGCCTGCGGGGTGGCCGCGGAGCAGGTTTACACCTCCGAAGGCAGCGGCACTTTCGCCGTTAGCCAGGCCTACGCTGCTTTTCAACGCTTCGGTTTCAGCGGCAGCGAACTGCTCGCGGCCACTGCTCCTGACCTTTACACCCGCATGGCGCAAAACGTCAAAGACGCCCGGCCGGTCCATCTGGCCGTGGTTACGCCGGCCTGAGACGCCGGCCACAACGTGGCGGTGGACGGCTACAATACCGACGGATTCTTCCACATCAATTTCGGCTGGGGCGGCTCCAACAGCGGCTGGTACCTGCTGCCGGACCAGTTTCCCTACAACCTCACCGTGGTCGAAGGCGCCATCGTGGACATCGAACCCCGCCAGTATCTGATGGCGGTTCCGGATACGGTCTTCTTTTTGAACAACGAAGCCGTATTGAATGGACGCCTCTTTGAACTTGTGAATATCAGCGACACCAGCCTGACCATTGAACAGATTAGCTGGACGCCAGACCACGTGGTGGACGCGATTGTTTTATGCGGCTTTTATCCTCCCCCGCCCCGCATCCTGGAACCCGGCCAGAGCCTGATCGTGCACGTGCAATTGGCTATAGTGGAAGGCGGGCTCCGCGAGTTGGTCCAGGGCAGCATTTCTTTCGCCCACAGCTTTGGTTGTTACCAAGTGCCCTTTATAGTGGACGCCAGCCTGCCCATCCTGCCCGCGGAAGATCCGATCTTGCCGCCGGCGCGGCTCAGCGCCTGGCCCAATCCCTTCAGCGACAAACTTGAGCTGGCCTCAAGCGCCCGCGGAACACTGCGGGCCAGTATTTACAACCTTAAAGGCCAAAAGCTCGCCACGCTGGAAGGCGACGGCAAACTTAGCTGGACGCCAAGCCCCGAAACCCCCGCCGGGATTTACTTCATCAAAGACGAGTCCGCCCAAAACAGCCGCCCCCTGCGCGTGGTGAAACTCAGATAGGATTTTCCATTAATTGCCCTATTTAATTGTTTAACAAGCTTTTGCCTTGCCGTCGTCAAAGCTTGTTCATGGATTTAGCGTATATTCCTGTGATCATTCATGTTACTCAACTACCCTCTCAACCGGCCCTTGAGATCAATACGGGATAAATACGGGATCAATACGGATTTCATCCGTATTGATCCCGTATTTATCCCGTATTGATCTCGGGAGCCACGTGGGGAATTTCGGGTGGGAAATTGCGGATCAACTTACGGATGAATTTGGCTCCCGGTGGCGGGTGTTGGCGGCGATCTCGGAAAATATTGTCACTACTTCGCCCAAGGTAAAAAGTAACAGCGCGAGGAGGCCGCCCACGCAGAGGATCAACAAAAAAAGACCGGGGCTGTCGTCGTCTTCCATGGTGAAAACGGTCAGGAAAGCGAAGAACAGGGGCAGGATGGCGGAGAGTTTCAGCAGCAGCGACAGGATTCCCCGCAGCCGGTCCGGGGGGATCCGGAATCTCTTTCCATGCGGCTGTTCCAGCCGTTGCGATGCTTCGGCACCGCTCAGTATCGGTTCTGCCATGATTTCCTCCCTTCAGTGGAAATTAGCTTTGATTTCATTCAGGCTGACGCGGCGATATCTGTCAATCTGAAAGTGGAAAAATGCAACTTGCGATCGCAATGGGCCGGGAGCAAGTATTTTAGCATGGAGAGAAGGTGACGTGGCGGCCTGTTCCCGGATGGCCGGAGCTTTGGTCCGCGGATGTGAGCAAAAAAACAGGCGGGAGTTGAGTCCCGCCCTATATGCTGTCATTTTTTTGAGCTCAGACGATGTGGCCTTTGCCCACGCCACGGACGAGGCAGCCGAGTTTTTTGTACTCGGCAATGGTCGCGTCGGAGAGGAAGTTCGAGCAATCCACTATCAGGGGTTTGGTTCCGCAGATCGCCAGAACCTCGTTTGGAGTAAGGTTCTTATACTGGTCGTGACCCACGGCGAAGATCACCACGTCGGCACCGGGCAGAACGGCGGTGAGTTCGCTTTCCACCTTGGATTCGTCGAGTTCCGGCCAGGCTTCCACGTAAGGATCGTGAGTGAGCACTTTGGCAAATTCCTTGCGCAGGAACTCCACCAGCACCTTGGAGGGCGAATGCCGCGTGTCGCCAACGTTTTCCAGGTAGGAAACACCCAGCACGGCCACGTTCAGGTTATTCAGTTCCGGGATCACGGTTTTGATCAGTTCGATGGTGTGAAGCGGCATGGTGTCGTTGATGTTCACACTGCGGATGGCCATCCCCAAAGTTCCCTCGATGCCGAAGAGGGTTTGCATGGCCCAGTTGGCCAGCACGGGGTCCTTGGTGAGGCAGTATCCGCCCACGCCGAGGCTGGGACGCAGAAGGTTGTCGTGGGTGCCCTGGCGTTTGCGGATGGCGTCGCGCACCTTGTAGATGTCCACGCCGATCTGTTCGGCAAAGCGGGCCCACTCGAGGGTGAGGGCGATGTTCACCGCGCGGTAGGTGTTTTCCATGGTTTTGGCCAGTTCGGAGGCGTTGGTGTTGTCCAGCTGGGTAAGCGGGAAATTTTCCACGTCCAGCACGTTGCTCAGAAATTCGCGGCAGAGGTCGATGCTCTTTTGGTTCACGCCGGAAAAGACGCGCCAGAAATCGCGGATGGAGGCCACATACTTGGCGCCTGGCATCACGCGTTCATAGGAATGCGCCACGAGCGGCGGATGGGCGACGATGTCGATCCCGCGTTTGGTGAATTCTTCTTCCAATATGGGTTTCACCACTTTTTCGCAGGTTCCGGGCGGGACGGTGGTTTCCACCAAAACGAGGCAGTCGGGCCGGATGTGCTGACCCAGCATGCGGATCCCTTCGCGGAAGGCCAAAAGGTCGCAAAAACCTTTTTCAGCCTCGCCGAAGGAGGGCTTGGTGGCGTCAAGCTGGATGTCCACCACCACCACGTCGACCAAGTTGTAAACCGAATCTTCGCTGGTGGCGCGGAAATTCTGCTTTTCCACCACAGTGCGGTGAAAGATCTGGGGAACTTCAGGATCGGAGGAGCTGACCGGCGGCACTCCGGAATTGATCACGGGGACTTTCCAGAACGAGCGTTTGGAGGCCCGCTGGTGGCCGTGGACAAAATAATAGGGCTTGCCATCCTGGTCGGTGGCGTCGGCCACCACGGTGGCCATCACGCAGCCTACAAAGCCCAGGCCTTGCACGGCCACGATCTTGCGGCCCAGGGCGCGCTGCTCCGCGGTGATTTTTACAAGTAATTCGCGTTCGCGCGCGTTTTCTTCCTCAGTGGGGATCTGATATTCGGTGCCGTCGGGCGCCAGAGAAACGTTTGGCATATGCGAAGTTCTCCTTTAAGGAATTATTGCTTTCGGGTTCAAAAAAATTAGAGGCAGAGCGTGTCAAGAAATATCTGCGCGGATTGTGCTCAGGCGGATCAGTGCCGGTTAACAGCCGACCATCCAGTTGATGCCGAATCTGTCGGTGAGCATACCGAAATACTCTCCCCAGAAGGTTTTTTCCAGAGGCATGGCAACCGTGCCGCCAGCCGCCAGGGCCGCGAAGATGCGGTCCGCTTCCGCGGTGCCTTCCGCTCCCACGTAGATGGAAAAGTTGTTTCCCACGGTAAGCGGCGGGGCCCATTCGCCGCCGGCGTCGCTGCCCAGCAGCACGGTTTCTTTGCTGATGGGCAAAGACATGTGCATGATCTGGTTCCTAATCTCTTCCGGCCGGGCCGGCATTCCTTCCTGGGAGGGCATCTGGCCGTAGGTACCCACATAGGGAAATTCGCCGCCGAAGACGGAACGGTAAAACTCAAAGGCCTCGCGGCAGTTGCCGGCGAAGTTCAGATAGATGTTAACTGTGGGCATGGTGGTGCTCCTTGTGTTTGTTTAAGCGCTTTCCGGTTCGCGGAGGCCGCTGGGGATCGCTGCAGGCGCGTTAAATCTCATCCGCGGGCAGGGGCAGAATGAATTCCGGGGGCGTCGCCGGATGGTGTTTGATGCGGGCGAGGATCAAGATCACGAAGACCCCGGAAATCAGGGTGGTAAAGAAGTCCGCCAAAGGCAGGGCGAAGATGAGGCCGTCGAAACCGAAGAGTTTGTTCAGCACCAGCAGCGCCGGAATGTAGGCCAGTCCTTGCCGGGAGATGGAAACGATGAAAGCGGGCAGGGCCTTGCCCATCGCCTGCAGGCTGGTCATCATGACCATGCCCACCCCGGCGAAGGGGATGGCGTAAATGTAGGCCCCGATCACCTGGCGGCCGATCGCGATGGTCTGGGCGATCGGGGTGATCATGCTGATCAACTGCCGGGGAAGGAGGGCAAAAAGCAGGGTGAAAACCACGCTGAGGCTCAGATTGATCAGCACCGCGGTGCTGATGGCCTTTTTCATGCGGGGAAAGTTGCCCGCCCCATAGTTGAAGCCGATCAGCGCCTGCACGCCGATGGAAACCCCGATGAACACGAAGATGGGAATCGAAAATACCCGCGAAGCCACGCCCAGAGAGGCTACCGCGCTCACTCCGTAAGCCGAGGCGAGGTTGTAGGAAATGGTGTTGCCGATGCTCATCATAACCTGGCTGAGCGACGACGGAATGCCAATGAGCAGGATCTCGCGGAAGATCTCCCAGCGCAGGTGCAGATACTTCAGCGCCGGCGCGGCCACCGCGTGTTTGGAACGATAATACCAGATGTAATAGCACATCCCCAGCCCCTGCCCGATCACCGTGGCAATGGCCGCGCCGGTTACCCCCATGTTGAATCCGAAAATGAAAACGGGGTCCAAAATGATGTTGGCGCCGGTGCCGATGAACAGCCCGTACATGGCCTGGCGGGCACCGCCTTCGCCGCGGATAAGCTGCACCATGGTGAATTTCAGCAGTACAAAAGGACTGCCGATCAGGATCCAAAGCATGTATTGCTGGGCGGCCACGGCCGTTTCGCCACTGGAACCGGTGGCTTTCAGAAACAGCGGGATGCACAGGATGCCCACCACGCCCAGAACCAGAGACAGCACGAAGGAACTGAACACGGCCGTGGAGGTGGTTTCCCGGGCGCGCTGGTAGTCCTTTTTACCCAGCAGACGCGAGAGATAGCTGGCTCCCCCCACTCCGAAGATGCCCGCGATTGCCATCTGCAAGGTGAAGAGCGGCAAGGAGATGGACACCGCCGCCACCAGGGCTTCGTTGTGCAGCCTGCCGATAAAAAAAGTGTCCGTGAGGTTGTACAGGATGTTCACCAGCATGCTCAGCACGCTGGGCAGGGCGAGATGCAAGATCGCCTTGGTTACGGGCATTTCCTCCAGGGTGTAGAGGTTCTTTTTTTTCATTAATTCTATTCAATTCCTTCGTTGCCGAAGTTTTTCAGCGGGCGGATTCTGTCAACCCCGGGCTGTTCCGCCTGTCCCCTGTCCCTCCTTTCCGCTCAGCGCGCCAGTTTTTTATACAGGATGAACGAATGCAGCAGGGGATAGAGCAGGCAGCCCAAGGCCAGCACGGTGGTGATGTTTTGGAACAGCGCGGAATTGGGCAGTAAAAAGCCTTTGCAGATCATGATGATGCCGCTGAGCACGAACAGCCAGCCGCCCAGGCGGTGGGTCTTTTCCCAAACCGTGTCGTTGGCGATGGTCCAGGGCGTGCGGATGCCCACAAACATATTCTTCGGCACCTTCGGCAGCAAATTGCCCAAAAAGATGAAGAGCAAGCCGATGAGGATCAGGATCAGCTTCACTCCGGGCACTTCGCCCCATTTGGCCACGTAGAGGCTGTAGAGGCTGAGGGTGGAAAAACTGGCCAGCAGCGTGGCGGTCAGCGGGGGCAGGATCTTTTCGAAGCGCTCGGAATACTGCTTGTACCAAGGCGAAAACCAGTGCAGCAGATAGAGCAGCAGAAACATCGCCAGGTTCAGCCCTATCCCCCAGATGAGGCCGGTGCCGCGGCTGGTCCAACCGTCGATCTGGTTCTGATAGTTCCAGTGGATGGGAACCTTCGCCCCCTCGGGCAATTGCCCGGCAAACCAGAGCACCGCGGCCAGATGCAGCACCAGGATCAGCAACGCCCATTTGTACTTTTTCAATCTTGTCATCATTCTCCTCTCTTTTTGATCAGATCCAGAACCCAACTGCCCAAGTCCTCAAGCACTGTGGTGTTGAGGCTGTAAAAGACGAATTGTTTTTCCTTGCGGGCGGAAACGAGGTCCGCGTGGCGCAGCACTTTCAGATGTTCGCTGAGAGCCGGCAGGCTGATGGGAAAATGGCCCGCGATCTCAGTCACGGACATCGGCCCGTTGCGCCGCAGTAGAGATAAAATATCCCGCCGCGTGCGGTCCGCGATGGCCTTGTAGAAAGAATCTGACATCGTTTCTCCTTTATATTGTGTTTAATTAAGCGCCTAATTAGTTAATGGCCGAAATATGTCAAGATATTTTTTGCGGTTTTGCTTGACACAAGCGGGGAATTTCTCAAACAGGACATAAATGAAGATCATATTCAGCCAAGGAGAACAAGATGAAGACAATTTTCACTCTGCTATTGGCGCTTACGGCCCTGGCCGGGTTCGCGGCCACCGACATCACCGGCGATTGGAACGGAATGCTGGACGCGGGAGGACAGAAGCTCCGCCTCGTTTTTCACATCAGTGCCACGGAAGAAGGACTGAGTGCCACGCTTGACAGTCCGGACCAGGGCGCTTTCGCCTTGCCGGTGGCCGGGGTCATTTTTGCCGATCCGCGCCTGGAACTGCTGATGGACACTCCTCCGATCACCTACTCGGGCGAATTGAAAGACGGAATGTTCGTGGGCACCTTCAAGCAATCAGGCTTTGAGGCTCCGCTGGACCTGCAGCGCGAAGCCCTCCCCAAACCAGTGTACATCAGGCCACAGGAGCCGAAAGAGCCTTTCGGTTATCGGGTTGAGGAAGTGCTGTTCGCCAATCCCGAAGCGGGGATCGAACTGGCCGGAACGCTCACCCTGCCGGAGGGAGAAGGCATTTTTCCCGCGGTGGCGCTGATCTCCGGCAGCGGCGCCCAGAACCGGGACGAAGAATTGATGGGACACAAACCCTTTTGGGTGATCGCCGACCACCTTACCCGCAACGGGATAGCTGTGTTAAGATTTGATGACCGGGGCGTGGGCGGCTCCGGCGGTGACGCTTCCACCGGCACCACCTACGATTTTGCCTCCGACGCCGTTAGCGCCGTGCGCTATTTGAAGACCCGCCCGGAACTTGGACTGATCGGACTCGTGGGCCACAGCGAAGGCGGGATCATCGCCCCCATCGCCGCCACCGAATGCGCGGAGGTCGATTTCATCGTGCTGCTGGCCGGAACGGGCATCCGCGGCGACAAGTTGCTGCTGGCGCAGGAGGAGGCCATCTACAGTGTTTCCGGAATGGAAGCAGAAGAACTGAAGCAGTTGCTGGAAGTGAACGCCGCGGCCTTTGAACTGGCTGTGAACGCCCCGGACCTGGAAACACTCAAGACAGAACTGGGCGCTTTTTTAAAGGAAAAAATGGATGACGGCTCGATCGCGATCCCGGAAGGCACCAGCTACGATGAGCTCTACAAAATGCAGATGGACAGCATGACCAGTCCCTGGATGTTCGAATTCATCAGGCTGGATCCCTCCGCTTGGCTGAGCCGGGTGACCTGTCCGGTGTTGGCTCTGAACGGCAGCAAGGACCTGCAGGTACCCCCGCAGCTGAACCTCCCCGCCATCGGCGCCGCGCTGGAGCTGGCGGGCAACCGGGATTTTACCCTGACCGAATTCCCTGGGCTCAACCACCTGTTTCAGGAAAGCGAGACCGGGCATCCGGATGAATACGCCCAGATCGAGCAGACATTCGCGCCTGTGGCGCTGGAGCAAATGACCACCTGGATCAAGGCCAGAACGCTCCAGAAATAACTTTTAGTTCAGGTCCAGCCAGTAGATGCGGCCGTGTTCGCCGAACAGGTTGACCCCGTCCTCCATCCGGGTCCAGCCGTATTTTTCGTAGTAGCCGTCATGATCGGTGGTTAGGTACAGCCTGCCGCAACCCATCCTGCCGGCTTCCGCGGCGCCGTGGGCCAGCAGTTTGGCACCCAGGGCCCGGCCCCGGTAGGCAGGCTCCACCCAGAGGCAGGCCAGCCAGGGCCAGAGGTCCTGACGGCTGATCAGATCGTTGGTCAGCAGCGCGTAACAACCGGCCACCTGTGTTCCGTCCAGAAGCAGGTAGAAGCGCGGGAGGGATTTTTCCGATAGGGACGAATGCAGCACGGCATCCAGATAGAAATCCAGGTTCTCTGGCCGGCCCCAGATGCCGTGGATGTAGCGGACCGCGGCTGCTATGCCGGGCTTGTGGTCGCGGACGTTGATGATCTTTTCCATGCAATCCTTGCCTTTGTTAAGCGGGCGATAAATGAATTTGGGTCGAGGGTCAATTCCCTCCGGAAAAACATCTCCGCCGGAGAGAATCCGTCAAGTTTTTTTTGGCTGGAGGTTTGCACAAGCATCTTGAGCATTACCCCGAAGCCTCGATCGATGCCTGTTTCCTGATCACCGCGGCAAACCTGTTTCCATTTTGATAAATGTTTGAGATTAAACGGTTGACAAAATCCGGACTTGATATTACTTGCGCGGAGTCGTGCTTGCTCGGCTGGCAACAGTGCCTGAAAAGTACTCGGGCGCCCGGCTTAGAATTTTGAACATAATCCTCAAAGAACAAGGGAGTCAATTATGCACAAAGAGTTCAGAGGCAAGGTGATACCGCTGATAGCTGTCGCCCTGGCCTTCGCCCTGACCCTGTCTGCCCAAACCCGGCAGATAGACCTTTCCACCTCAGCCAACGAGGCCCGGCTTAACAACAACAGCGACCTCGGTTTCGACGTTCAATACAGCGTCGGCGCGCTGAAGATCCTTGAAGTTCAGACCAGGGAGGGCGCGTTTGACGAGCTTTCCATCGACGGCTGGACCCACACGAACGCCGTGGGAGAACCCAAGCTTCCCCTGCTGCGCAAGCTCATCGCCGTCCCCCTGGGGGCGGATGTGCGCCTCACCCTCAATTCCCAGTCCGCGCGGGAACTGGATGCCGTTGCCAGCAAATTGCGGCACCGCGTCATCCCCGCCCAGGAATCCGTTTCTAAATCCGCCGACCCGGCCACCCTGCCCTTTGTGGTAAAGGAAGATATCTACTCCCGCGCCGAGTTCAACTCCCGCGACTGGGTGCAGGTTTCAGACCTGGGCATCATGCGCGGCGTGCGGGTTTTCGCCCTGGATTTCTATCCGGTGCGCTACAACCCGGTGGACGGCTCCCTCCGCGTGATGGAAAACCTGGATGTCCGGGTGGATTTTTTCAATCCGGACCTGGTTGGCACGGCTGACATGCTTGCCAGAACAGGTTCCCACGAATTTGACGCCCTCTACGCCAAGAGCCTCTTCAACTGGAAAGCGGACGACCGCACCAGCATCGTGCGCTACCCCACCAAGTATCTCATCCTCTGCCCGCCCAACTACACGGATGAACTGCAGCCCTTTGTGGATTGGAAGATCCAGCAGGGTTACGCCGTGACGGTGACCACTGTGGGTACCGGCGGCACCATCGCCAATACCACAACGGCGATCAAGAACTATATGAGCAGCGTCTGGAGCGCCGCCACAGCACAAAACCCCGCGCCTACCTACCTGCTGATCATCGGCGACACCTCCACTTCGGGAGATAACGTGATCGCCATGCCGGCCCAAGTGACGAGCCCCAGCAGCTCCCACATCACAGACAACTATTATGTGCGGCTCAGCGGAACCGATTTTGTGCCTGAGATGTATTACGGGCGCTTTTCTGTAGCCTCGGCCGCAGAACTGACCAACATCGTGAACAAGACCCTGACCTGGGAAAAAACCCAGATGACAGACCTGAGCTATCTGGGCAATGTGGTGATGATCGCGGGCGTGGACTCAGGCTTTGGTCCCACTCACGCCAATGGGGCGATCAACTATGCCACTCAAAACTACTTTAACACCGCCCACGGCATCAACTCCAACACCTATCTCTATCCTGCCTCTGGCAGCAGCGATGCCACCATCATTGCCAATGCCAATGCAGGCCGCGGCTTCATCAACTATACCGCCCACGGCAGCGAGACCAGCTGGGCCGACCCCACTTTCTCCGTGTCCGACGTGAATGCCATGACCAACGCTGGCAAGTATGGAGTGATGGTGGGCAACTGCTGTGTTACCAACTCCTTCGGCTATTCCAGCCCCTGCTTTGGCGAATCGATCATCCGCAAAGCCAATGCCGGCGGTGTAGCTTATATCGGCGCCACCAACAATTCCTATTGGGATGAAGACTACTGGTGGGGCGTGGGAGCCAAGGGTACGGCCAACGGCACCGCTCCGGCCTACGACGCCACTAAATTGGGTGCCTACGACGCCATCTACCACGACCACAGCGAAGCCTTCACAGACTGGGCCCAAACCATGGGCGAAACGATCTGGATGGGCAATCTGGCTGTGAATCAGGGCGGAAGCTCCATGATCAACTACTATTGGGAGATCTACTCCATCATGGGCGATCCTTCCCTGATGCCCTACTACGGAGTTCCCACCGCCAATCCGGCCTCCTATCCCGCCCAGATCATGATCGGCAACACCAGCTACGCCATCACCGGCGCCGCCCCCTACACCAGGATCGGCCTTTCCATGAACGGCGTGATCTACGCCACCGGCATCACCGACGCTTCCGGAAACCTGACTCTTACCATCACCCCCTTCACCACCGCCGGAACCGCCAAACTGGTGCTCACAGCCCAAGACCGGATCACCAAGATCGTGGACATTCCCGTCGTGGCAGCTGAAGGCCCCTATATGTCGGTGGACTCAGTTCTGTATGACGATGCCAACAACGACGCTCCGGACTACAACGAAAGCGGCTACCTGGACGTGACATTTGAAAACGTTGGCGTGGACCCCGCCACCAACGTGAGCGCGGTGCTCACCTGCTCCACCACCGGAGTAACGATCACCGATGCCAACCACACCATCAACAGCCTGGCCGCCGGCGCAAGCCTCCTGGCGGACAACGCTTACGCCATCAGCATCGCCAACAACGTGGCCAACGGAACGGTGGCCAACTTCACCATCACCATGACCATGAGCGGCGAAAGTCCTTGGACGTATAACTTCAGCCTCACCCTGAACGCTCCGGCTCTGGCTTTCGGCACTATTACAGTTTCCGACCCCGCGCCCGGCAACAACAACGGACGCCTTGATCCGGGCGAAACTGTGACTATCACCATGCCCCTGCACAACACCGGTGCGGCTGCCTCCCCGGCGGGAAGTGCCACTCTGACCTGCGCTACCCCGGGCATCACCATCAATACAGGAACCGCCTCATTTACAGCCATCGCTGCGGCGGGTTCTGCCAATCTCAGCTTCTCCCTCACCGCCGCCTCCAGCATGACGGTCGGTACAGTCGCGGCCCTGGTCTTCAATGCCACCGCGGGAGCCTACACCGCCAACAAGACCGAAAACGTGGCCGTAGGCCTCATCATCGAGGACTTCAGCACTGGCAGCTTCTCCTCCTTCCCCTGGATCCAAAGCAGCACACCCTGGACCATAGTTAACGACAACTATCACAGTGCCAGCTACGCCGCCAAGAGCGGTACCATCACCCACAGCCAGTCCAGCACCATGGAGACAACCCGGATCCTCTCAACCTCGGGCGACCTCAGCTTCTGGTACAAGGTCTCCTCCGAAAGCGGATACGACTATCTGAAGTTCTATGTGGATGGAACTCAGCAAGGCCAATGGTCCGGCGAAGTGGATTGGACCCAGGCCAGCTACACACTGGCCGCCGGCACCCGCGTGCTGAAATGGGAATACATGAAGGACGGCAGCGTGGACAGCGGTTCCAACTGCGCCTGGGTGGACGACATCATCTTCCCCGCCTCCACCACCCCCAGCAACTTCTATCCGCCGCAAAACCTCAGCGCCGCCCCCGGCAACGGCTATGTGAACCTCACGTGGCAAACCCCGCTCACCGGCACCCCCACCAGCTACCGGATCTACCGCGACGGCAGCCTGCTGACCACGGTCACCGGGCTCACTTACACCGACAACGCGGTGGTGAACGAAACCACCTATTCATATTACTTGATCGCGGTTTACAGCGGCGGCGTGTCCGATCCCACCGATACGGTGCAGGCCACTCCCTCCGCGATAGTGCCCACCGAAGTCATCATCGGCACCGGAACAAATTCTAACGGAACCACCACCGCCTGCCCGGTGAACCAATATTGGCGCAGCCTGCACGGGCAATCGGTCTATACCGCGGCTGAACTGAACGCCGCCGGTGTAGTTGGACCCATCAACATCACCCAGATCGGCTTCAACATCACCGGGCTTCCGGCCCAGGCGATGCCGAACTTCGTGGTCCGTATGGGACACACCACCGCCGCCAACGTCGCCAGTTGGATCTCCACCGGACTCTCCCAGGTTTGGAGCGGTGCCTCCTATCAGCCCACCGCCACCGGCTGGAACATGTACACCCTCTCCACCCCCTTCCTCTGGAACGGAACGGACAACCTCTTGGTGGACACCGGCTTTGGCCTGATCGCATCCTACAATCAAAGTGGCACCACAGAGTATTCTACCGTAACCAACGGCTATCGCTACAACCGCAGCGATTCAGCAGACCAGACCGCTGTCTTCACCGGTGGTTCCACTTCCACCAACCGTCCCAACCTCAAGCTGGCCCTGCTGCCCAATGAGGAAGGCCCCATGATCGTGGTCAGCCCCGGCACCCTCGCCTATGGCGACGTGGCGGTGGGCGGCACTGACGTGAAGACCTTCACTATCGCCAACGGCGGCGACCAAACCCTCACCGGCACCATCACCACCCCAGCCGGTTACAGCGTGGCCGAGGCGGCCAGGTCCGCCACTGCCACTTCCGGCAAGGTCAGCCGCAACAGCCTGGGCTTCAGCGTGAACGCCGGCGCCAGCAAGACCTACAACCTTACTTTCGCGCCCACCGCCGCGCAAGCCTACAACGGCAATGTGGCGATCGCCAACAACTCCAACAACAACACCAGCGTCAACCTCGCCGTCACCGGCACGGGCTACATCCCAGCCACGATCGACATCGACAACGACGCCCTCTATGCCAACCTGCAGGTGGAAACAGAAGGCACGGATAGCTTCACCATCACCAACACCGGCAGCCAGCCCCTCACCTACAGCATCAGCATGGAAGAGCTGCTCGCCCAGGCCAACCGCCAGCCGCAGGCCGCCTCTGATGCAGACAAGAGCATAGCCGGCAGCACTCTCACTCTGGATGCCACGAATTACCTGCCCGGCACCACGGTGGACTGGACCTTCACTGTCACCAACGCCAGCACGGACAGCGAGTGGATCAAAGACGTGATCATCAGCTTCCCCGCTGGGGTTACCGTCAACAGCGCCACCACCTTCGTGGGCGGCGACGGTGGCGACCTGACCCCGGACGTGACCAGCGGCAGCGGCGTGACCGTCACTTGGCACGGCGAAGGTTCCAGCGGCTGGGGCGTGATCTACGGAAACGGCGATTCCGCCAGCGCCACGGTCAATGTGACCATCGGTATCGGCTTGGGCGGCGACCTCACTCTGCCCTGGATCCTGAACGGTGATATCTACGGTTCAGAACCCCACACCCTCGACGGCTCCATCGTGCTGGCCGAGGACCTGCCTCCCATCGCCTGGCTGAGCGTGCAGCCCCTCAGCGGCAGCATCGCCGCCGGACAGAGCGCCACCATCACGGCCTACTTCTCCGCCGTCGGCATGGCGGTGGGCAGCTACGAAGCCATGCTCACCATCCATTCCAACGATCCGGTGAACCCTAGCCTGGATGTAAGCGCCACCATGGACGTTTGGGACAACGGCAACCACGCTCCCCAGATAATTCTGCCGGCCAGCTTTGCGTTTGACCGCAACGGCAGCCTGACAGCGGACTTCAGTTCCTATGTCTCCGACGAGGACCTCGATCCCCTCACCCTGGGCTACAGCGGCAACACCAACATCCTTGTGGCCATAAACGGACTGAGCGTCACCTTCACCGCCGCCCAGAACTGGACCGGCACCGAGACCGTCACCTTCTCCGTCTATGACGGCTACACCTACGCCTACGACAGCGTCCAGGTGACCGTCAACGAAGTAGCCGGACCCGGCTGGGAAGCTGTGCTCTATCCCAATTCCGCCACCCTCCACGGCATCGTGACCATCTACGGTGTGGCCGGCGAACTCAACGACGTGGTCGGAGCCTTTGTGGGAACCGAATGCCGCGGCGTGGCCGATGTGGTGATGAACGGCGCCAACGCCTATGTGACCCTGGTTGTGAACCTGGCTTCCGACGGCGAGGAGATCAGCTTCAAGATCTACGACTATAGCGCCAACCTGGCCTACGACGCCCTCGAAACCTACAGCCTCGGCTACAACGACGTGATCGGCAGCACCGAAACCCCCGTTCCCGTCAGCGTGAGCGAGATCACCGAGCTCGACACTCCCGTGATCACAGCCATCACCAAGGTCAGCGGCGGCTTCCGGATCGCTTGGAACGCGGTGGACTACGCCGATATCTACGAGGTCTGGCGCGCCACTGATCCCTACGGGACCTACGAACAGGTAGGCTTCAACGTTAACGCGCTGCTGTTCGACGACCTGACCGAACTGCCCATGGCCTTCTACTACATTAAAGCGGTAAAGAACTAAGATGAAAAACACATTCATAGCGATCATGCTGGTCCTGCTCTGTCTGCCCCTCGTGGCAGGAGAGTGGACCCAGTATTACTTCCGGTTCGAACTCACCGACAAAGCCCAGTTGCCAGACATCACCAAGATCGTCTCCATCGACAACGTTAAAGGCAACTGGGTCTATGCCTACGCGAACGATTCTGAGTGGGCGGAATTCGGCAAGCTGGGCCTCAAAACCCAGCTTCTGCCAGCCCCGTCCAGAGAATTCCCGGTGGTGATGAGCTCCAGCGCCAGCGAAGCCAAGGACTGGGACACCTACCCCACCTACAGTGCCTACGTGGCGATGATGAACGGCTTTGCCAGCAGCTACCCCAACCTCTGCCAGATCATCAACGTGGGCACCACCGTGAACGGCCGCGCCATCCTGGTGGCCAAGATCTCGGACAACGTGGCCAGCGAGGAAAAGGAACCCGAAGTGCTGCTCACCAGCACTATCCACGGCGATGAGACCACCGGCTGGATCTTGATGCTGCGCCTCATCGACACCCTGCTCAGCCAGTACGGGACTGACCCCCGCCTGGCCAACCTCGTGAACTCCATGGAGCTGTATATCGGGCCCAACACCAATCCCGACGGGACCTACTACGGCGGCGACAATACCGTCGCCAGCGCCCGCCGCTATAACTTCAATGGGGTCGACCTGAACCGAAACTACCCGGACTACGACGGCAGCCTGAACGAAGGCGCCATCCAGCCTGAGACCCAGTCCCTGATGGACTTTGCCAACGCCCACAACTTCGTCTTTGGCATCAACTACCACGGCGGCGCGGAAGTGGTGAACTATCCCTGGGACTACACCTACACCCTGCATCCGGACGATGCCTGGTTCATCTCCTCCAGCCTGGTTTACGCCTCCAACGCCCAGGCCAACGGCCCCAGCGGCTACTTCACCAGCGTGAGCTCCAACGGCATCACCAACGGCGCCGACTGGTACGTGATCGCCGGCGGACGCCAGGATTGGATGAACTACACCCGCAACGGACGCGAGGTGACCATCGAATGCTCAAATACAAAAATGCCCGCCGCTTCAACCATGCCCGACTACTGGAACTACAACTACGAGGCGATGCTCAGCTATCTGGAACTGGCTCTGAACGGAATCCACGGCACTGTGGTGGACGCTTACGGCAATCCGCTGGCAGCCACGGTCAATATCTCCGGCTACGATAACAGCTACTCCACAGTGGAAACGGACCCCACACACGGGGATCTCTACCGCTATCTGCAACCCGGAACCTACACTCTGACGGTCTCCACGCCCGGATACGCTTCGCAAAACGTCCAGGTGACAGTCAACGCCGGACAGCCGACACCCATCACCGTCGTCTTCGGCGAACTGCCTCAGTCGATCGCCCTCAATGCCGGCTGGAACCTCATCAGCCTGAACAAGGTGCCCGCCTCCTACGCGTTGGCGGATATCTTTGACGGCATCTCCGGACTGATCCAGGTTAAGAACGCCTCACTCAGCCATATGCCCTCGATGGCCGCGTATTTCAACACCCTGGACGCTCTGGCCGTGAATGAAGGCTACTGGGTGAACCTTTCTTCAGCCGCGACCCTCACCGTGACCGGCTCCCAGGTGGATGCCTCCGCCCTTCCGATCAGCCTCAAAGCCGGTTGGAATCTGGTTTCCTATCTGCCCGCCGCCGCCAAACCCACCGCCACCGCCCTGGCCTCCATCTCCGCTTACCTGCAGCAGGTGGACTATCTGGGCGTGAATCCAACCCAGATGGAGCCCGGCAAGGGTTACTGGATCAAGGTTTCGCAGCCTTGCACCCTCACTTATCCGGATTGATCAGACCAAGATAAACCCCGCGGGGATGGAGCGCCAGCTTCATCCCCTTTTTTTGTCTGGCTCACTATCATATCGAGTGGGTGGAACTAATCGAACCACAGATTTGGGGTGGCTCACTGGTAACCGGCCTGTTTTCCTCCACCGGGGGTGGAGGTGCCGTTATTTTGAGAATCTGAACCAAAAACCCTGTACTGATGAGGGTTGGCAAGTTACAGGGCCCTGAGAATCTGAGATAATTTGCGATAATGTGAAGGCATCTGAAACCTCTCGTCCCCAACGCCCGTGAGCCTCGCAGAGGCGTCAGAACGATAGCGAGGGTGTGGAGTGACCGGAGCCCCGGTGTCTAAAACGCTTCCCCGGAATCACATACGGACTCATTTACCTACTGGGTTTGAAAGTGAGCCTCAATTTGCGTAATTCGTGGTTCAACATGCTTTCGCGTGATCCGCGGACCAACGATTTGCGGTTGACAGCTTTCCGCCTGATCAAGATGCTGTTTCCCGGTGCGGAACGGCGCCAAGAAACGCGCCGCCGCCCAGGGAGAAATGATGACCAACCCAGATCCCGTCTTTTTCGTGAACGCTTTCACGGACGCCTGGTACAAAGGCAACACCGCGGCCGTGGTGTTCCTGGATGAGTATCCGGACCCCAGCCGGATGTTGGCCCTGGCCAAAGAGTTCGGCTGGTCCGAAACCGCTTTCGTCAAACGGCTTGCCCCCGCGCGTTACCATATCCGCTGGTTCACTCCGGAGGTGGAGGTGCCCCTCTGTGGCCACGCTACTCTGGCCTCCGCCAAGGCCTTGTCTGCCAACGGAGAAAGCGGCCGGATCACCTTTGAAAGCCTCTCCGGAGAGCTCACCGCCACGCCCAAAGGCGAACTGATCCAGTTGGATTTTCCCGCCGAGAGTTCCCAGCCCTGCGAGGTTGATGAGGCACTGCTGCAAGCTTTGGGACCAGACGCTCCCCTCGCGGCCCTCAGCGCCAGAAACAGCCGCAACCTCATCCTGGTTTACGCCGAGCCCGGCCAGATAACCGGGATGAAGCCGGATTTCGCCAGCCTGGCCAGCCTTGCGGGTTTGCCCTGGCTGGGCATCGCCGTCACCGCGGCCAGTCCGGATGGCTACCTCTGCCGCTATTTCGCCCCTTGGGAAGGCATCAACGAAGATCCCGTCACCGGTTCCGCCCAGACCTACCTGGCGCCCTACTGGTCGGCCAAACTCGGCCTCAACGTCCTCAACGGACGCCAGGCCTCCCAGCGTGGGGGCGCCTTCGAGGTGGAGATCCACTCCGGCCGGGTGCTGATCCGCGGCCAGGCCCTCCTCTGGCTGAGCGGAAAGATCGCCTCCGACTGGCGGACCGCGCCTGCCTGATGGCGCCGGGACAGATAAAACTTGACAGGATTAGCCAAAGAGAATTGTATAAATTCAGATATCAAGACCCCTGAAGGAACAGAAATGAAGAGATCATACCTTGTTTTGATGCTGTTGGCCGTTACCGCCCTGGCCTTCGCGGACGCGGCTCCGCGCAGCCATCCCGCCCCCGGCGCGCCCTATGTGGAACGTCACAGCGCCCTGGACAAATATCCTTTCAAAAACGGCGGCCTGGACCGGCTGGACTGGGCCGGGTTCGGTCTGAAGGGCAGAGTCCGCAAGCTATACATCCAAAGCAGCGACATCATCTGGGAACCCGGCTCCCTGCGGGACCACGCGATAGTGCGCTTCGACAGCCTCGGCCGCGTGGCCACCACTGTCAGTTATCCTCACAGCTCCCTGCCGCAGGGGTTCCGCTATTTCTACCGTGCGGATGGCCAGTTGGAAAAGGTGCAGCGCTATGCCTACCAGGACGGCTTCGAGACCCAAACCGCCGATTTGGACAGCCTTTTCCCGCCTCAGGGCAACGCCGCGGAATACACTTACGACGAACTTGGCTACCTCAGCCGGATCGTTTTCTTCGATGAGGCGGGCGCCATCTTCAAAGAGCACCTCTACACCTACACCGCCGACGGCTACAGCATCGCCATCAATTTTGCCCTCCCCAGCCGCCGCAACCGCGATCAGATCTTTTTCCACGACCGCCAGGGCACGCTGATCGCCAGCCAGAAGAAAGACCAGAACGGGAAATTCGTAAACTCCGCCAAACACAGCCACGATGCCAAGAAGAACACCGTCACCATCCTGCAGGATTATCTGAACGACGCCCCCACCCAAAAGACCACGAACGTTTTGGACGCGGACGGACGGCTGAAAGAAAGCACCATCAATGACCCCCAAGGCAACCTAATGCGCAAATACAGCTACAGTTACGACGCCGAGGGCCGCCTTAGCAAAGTGCTCTACACTTCGCCCAACGACAAGATCACCACCGTTTATTCATACAAAACCGACGCCGCGGGCAACCTCACGGAGTTCACTTCCACCCAGGATAAAGGAACCGAAAATTTCAGCCTCAGCATCCGCTACGAATATTACTGATGCCTCTCTTTCAATCCGGGTGCGCAAGCTGTTTCGATCCTGGACTTACCCTTCCGGGCTGACCCAAGCGGTAGGGATGCAAGCCTGAGCGATCTGGTCTGCTGAAATCGTTACCAGGTTAAATAACAGGGCGTCCGGATCTCCGAACGCCCTGCCGCCTGCCAGGAATGCCCTGTTAAGCGCTTAATTCCGGTATCTGGGGCTGTGGTAGCGAACATCTTCCTTTCTGGTCGCGCGCGGATAGGCGGCCAGATGGACCAACTGTTTTTCCCAAATCAACACCGAACCTATCAACTCCGCTTTCTCAAACCGCAGGTCGTCGCCCAGGCCCACGCTCTTGAAGCCTTCCAAAGTGAGATCCGTAAAGAGTCGTCCGATCTCGTTTCCCGCGGGTTCCACGCGCCGGGGTTCTCCCTCCGGCCTGTCGACCACCTCGATGGCGTAGCTGCGGACGATCTTTTCACTCACATCCTGCCAGACCGCGGGATCTGAAACCAGCTCCAGTCCGGCGAACCTGCCGCCATTCTCCACCAGTATCCCGCACTGGCTGCCGGCCAGTTCCGGAAAGTGGAAAACCCGTTCAAACACTTCCAGATTGGCCTTCCGGGACGCGTAGACATCCGCCATCGCCGAGGTTCTGGACCGCTCGCCCATCCTCATTTGCAGCTGTTCGATGTCATCCCAGACGGCGCCTTGGTCAGCCTGGAAAACCTTGCTGCACTTGAGATTCTGGCTCACCGTGTCCATCTTGCCGGGTTTCATGCTGGCCGCGATCACGTTGCCGGATTCCTCGAAATCGGGCCGGTGATAGCTCCAGCGCCCCGCCTCCGTGCAACTCACCGGGATCACCAGTTCACTGGCCGCCGGCACCAGCACGCTGGCGTTGAGCACCCTGTTCTGCTTGGCTCCGCGCAATTCTTCCCCGTCCAGCAGCAGCACCGGCAGCTTGCCCCGGTTGATCACTTTCAGGTTCGGCACACTGCCGCCCACGCTGACTTCGGTGATTTGAACCGCCCCGCTTGCAAAAGCTTGACGCAGTGAATGATAGGCAGCCGACGCGGCTCCCTCGCGGACCACCGGAATAAGGGTGAGACCCCGCGCCGAAATCCCCGGCGCGCAGCGGTAATCCTCCAGATTTTTGAGTAGTGTCTGTTTCATTTATCTTACCTCCATAAGTATGATCGTTTGAAACCGGGAAGCTCGCGGCCTCCCAAACTTGTATATGCGTCGGGGCGGGGCCCGGCTGACAAATTATTTTGATTGACAGAAAAATCACGCCGGCGAGACTTGCGTGAGGTCGGGCGGAACCCGCCCACCGAGTCTGCAAGGTGACAGGGGAAGATGCCTCCGGATCAAGCGCGCTACCAGAGATGGCTGAACCAAAATTCCGGCCTCAGCCTGGATTTCACGATCCTGCTCAATGGGATATGGGAGCTGTTGCGCTCGGACGCCACCGGTAAGGAAACCGAAGAGGGCATCTGGTGCCTGATCTGCTTCATCCTAAAGGTCCGGCCAGCCCAGAACAACCTCATCCGCGACCTCTGCCAGCGCCGCCGCCAGGACTTCTGGGAAACCCTCACCAGTCGCGCCGCCGGAGTCTATGCCCGCCTCAAACCCCAGCGGAACATCCTCAACGCGAGGATCCAGCAGGGCTCCACAGCCTTCTATCCTTATTTCTACCGGGTGCTGGAAAACAACCTCATCTTCTGCAACAAAGAGGTGATCGACGATCTCTGGCAAAAAGGGGGGACCCTGCCGCCGGACCTCGTCTCCGAAGATGACGGCTGGGGCGACTTTCCCGACTACCTTGGCCTCCCTCCGCGCCCGGCCGCCCCCCAAACCCTTGCCGAGATCATCGCCCAGATTGAAACCCGTGCCCGTGCCCGCGAGCTTTACGATCGCCTGAGGGAGGACTGGCTCCCCCGCCATCTGAACGCCCTCTGCCATTACTGCGAGGTGCTTTTGGACCGCCCCACTCAACGTCTGGCCCGGGAAACCAACGCCAACATCGACCAGATCCATTCCCGCCTCCGCCACAAACTGCTCGCCTATGTAGCCGAGAAAGGCTTTTCCACAGAGGTCGCGAGGCTGTTCAGCCTGCTCTGGCTGCCACAATTGTGTCAGGAAACCCCGGTGCAGGAAACATATAGAGACATGAGGTGAGTAAAGAATGATTAGAACGCTGGACAGCCACGGCGAAATTCTCTGGAAGATGTACCTGGAGTCGGTCCGCCCGGAACGGGTTGTACCTTTCACCCTGCCCGAAAGCCCGCCCCTGCCATTGGAAACCGCCTCCGTTGATCCGCTCCAGTTTTCGCCCGAACGTCTCTTCGGCAGCGTCCGCCTGCTCGATGACGGCGATTTCCTCATTCTCTACCTGATCGTCGCGCAGATCGACGCGGAACGCTACACCGCCCTCAAGGTGAGCACTTTCACGCAGTTCGGAACTTGGTTCGACCTCGGATTCATGGGCGCCAACGGCGAATACATCGCCGAATTGGACAACTCTTTCACCCTCTCACGGGAACAGATCCGCGACAGTGTGGTGCTGGACGAAACCGACGCCTACACCTTTCTCCAGATCGAAGGTTCCTGCTCCGCCCAGGGCAACCTCTTCAGCGGAAAACCCCTCTACTGGGAACACATCGGTCGCTTGAGGGCCCAGTTCCGGATCAAGGAACACGAACTCACCTGCGCCTACAGGACCCCTTCCGTGCGTTCACCCGGCGTTTCGCTCTGGATCCCCCAGATTGAACTGCGAGAGGAGGCTCAGTCCTTGCGCTCGCGTCAGGAGTTTCGGCCTGAGTCCCACCCGAGCGAATGCTACGCTGCCAGTGAACGGCCTTGTTCCAAGCGGCAGCTCGCCAAAGCGGACGACGCCGAACTGGTAAGTTTTTCCAAAGTCATGATGGACATCGAGGTCCCTGAACACATTGCCAGAGAGAGGTTCAGGAAGGCACTGGAACTGCAAAGTAACTGGTACGAGCTGACCCGCGGCCAAAACGGCTGGGAACTGGCGCTGGAGAGTTCGCTCTGGGGCAAAACAGCCCGCCTCTACAACGGCGAGTACCTTATCTTTAAAGGCGTTCTGCCCCCCAGCCTGGAACTCTCCCGCTATGCCCACCTTCACAAACACGAGATCGAACAGGCCCTGTGCCTGCGCCTCGAAACCAGCCGGAAGCTATGACCGGCCCATCCCGCAACCAATTCTATTGGAGGTTTTCATGACCAAAAAACTTCTCCTGCTGCTGCTGGCCCTCTGCCTGCTCGGCGGCCTCTCCGCCCTCAGTTACGGCCGGGACGAGGTTGGTAGAAACAGCATCGACCGCTTTCCCGAGAGTTTTGTTACCTACCTGCTGAACATCTGGAACTGCTCCCTGGGCGACACTTTTGAGGACATCGACCTGCCGGAGGAACTGGTCCAGAACTTCACCGAAGCCTCGCTCCGCGATTTCTACGACGCCAGCTATGCCCAGGTCTGGAACGAATACGATCTCCAAAACCAAGACCCATACTGGTCTTGGGAGACCCTGGAAAGCGAATACGGCGCGCCGCAGATCGCTGTGGACCTGCTCAACGTGGGCTCGTTCCCCGTGCTGAGCATCTCGCTCAAACTCGGCGAACTGGCCGTGCCCCTCAAACTCTATCTGGAAGAAATCGAATCCTTGGAACCCGGCAGGACAGGCCGTTTCTCTGGAACCATACCCCAATCTCTCTACAACAGTATCCGCGACAACCAGTTGGAAGCCTCCATCGCCGGGATCTTTTACGGCTTCTGAGCACTGCTGGCGCCGGGCTGCCTTTCTCAGGGTGGGGTTCCTGGCTGTCATTCCGGGGTAGGGGCCCCGGAATCCAGTCCTTTCATCAACCCAGCCCTGTCATTCGGGGGTAGGGACCCAAGAATCCAGACCTATCCACCACCCAGCCCAGCCCTGTCATTCCGGGGTGGGGGCTTCAGCCCCCGGGGCCCAGGAATCCAGACGGTCAAACCAAAACAGCTTCACCTCCAAGTCGGGTTCGACCCAGACGCAGTCTGAGTCGACACCCTCCCAGGGCTATTCCCGCGAGGGCTGGATTCCGGTGCCCCGCGTGCTGACGCACGCTTCCCCGGAATGGCAGGCCGCGGAGGGGGGGGGTAATGTGTCTTGTGTCGCTGCTCCCGCGTCGCTCTTACCAGCTTCAAAGCTCTCGCTCGAGGCCCCGCCCCAAGCCACAACCCATTCGCATCTCATTCGCCTCCCATTAACAACCCATTGGCTGAACGGGAACTCAATGGGATGTGGACAGGAGGCGAACAGGCTGGGGCTTGGGGCCGAGCAAGGTAATCCGGCCCGGAAAGCGCGGTTTAAGGAGTTGGGGAAGCACTAACCAGAGTGTTTAGCTTACTCCGGCAAGCGGTCCCAGAGGCCTTCGTAGCTGTCCCACTTGCCATTTTTGAGGGTTAGGGTGATGGTCCGCACGCGGTTGCGTTGGTCCTCCGCCACCCACTGGGTCCAGAGGGTGCTTACCACATAGTTTTCAATGGGTTGCGGAGCCGGCTCATAACCCACCCAGAGGAATTTTTGGCCCAGGGCGCGCAGTTTTTCGGCCAGGCGGATACTGTTTTCCTGGTCGTGGTTACCGATCAGGAAGATGCCAACGCCGACGGTGTCCGCCTCAGTCAGGAGGTCCGTGATCAGGTAATAGACGCCGTTGTTCCAGCCGCGGGGATAGTCTTTCAGGAAGATCTCCACCCTGAGGCTGTCGGCTTGGGAGAGGTCCAGATGTTTGGTCTGGAAAGCGGTTTGGCTGTCGGAGATACGGTAGTTGGTGGAAAGATAGTATTCACCCTTGGGCGCCCGGAAACTTTGCACGCCGTTGCCTTTATCCTCTCCGGAATAACCCTCCAGCCAGGAATAGTCTCCCGCGCGGATATCGGAGAGGATAATCACGGCGTTGGCATAGGGGTACAGGGGGGCGCCGGTTTCGTCGGAAACGAGCACGGTAAGGTTCGTAAAAGCTTCCTCTTCAGCGGGATCCGCTTCCGGAGCGCAGGCCTCCAGGTCGTAATAGCCGCTGTCACCGTTGTCGTACACTACGTGGATGAGGTTGGCGCGGTAGGAGTAGTCGGCGGGAATTCCGTTGGCGCGGGCCAGGCTGACGCCCAGCTGCTTGTACTGAGCGTTGTTGAGGTATTTTTGGCCAAGGGTTACGTGAAGCGGGGTCAGTCCGCTCAAAGCCTTGTCGGGGTTGAGCTTGTAGTTCCGTTTCAGCCAGCGCGCGGCTCGGTTCAGGCGTTCGAGCTTGGTGTAGCCTTTCTGTAAAAAGGAGCGGGGATAAAAGCTGGGAACACCGTCCACATACTCCACCGGCTGGGGCAGTTCCTCGTAACGGACAGAGGGAGAGACCAGCGCGGCGAGTTCCTGGGTGCCAAAATCCTCCATTTCAAAGTAGAGGTAGGCGTGATAGACGGCCTCGATCTGATCGGCACTGGCCTGCCAGAGGAATTTGGGGTCCATGATACCCCATTCTTCGGCCAGGCAATCGTCCAGAAAGCATTCGTAGGGTTGGGGATAGCGGCGCAGAAATTCCAGCGCCTGGGCATAATTCCCGCGGGCGGCCCGGACAAAATCAGCCGTAAGGGAATCAGCCCTGGCGGCGGTGATCCTGGCCCAGCTTTGGTCCACGGCGTTCCAGCGGTCTTTTTCCCGCTTCACGCCTTCGTCCCAGCTCGCCGGAGCCTGTTTCCACTCGAAGGGATTGGAGGGATAGACCAGCCGGTCGTCGCGATCGGCCAGGGGCCCGCTTTTCAGGCTAAGGTCGCAGCTGATCAGGGTGCTGTCTCTGGAGGGGACCAGTTCAAGGGCCCGTCTCCCGTCCTTTTCGGCAGCCAGGTAAAAGGCGCCGCGGCCCACGGAGAGGGTGAACTGGCCAGCAGAATCGGTCTTGAGCCAGATCAGCGGACGCAGGGCGTCCCAGTTCACCACCATCACGCCGACGCTGGTGTTCGGAAGCGGAAGTCCTTGTTCGTCAAGGGTTTGAATGGTAAGAGAGCGGGTTCTTTCGCCGGCGTAGTTGCGGATGGAGTTGATCACGCAATCGTACTTTCCCCGGACCAGCACTTCATCGCCAGCCGCGGGCAAAGAGCCGTCCGCGAGGATCAGCACGGTCTTGTCGATAAGGCCGGAAAACCAAGTTTGGTCGGGGTGATAGGCGGCGTCCATGTCGCCGGTGTAGTGCCAGGCGCCGTTCAGCCAGACTTCAGCCCAGGCGTGGTTGTTGTCCTGATGGGGCCACCAGGGCGTGGAGGCCGGCCGGGCGGGCAAGCCGACGGTTCTGGCCGCGGCCACGAAGAGGATCTGCATCTCCTCGCAGCGTCCCAGCAGGCTTTTTTGGGTGATATCCAGCGGGCTCTGGTCGCGTCCGGAGGTGGGCTGGAACTTGAGGCGTCCCACGCACCATAGGCTAACCTTGCGGTAGAGGTCCAGTTCATCCGTGCTGCCGTCCAGGATCTCGCGCAGACCGTCTTTGAGCAGAGCTTCGCGATAGGCTTCGATGCGTTCGTCGGAAACGGTTTGTTTGGCCACGTAGGAAAGGTAAAATTCCGGATCCAGGGTGGTTCCGCGGTTGTTGAGGAGGGAGCGGATGTGCAGATAATTGGAAAGAACATCAGCAGGCCGGGCAATTTGGAGATTGGCATCGCTTTCGTAGGCAAGCAGATAGGCCATCAGAACGTCGTCCTGTTCCTCCAGCAGGCGCCGGTATTCCCTGGTATGGGAACGGTCCAGCTTGGTCAGGTTGTCCAGCGCTTTCCCGCGGAGGGAGCCGTAAAGTTCCGGATTGCCCTGGCGCGTGAACAGCGGGGGCAGGGCGGCGAGGCCGGCGAGGGCGCAGGCCAGCAGGACAAAGAGCAGGGCGAAACGCTTGGTGTTAAACATGATGTACCTCTCGATCGATAATTATTCAGGGCTGGTTCGCAATCCTTATGAAGTCCGTTGGGTCGGGGAGGATGGGTGTGGGAACCGTCCAGGCCAAATGAACTCCAAAAGCTTTGTAGGTATCATTCCGCCAGTTTGAGCATCTTGCCGCTGAGGGAATTTCCGCCGGCCTTGAGCCGCCAGAAATAGAGGCCGGGCGAGACGGCGTCGCCTTGGAAATCGCGGCTGTCCCAGAGCAGTTCATGGGTTCCGGCTGCAAGGGACAAGTAACTGAGGGAGCGTACTTTCTGGCCCCGAAGGTTGTAGATGTCCAGGCTGGCCGCGGTGGCTTTGGGCAGTTCAACCCGGAGTGACATCCCGGTGGCGAAGGGATTGGGATAAACCCGCGCGGAGAGCGAGGCTGAAGGGATCTGGGAATCGTCGCTGGCGGAAGGAAGGTAAGAGATCACGCCCAGGCGGTCCAAAATCGTTCCCAGCATGAAGCGGAAATTACTCGAGTAAGCGGGGCTGTCGTCCACATCCGCCAAAGCGAAGGAAGAGGCCACGGTGGTGTAGGTGTCCGTGTCATGCAGGATGGCGACGGGATGGTCGGGGTGTTGCAGGTTTTGGGTGCTGAAAAAAACCTCGGCGGAGGCATTGGTGGGGAGCAGCGCCTGGGTGTAGGGGTCGGCCGCGTCGTCATAGCCCCAGGTGTAGACGTGGCCGGCCTGGAAGGTCTGCAGGTCTTCAATGTAGGCCAGGCTGTCCAGCGGGGCGTGGGTGGCGAATTTGGCCCAGAAAGGATCCTGGGGGTTCCAACCGACGTCGCCTTCCAGATAGAGCTTGCCGCCGCCGTTGAGGTAGGAATCCAGCAGGGCGTAGTCCAGCGAATCGGGGTTCAGGATGTAAGCCGTGTCGCCCCAGCCAAAGAGGCAGAAGACCGCTTCGAACTGGTTGATATAGTCGTAATCTGGGATGAGTTTGTTCGTGTAGATCACGTTGAAGTGGGCCAGATCAAGGGCTTCAACGATGGGCAGGCCGTTGTGGTGGAAGGGTTCGTAGACCAGTATCTCGCCGCTGGTGTAATTATCCTGGCCGATATAACCCACGGCCGGATCGCCGAAGAGCAGGTAGGTGTAAACGTTTTGCAGCTCCGGGTAGATGATCCCACCAGAATCGACGGGGTCACCAAAGAGATAGTACTGGCTGTGGGTGAGGTTGGCCCAAGCCTGGGCGGCTCCGACCGACATGCCGTTGTTGGCATAGTTTTCCAGCCAGTGGTGGTTGTAGGAGGTGATCCCGCCCCAGCCGGGATTGGCCCAGCCAATCTTGTACCAGCCGGTGCGGGTGGCTCCGGTGACGGCCACGGCCTTTTTCTGGAGGGCGTATTCGGCCAGGCACTGTTGGTTGCTGTCGATCATGCCGTTGTAGCAGGAGGCGGCGAAGATCACCATTCCATCGGGATTGGCGAGGTTGTCGAAACTCTGGCGGTCCACCATGCCCATCCAGTTCATTTCCCAGGAGT
>CAZVXH010000001.1:0-76610 GCA_964631015.1 uncultured Candidatus Cloacimonadota bacterium | reverse complement strand
GCCGCCAGCGTTCGTCCTGAGCCAGGATCAAACTCTCCATCATTTATAATGATTGAATTGACAAGAGCTTTTCCTCTCATTCCCACTCTATGTTCTGATAAAGATCTTGGCGCCGAAATTTGCGAATCACAAGCGCACGTTCAGACAGATTTTCGAAAGCCCCTTTTTTTGTCAAGAGGAAATTTACGCGTCCTTGCGCTTGCGGTGCCCTATCGATGGCTATCTCAATGCCGGACAGCTGATTATGTGCGCGAATATATTTTGTGATACCCGCCTGTAATAGATCTGTTCAGCTGGGCCGGCTCACGTACTGATCTCCCCAGCGGCACAGGGCGGAACGAGGGGAAATAAGTCCGTGGCTCCCATCTGGGGTGAGTTTTGAGGGATATAAATACGCGAGGGGGTAAAATCCGGACTTGACACAAAGCGCCCCACGCGCGAAGATGAAAAGAAAAAGAGATTGGCGTGGATAAAAGGATGAACAGAGCGGTAGTTTTGGTGAGCGGAGGAATGGACAGTCTGGTGAGCGCGGCGGTGGCGGCGCGGGATTGCGATGAGCTTAATTTTTTGCACGTGAGTTACGGTCAGCGGACCCAGGCTCGGGAACGGAATTGTTTCGAAGCCATCAGCGCGTATTATCGGCCCCGGCGCAGTGAGATCTTGAATTGGGACTGGCTGGCGCGGATCGGCGGCTCAGCTCTCACCGATCCGGATCTGCAGATTCCCACCCAAGACCCAGGCAACTTCATACCTGCCACCTACGTTCCTTTCCGCAACGCCAATCTGCTCTGCGCGGCCGTCTCCTGGGCCGAAGTGATCGGAGCGGATGCCATTTACATCGGGGCGGTGGAAGAAGACAGCAGCGGCTATCCGGACTGTCGGGAAGTGTTTTTCGAGGCCTTTGCCAAGGTGATAGCCAGCGGCGGAAAAAATGCCTGGCCGATCCGGATCGTTACCCCGGTGCTGCACCACAGCAAAGCGCAGATCGTGAAGCTGGGGCGGGAACTGAACACGCCATTTGAACTGAGTTGGAGCTGTTACGCTGAAAACGAGGCCGCCTGCGGAGTTTGCGAGAGCTGCCGCCTGCGCCTGAAAGCCTTTTCCGAAGCCGGATACAGCGATCCCATAATCTACCGGGAACACAAATGAACGAAGAAACGATCAAAAGGAACATTCTAATCATCCTCACCGGAGGCACGATCTCGATGTCCTCCAAAGGCACGCTGGGTGTGGTTCCCAGCTCTGAATTGGCGGACCTGCTGCGCGAGTTTCCGCAGCTGGACAGCGTGGCGAACGTGGAGGTGATGGATCATCTGAACCTGCCCAGTCCGTATATCACACCACAAATGATGCTGGACCTGGCCAAACTTATCGACCTGAAGATCATAGACTACGACGGCGTGGTGATCACGCACGGCACGGATACTTTGGAGGAAACGGCGTTTCTGTGCGATCTGGTGCTCACAACCCGCAAGCCGGTGGTGTTCACTGCCGCCATGCGCAGCGGCAGCGACATCGGTTTGGACGGGCCGCGCAACATCATTGGCGCCGTGAGAGTGGCATCCCACCACGATTCCGCCGACAAAGGTGTGCTGGTGGTAATGAACGACGAGATCCACACCGCGCGGGACGTGGTGAAATCCGACACCGGCAAGGTGGACGCCTTTCGCAGTGTGGGTTACGGCCCGCTGGGCAGCGTGGACCCGGACGCGATCGTGTACCACCGCAGCGCGCTGTTCCGGGAAAACGTGTGGACGGACAAGCTGGAGACCGCGGTGGATCTGATCAAGGCGGTGGCCGGCATGGACGGAAAATACATCCAAAGCTCGATCATGGGTGGCGCCAAGGCCATCGTGATCGAAGCCTTCGGACGCGGAAACCTTCCCCAGAGCCTGATCCCGGATATTAAAGCCGCCCTGGACAAAAACATTCTGGTGGTGATAAGTTCGCGCACCTACACCGGCCGGGTACTCTCAGAATACGGCTATGAAGGCGGCGGCAAGCATCTGGCCGACCTTGGCTGCATCCTGGCTGGCGATCTTAAAGGCGTGAAAGTGCGGCTGAAACTGATGACGCTGTTCGGCAAATACAACGATCCGGACGTGGTAAAACGCTTCTTCATGCAGAGCAGAAACTGATGAAACGGATCGCGCTGTTGGGCCCAGCGCCGCCTTTCCGGGGCGGGATCTCACAATTCGCGCTGATGCTGGCGCGGGAGTTTCTGCGCGAGGGGCATGAAGTGCGGATGTACACTTTCAAGCGGCAGTATCCCCAACTGCTGTTCCCGGGGGGTGAGCAGACCACAACATTTTCGGACATTCACGACATTCCGGTGGAACGGGTATTCACGCCCTATCTACCCCACACCTGGAAAAATGCTGTGGTCAGCATTCGGGATTTCCAGCCCGACCTGCTGATCACCTCGTATTTTCTGCCCTGGTTCGCTCCCTCCTACGCTTGGATCTACAAACGCTTGTCGGATACGCGCAAGATCTGTCTGGCCCACAACATCGATTTCCACGAAAAATGGCCCGGTGCCGATCTGCTCTCACAACAATTTTTTAAGCACTGCGAGCGGATCGTGCTGCTTTCCAGTGCCTGCCTGAACGATCTGAAGCGGAAAATGCCGGTGGCCATTTCCCGAAAAGGATTGCTGGGCTTCCACCCCATCTATGACTGTTACAGCTCAGGTTGGGATAAACCCGTCGCTGTCCCTCCGAAACAGCCGACGGCCCTGTTTTTTGGACTGATCAAGGCTTACAAGGGTTTGGACGTATTGCTGAAAGCGCTCAAACAGGCGCGCAGACGAATCCCGGAGCTAAAGCTGATCATCGCCGGCGAGGTGTACGGCAAGGCGGATATGTACGAACACCTGATCCGCGAACTGGGATTGGGCGAGGCGGTGGACGCGCGGTTCCATTATATCACCGACAGCGAGATCGCCGCGATTTTCCGGCAGGCGCAGGTTTGCGTGCTGCCCTACAAAAGCGCCACCCAGAGTGGCGTGATCGCCACGGCCTACAGTTTTCAGATGCCGGTGATCGCCTCCGATGTGGGCGGCCTGAGCGAATACGTCAGCGCTGGCGACACCGGATTGTTGGTGCCGCCGAACGATCCGGAAGCCCTGGCCGCGTCTCTGATCCGCTATTTTGAGGAGGACCTGCACGCGCGGATGAGCGCCCGCATCCCTTCCTATATAGAGAAGTTTTCCTGGCCGAAGCTGGCCGCCCTGATCCTGGAAGCATGATGCGGATCCTGCTGATCAGCTACTACTTTCCGCCCTGCGGCGGCGCGGCTGTGCAGAGATGGCACAAATGGCTGCCGGTGCTGGTGGAGAGAGGATTTGAGGTGACTGTGCTGACCACCGCGGGGGGTGACTACCCGGTGCTGGATCCCAGCCTGGCAGAGGAGATCCCGCCCCAAGTGAAGGTTATGCGCAGCGGCGCGCCGAGCGCGGCCAAACTCTGGAAAACTCTGTTTGGTAAGCAAAGTTCCGTGCCATACGGAGACCTCAGCACCGGCAAAAACACAGGATTTCTCCAGAAAGCGCTGATCTGGGCGCGGCTGAACCTGATCATCCCGGATGCCCGTAGATTCTGGAACCCCTCCGCGCTGAAGACCGCGACAGCTTTTCTGCGCTCCCATCCCATCGACCTCGTGATCACAACCGGTCCGCCCCACTCCACGCATCTGATCGGTCTGGCGCTGAAAAAGAGGCACGGGATCAGATGGATCGCCGACTGGCGCGATCCCTGGAGCACAGTGTACTATCTGAAACTAAATCCCCCCAGCGGCTGGAGCATGCGCCGGCACCGTGCTCTGGAACGCAAAGTCGCGGAGTCCGCTGACCTCAACATCGTGATCTCGAAACATCTGGCGGAACAGCTTCCGAGCCGTAACACGCTGGTGGTCCACAACGGCTATGACGCCGGCCGAAAAGCCGCAGTGACAAGCGATATGGTTATCGGAAAGGAGAAGTTCAGGATCAAATATGTGGGCAACCTCACTGCGGGCCAGAAGCTCGCAGAAGCGGCCAGATTGATCCGGAAAGCCTTTCCGGAAGGAGATTTCGAGCTAATCTGCGTGGGCAACAAGATAAGTGTTGAGCGGCAGGAGCTGCTGGAGGTGGAAATACCTGGGAACTATTCCTGCAAAGGTTTTGTGCCGCATCAGCAGGCATTGGGCGAAATGGCGGACTGCGAACTGCTGCTGCTGCTGATCAATTACTACGAGGGTTTCGAGGGCATGCTAACCACCAAGCTGTTCGAGTACATCGCCTCCGGAACACCGATCTTCTGTCTGGGCCCGCGTGGCGGCGAAGCCGAGGAATTGATCAGAATTTACAATGCCGGAGCCTGTTTCGATATCAACGAAGAGTCCGCGGCGGCGGAATTTCTGGCTTCTCAGTGGGCGGCTTGGAAATCTGGTAAGAGCATAAAAAACAAGTCTGATACCAGTGATCTGAGCGCTCAACATCAAGCCGAAAAGCTAATTTCCGCGCTAAAAGGAGTTAAAAAGGGTTGACAAGAAAAGGCCTCATTTATTTTGGATTCATACGATTAACATAACAAGAGGAAAAGATGCCCCAACACAAGTCGCCAATTAAAAGAATGAAGACCGACGCCAAGCGTCAGGCCCGCAACAACTATGTGAAACGCACTCTGAGGACCCTTGACAAGCAGATCCGCACCGACATGACCCCCGAAGAAAAGGATACCCTGCTGAACAAGGTCTATTCTCAGCTGGACAAAGCCGCCAAAAAAGGTGTGATCCACAAACGCACCGCCTCCCGCCGCAAAGCGCGTGTGGCCGCTCTCGTAAGCAAGGATAAGTCCAAAGACTGATTCGGCCACGCTCCTGGCCGGGAAGCCCGGCAAACCGCCGGGCTTTGATCAAGCCGCGGCGGATCATCCCACCGTCGGGCCTCACAAGCAATGAAGCGTAAGCGCCACTGGACAGTACGCATCCTGCGCGGCGTCCTCTTTGCCCATCTGGGCTTTTGGGCGATCATCGCCATGTTCTGCCTGCTCTACAGCTTCGTAAATCCCCCCCTCACTCCGCTGATGCTGCAACGCCTGCTGGTGCGGGGTTACGACTGGCACAAACGCGAATACATCAAGCTGGAGGATATTCCCCGGCGCACGGTGAAGATGACCATCTCCCTGGAAGACGCGAATTATTACGAGCATTTCGGCTTCGAATGGGACATGATCCAAAAAGCCTGGCGACGAAACCAGAAAGACGGCGAGATCCGCTTTGGGGCCAGCACCATCAGCAATCAGGTGGCCCGAACCATCTTCCTGACCACTGACCGCAACTATCTGCGCAAGTATCTGGAGGCGCAGGTGACCCTGCTGATGGAAGCGATCATGAGCAAGGACAGGATGCTGGAACTTTATCTGAACTATGTGGAATGGGGCAAGGGCATTTACGGGATAGAAACAGCGTCACAACACTATTATGGTAAAAGCAGCTCCGAACTCAGCCAGGACCAGGCGATGCGGCTGATCAGCATCCTCACCAATCCGGTGGACTACACTCCCCAAACCTACAGCAGATCACGTTCCGCGCGGCAGCGTTACCGGATGCTGCAGCGCTACTATTAGCAGGCGTCGGTGGAAGAAAAATTCCTGTATCACATCTGGGACGCCGGGCATCTGCTCACGCCGCTGAAAACCGTGAGCGGCAAAAACGTGCAGGTGAGTTATCAGGGACAGTTCAACACCGCCCGGGGCCCGGATTTCCGCAACGTGATCGTCAATCTGGACGGCGAAATTTTACGCGGCGACGTGGAGATCCACGTGAACAGTTACGACTGGACCGCTCACGAGCATCACGAGGACGTTTATTACAACAACGTGATCCTGCACGTGGTGATGAACGCCGGCCCGCAGAAGTTCACGATCAAGGAAGACGGCGGGGCGATCGAGATCCTGGAGCTCAAAACCCAGGTCAGTGACGAGATCCGCAAACTGCTGGAGACACCGGAAACAGCTTCCGAGGAAGATCGCAGCACTTACTGCGACCTGCTTTCCGCGGTGGATAACGACAATCTGGAAAGCATCCTCAGCGCCTGGGGTCTGCGGCGCTTCAAGAACAAGGCCCGGCGTTTCAGCGCGGCCCTGATGCTGAGCGATTTTGACCAGGTGCTGTACGAAGGAATGATGGAGGCGCTGGGTTACGAAAAAAACAAGCACAACCTGCTCAGCCTGGCGCAGGCGATCCCTCTGAACGACATCCGGGCCTGGCAGCGGGAAGGCCTCAGCGCGGTGGAGCTGGCAGCGATCCTGTGTTGCAGCAGCGGCCTGCTCGAGCGTTGCGGCAAGCAGCTGGACGAGAAGCTGCGCCAGTTGCTTATCCAGGCGTATGAGCAGCAGTCCTTCTTCGCGCGAAAGCTGCAGATAGACTGGCAGCTGTTTCGCATCCGTCCGCTCAGCCATCCCATCTATCGCGTTTTCGCCATGACCAGTTTGATCCATAGAACCGCGGAGCAGGGATTGATGGAGTTTTTTCGGGAAAGGGTGCTAGCCGGTAAATCCGAGGGTAAAAAAGTGTTTCAGGACTTTGCCAGGATCTTTGCCGACGCCACGCTACCGGGCTCGGAAAAACTACCCCGGCCGGGAAAAGGACTCTTGGGCAACATCTACGTGAACATCTTTCTGCCGGTGAGTTACATGTACTGCGAAAAACATTCCGACACCGAGACCCGGGAACGAATAATCCGCTACTACAAGGAATTCCCGGCTTTACAGGATAACCACGTGACCCGTTTCATGGCCCGCTATCTGAGTCCTGGGCATATGAAGTCCGTGAACAGCAAAACCCTGCTGCAGCAGGGGCTGATGGAGATCTTTCACCGCTACTGCCGCCACCATCTTTGCGCAGAATGCCGGGCGGCCAAACCATGAACGCTGAATACGGCAGAACAAATTTTTGATTGACATTCACGCGGTGACCGCCGAGAATGGTTTCACACTCGTGAACCGCTGAAAGCCGTGCCGGACAAGATAGACGCCGGCGACATCAAAATTGAAATAGGAACTTGAGATGAAGAAACTGCTGATCATCGTGCTGGCTGTAGTGGCCGCCCTAACCGGAGTTTCCTGCGACAGGGAAAAAAACAAGCTGCCGGATGGCACCGACAAAGTGTCTGAATACAATGCCATCCAATCGTTCAAGGCAGTGTTTCTGGCCCTGGACAAAGAGGAGTCTGGTGTTTTGGCCACGCTTACGCCAACCAGCTATGAAGTTGCCTCGCAGGACACGCTGAGTTCGGCCTTTGCCTGGGGCGCGTTGGTGGCGGAAGCGCAACTTGCTGCGGCCGGCAGAAATTCCGCCTGGCTGGTCTCCGTGCTGGAGCAGCTAAAGTCACTTGAACCCGGCATGCGAAGACGAACGAATTTGGTGGACAAACTCGAGCAAAGCGTGAAGCCGCTGCTGGCAGCCGGTGACTGGGAGCAGACGCGACAGCTTTTCTACGATCTGCAGACAACCACGGATAAAGACCTGATGGATCAGGATCGCTGGGATGTATACACCATGGCGGCCCTGGGCAGTTGGACTGAATCCGTGAACCAGATCGGCCTACTGATCGCCAAAAATTACAGCACCGAGAAGTCTCTGGTGCTGAAATCCCCCGCCTGGGAAGGCCTGGCCGACAATCTGCTGCTGTTGGATTCACCTCAGTTAACGCCGGTCTACACGCGGGTGCTGGAACTTCGGGACATGATGAACTCGGTCGGGCAGAACGCCCTTACTCCGGAGCAGGTTGCGGCCATCGTGACCGCCACCGACTTCATCAGGCAAAGTTTTAAGACTCCCTAACGAGGAGACGGATATGAAAAGAACACTTTTCAGCCTGCTGTTGCTGCTGGCCTGCGTGCTAACAGCAGCCACCGCGGAGCAGCCAGTGTTTTCGGTGCAGGACAATCCCTGGGACGACGGGACGGCGGTGCTGGTAAAATGGAATCTGACCATCGGCACGGATTCCCTCAGCCTGCAAAAAGCTGATTCTCTGGGCGTTTATCAGGAGGTTTTCAAAGAATTTAAACAGGCCGGTCAGTACAACGATTCAAGCCTGGAGATCGGGAAGGATTACCGCTACCGCCTGATAGCGTACAACCAGTCCAGCGGCGACAGCCTGACCTATCTGGGCTCCGCGCGTACCAAGGCCCAATGGTTCGACATGAACAAGCTCTCGCTTTTGATTTTGCTGGTGCTGATCTGCGGCGCCATTCTCTACTACATCTTCTCCGCCCGCCGGGGTAAAGAACTGTTCATCCGCCGCATCAGCGGACTGGACAGCATGGACGAGGCGATCGGGCGCGCCACTGAAAAGGGCAAGCCGATCCTCTTTGTGCCTGGGATCAGCGATCTGGGCGACATCCAGACCATCGCGGCGCTGAACATCCTCAGCCACCTCGCCTATAAATCCGCGGAATACGGTACCGATCTGTTGGTACCATGCCGCTTCTCGATGGTTCTTTCCGCCGCCCGCGAAACCGTGAAGGAAGCCTATCTGAAAGCGGGAAAACCGGACGCCTACCGCGAAGACAACGTTTTTTACGTGACTGATGACCAATTTGGCTTCGTGGCCGGCGTGGACGGCATCATGCTGCGGGAACAGCCCGCGGCGAACTTTTTTCTGGGGGCTTTTTGGGCTGAATCGCTGATCCTCACGGAGACCGGCTTCGGCACCGGGGCGATCCAGACCGCCGGAACCGGTCAGCCGCATCAGATCCCCTTCTTCGTTGTCTCCTGCGATTACACGCTGATCGGCGAGGAGCTTTATGCCGCCTCGGCCTACATTTCACGCGATCCGCAGCAGCTCGGCAGCCTCAAGGGGCACGATTTCGGCAAGCTGCTGGTGATACTACTGGTGCTGGCCGGAGTGATCATGGAGATCATCGGGGCAGGCTGGTTCAAGCAATTCTTTGAAGGAGGCAGTTGAACATGAAGCGCAATATCCCCCTTATCGTAGCCTTCGTCTCCGGTGTGGTGATCCTGATTGCCGGTTTCATCCCGCGGGACCCCTTTCCCAGAATAGAATCCACGCTCATCGACTGGTTCATGATCATCTCCAGCTTCGCCATCCTGCTGGGTCAGGCCAGTCTGCTGCGCATGAACGTGACCCGGGTGGCGGAAAAAGCCCCCAACTGGCAATACTACCTGGCCGGGCTGATCAGCTTCGGCTTGATGCTGTTCTTCGGTCTGTTCTGGGGCATGGAAAAAACCCCCGGATTGCTGGGCCAGGGACAGGGCATCGTGAACCAACTGGGCGTGAAGCCTTTCGACTACCTCTTTGAAAACGCCTTCATTCCGCTCTCATCCACCATGTTTTCACTGCTGGCCTTTTACATTGCCTCCGCGGCTTACCGGGCCTTCATCATTCGCAACTTCGAGTCCAATCTGCTGATGATCACCGCCGTGATCGTGATGCTGGGCCGCACCAGCTTCGCGCCCATGCTCACGGGTTGGATCCCGGAATCACTCAGTTGGCTGCGCCTTCCCGAGATCACCAACTTCATCATGCAGTATCCCAACACCGCGGCGCAGCGGGCGATCCTGATCAGTGCCGCGCTGGGCATCGTGGGGGCATCGCTGCGCATCATTTTGGGTATTGAAAGGTCCTATCTGGGAGGCGGCAAATGAAGATGCCCGAGAGATCAGTTATTGAGCGCAGAATCGTGTTTCTGCTGCTGGTACTGGCTGTGGCGCTGCCGATAATCTTTCCACTGGGACTTAAAACCCAAAGTACGCCGCTCACCGAGCAAGTTTATGAGCTGGTGAATTCCCTGCCCGCGGGCGTTCCCGTGATCATATCCTTCGATTACGACCCCTCCACGATCACCGAGCTCCAGCCCATGGCTGAGGCTGTAATCGAACACGCCTGGAAAAAGGGGCACAAGATCGTTGCCACCGCGATGTGGCCCCAGGGCCCGCAGGTGGCTGAAATGGCCTTCAAGGACGTTCAAGCCAGGATGGAAGAGGAAAACCCCGCGGTGAAGAAACACGTCTACGGCGAAGATTACATCAACCTCGGCTACAAACCGGGAGGTATGGTAACGATACAGGGCATGGGGCGCAGCATGAAAGCCATCTTCCCCACCGACATCACAGGCCTCAAGTATGAAGAGATCCCGCTGTTGATACCGGTGCGCACCCTGAAGGACATTCGCTACGTGATCTCACTTTCAGCCGGCGATCCCGGACTGCGCGACTGGATCATGACCGCCAATGGCAAATTCAACGTCCCGGTGGCCGGCGGCACCACGGCCGTCAGCGCGCCCGGTTTTTTACCATATGTAAACGACCAGAAACAGCTTCAGGGACTGATGGGCGGATTGAAGGCCGCGGCGGAGTACGAACTGCTGTTGGGTTACGAAGGGACGGCGAGTCTGGGCATGAACCCCCAGTCCGTTGCCCACATTCTGATCCTGGCGCTGATCCTCTTCGGGAACGTGCGGGCCTGGAAAAAGCGCAAGGCCGACAAACTCGCGCAGGAGGTAAGAAATGGCTGAAATCATGACCACGTTTGGAATCTGGCTGGCGGCCTTTTTCACGCTCAGTATCTTCAGTTTCCTGTATAAAGACAACCCTTTCTACAAATTCGCGGAGCAGGTCTTCGTGGGCCTCTCCGCCGCTTACTGGCTGGTTTACACCATCTACAACATCCTCATTCCCAACCTGTTCAACAAGCTGTTCACGGATTTTGCCGCCAACTGGGTGCTGCTGATCCCGATGCTGCTGGGCATCATGATGCTGCTGCGCATGGTTCCCAAGCTGCAATGGCTGAGCCGCTACCCGCTGGCGCTGATGGTGGGAACCTCGGCGGCTATGTCGATGCTGCTGAGTTTCAAATCCGACTTTGTGGAGCAGATGGCCGCCACGATGATCAATCCCTTCAAGTTTGCCTCTCCGGTGGACGTGGTGGGCAGCATCATGGTGATCGTTGGCACGCTCTGCGGCGTCTTTTTCTTCTATTTCAGCAAAAAGCAGGAAGGTTTTTTCAAAGTGCCTTCCAAGATCGGTATTTGGTTTTTGATGGTAAGTTTCGGGGCCTCTTTCGGCTACACCGTTATGGCCCGTATCTCGCTGCTGATCGGCAGGCTGGATTTCCTGCTGCGCGATTGGCTGCATATCATCAAGTAACAAGGAGTTAATATGCTGCAACTGCATCAACGCTTCATCCTTTCGGCCAAGCAACAGGGCAAAAAGACAGCGGTCCACGATCAGGCCACGGGGCAGGATTTCACCTATGGCAGAATGCTCATCGCCTCGCTGATCCTGAAAAGCAGCCTGGCCAGTATCAGAGGCAAATACGTGGGCATCCTGCTGCCTACCTCCGTTGGCTGTATGCTGGGCGTTCTGGGCACGCTGATGAACGGCAAGATCCCCGTGATGATAAACTATTCCACGGGCGCGATCGAAAACTGCCTCTACGCCCGGGAAAAATGCGGCTTCAAGACCATCCTCACCAGCCGTAAGCTGCTTGATAAGCTTAATCTGGAGCCGATCGACCATATGATCTTTGTGGAAGACATTCTCTCCAAAGTTACGATCGTTGACAAGCTCAAAGCCGCGGCACTCTCCAAATTGCCTTTTCCCGTTCTCAAAACACTTGTGCACAGTGGCCCCGAGAGCGAAGTCTGCGTGGTCCTCTTCACCAGCGGCAGCGAAAAGGAACCCAAGGCTGTCCAACTGACCCATCTCAATATCGGCAGCAATGTGGAGGCCGCCTGCCAGGTCTTCGATCTGCATCCGGAGGATGTCTGCATCAGCATGCTGCCCCTGTTCCATGTGTTTGGGCTCACCATCAACCTGTGGCTGCCAGTGATCCTGGGCAACACCATGGTAGCTCATTTCAACCCGCTGGAGTATCAGACCATAAGTTCGCTGGTGCGCAAGTACAAGGTTACTTATATGGCCGCTACGCCTGCCTTCTTCTACGGATATCTGCAAAAATCCGAGCCTGGTGACTTCTCCAGCGTCCGCTTCGCCATCGCCGGGGCTGATAAGCTGCAGGACAAGGTTTACGATGGTTTTCTGAAGAAGCACGGCATTCCCATCTTTGAAGGTTACGGCACCACAGAAACTTCGCCCGTGATCTCCGTGAACCGGCCCGGCACCCACAAACTGGGCAGCATCGGCAAGCCCCTGCCGGGCGTGAAAGTTCGCATCGAGGACATCAATACAGGCGAGACTCTCGGTCCCAATTTGGAAGGCAAGATCCTGGTGAAAGGTGACCTGGTGATGGAAGGCTATCTGAACGACTATGAGGAAACTTCGCTGCGCATCCGCAACGGCTGGTACGATACCGGGGACATCGGCATCTTCGACACAGACGGTTTCCTCTGGCACCGCGGACGGCTCAAACGCTTTGTGAAAGTTGGCGGAGAGATGGTTTCCCTGGTGAAGGTGGAGGATGTGCTCAGCCGGCTGCTGCCGGAAGACGTGATCTGCTGCGTGGTGGACATCCCCAATCCCACCAAGGGAGCGGATGTTGTCGCCGCGGTCGCCAATGGTAATTTTGACATGCACAAGGTGCTTAAACAGCTCAAGAAAGAGCTGCCCGGCATCGCCGTACCCCGTCAATTCTACGTGATTGACGACATTCCGATGATGTCCAGCGGCAAGGTGAACTTCCGCGAAGTGGAAAAGATCTGCCGCACCCGCAGCGCCGCAGGAGAGAAGAAATAACCAGGCCAGTAGAACTGACCGCATTGGCCAGCCGGATCACAGACCTCCTGGAAGAGCTGCGCGCCGTGGCGGAGCAGATAAACCTGCGTGGCTGGGCTGAAGCCAACGCGGGCAATATCTCAGTGAACGTGAGCACCGAGGCCGCAGAACTGTTTGGCGGCGATTCCCAGTGGTATCTGGTCTCGCGTGGCGGCAGCCGCTACCGTCAGATGGCCCGTGAGCCCATTTCCCAACTGCTGCTCCTGCGGGTTGACGGACCCGCCGAGGAGTACTTTCCCGCCGAGGCCAGACCGACTTCGGAATGGAGCTGCCACAAACTCCTGCAGCGGCATTTTCTGGATACCGGCCGAGCCGATAGAGTGGTGCTGCACGCCCATCCGAGCAGCATCGTCCTGCTCAGCCAGTTGGACGCGTACAAAGATGAAACGGCCCTGAACGCTTTGCTGCGCGAATCCCTGGCCGAACTGGAACTTTTTTTGCCGGAAGGGATCGCCACCCCGCCATCCGCTCCTCCCGGCTCACAGGAATTGGCGGAAAGAAGCCTCGGGGCTATCAAACAGCGTAAAGCCCTGATCTGGCAAGGCCACGGACTAGTTTGCACCGGAGATTCAGCCAACGCGGCGCTCGATCATCTGGAAGTGGTGGAAAAGGCGGCCAGCATTGCGCTTTACAAATTTATCTTGACGAAATCCACCACTTAAGAACTGTTTCGTCTCAACCTTATTTAGGAGGTTCCTCATGCGTAATATATTTTTTACCCTGCTGTGCCTGACGATCTCAGCGATCCTGCTTGGACAGGTTACATACAGCGAAACCATCCTCGCCGCTGCGAACAGCGGAAACCCTGAAGGCCAGTTTCAACTTGGAATGTGCTATCAGGACGGACTTGGCGTGGAAAAAAACCTTGCCGAAGCCGTCAAATGGTACACCCTGGCTGCCGGACAAGGCCATCCCGGCGCGCAAACAAACCTTGCTTACTGCCATTACAACGGTCTGGGTACCGAAATGGACAAGCAGCAAGCCGTGGATTGGTTCCGCCGCGCGGCCAACCAAAACGTCAACGCCGCCCAATACGGCTTGGGCGTTTGCTTTTTCAACGGCGAAGGGGTAACCCAAAACCAGCGTGAAGCAGTCAAATGGTACGATCTTGCCGCCGCCGGCGGTAACGTGAACGCCATGTACAGCCTGGCCCGGTGCTATTTCGACGGCACCGGCGTCAATCAGGACAAAACGGCCGCCGTACGCATGTTCCGCCAGGCTGCTGATCTAAAACACGTCCCGGCCATGAACGACCTCGCCTATTGCTATAAATACGGCGAAGGTGTCGAAGCCAACGTCACTGAAGCCGCCGCCTGGTATGCCAAAGCCGCCGCGGCGGGAGACGCTTCCGCCCAATACAATCTCGCCCAGGCTTACGCCACCGGCGAAGGCGTTCCGCAAAGCACGGAAGAATCCCTCAAGTGGTATCGCGACGCCGCGGCCCGGCAGTTTCCCGAAGCGCACTATCAGCTTGCCATGACCAACATGAGCGGTCCCGGCCGCAACGCCGGCGAAGCGATCAAATGGCTAACCAGCGCCGCAGAACTGGGGCACCGCGAAGCTCAGTACACTCTTGGCCAGATCTATTTCAGCGGTGAGATGGTCCCCAAGGACATGACCGAAGGGGCCAGGTGGTATCTCCGCGCGGCCGATCAAGGCCATGCCATCGCCCAGTATGAGATCGGAAACTGCTACGCGTTCGGCGAAGGCGTTACCGAAAACGCCTACGAAGCCTTCTTCTGGTACTCACTGGCTGCCGCCAACGGCGAAACAGATGCCGAACAGGCCCGCGGCCTTCTTTCCTCGATGTTCACCCCCCAGGATATTGACAGTCTGCTCCTCCGGGCGGAATCCTGGTACAGCCAACACTATTCTGAATGACCCTTTGAACCTCGCGGACCGGATGTCTGGTCTCGCTTGGAAAGATAGTAACGCCGGCTCGTTTGCCGGCGTTTTTTTTGCGCGCAGCAGTCACTATAAGCGAGTTTCAGGCACTCCGCCCCAAGCCCTATCCCCTCCGCCTCTTGTTCGCCTCCCGCACACTTCCCGCCTGGGAGGCGGGAAGTGTGCGGGAGGCGAATGAGATGTGAACGGGAAGTGTAATTAGGGCGACGTGCCCGGTTCCGGTGACATGATCCACCAGCCCGGCTACGCGCGCGTTCAGCTTTGCTATTGACAATTTGCGGCATCTCCAAGATTGGTACTCCAAACAACCAAGAAGGAAGATGTGATGAGCAAGAAAGAACGCACGGCGATAGAGCCCACGCGCGCTGAAAACTACGCTGAGTGGTACCAGCAGGTGATCCGGGCGGCCGACCTGGCGGAAAACAGCGAGGTTCGCGGCTGCATGGTTATCAAACCCTGGGGTTACGCGATCTGGGAAAACATCCAAAAGTTTCTGGACGAGATGTTCCGGGAAACAGGACACCGCAATGCCTATTTCCCCATCTTCATTCCCAAGAGCTATTTTGAAAAGGAAGCCGAGCACGTGGAAGGCTTTGCCAAGGAATGCGCGGTGGTAACGCACAGCAGGCTGGAAGATGACGGCAAGGGTGGACTGAAGCCCGCCGGAGAACTCGCGGAACCCTACATCGTGCGTCCCACCAGCGAAACGATCATCGGCGCTTCCTTCGCCAAATGGGTGAATTCCTACCGCGATCTGCCGCTGCTGATCAACCAGTGGGCAAACATCGTGCGCTGGGAAATGCGCACCCGCCTCTTTTTGCGCACCACGGAGTTCCTCTGGCAGGAAGGCCACACAGTCCACGAATCCGAAGCGGAAGCGATGGATGAAACCCTGAAGATGCTGGAAGTCTACGCCCGCTTCGCGCAGGATTATCTGGCCATTCCGGTGATCAAAGGTGAAAAGACCGAGGGTGAGAAATTCCCCGGCGCCGTGAACACCTATTGCATCGAAGCCATGATGCAGGACAAAAAAGCCCTGCAATCCGGCACTTCGCACTTCCTGGGCCAGAATTTCGCCAAAGCCTCGAACATCCGTTTTCAGAACCGGGAAGGCGAATTCCAGCACGCGTGGACAACCTCCTGGGGCGTTTCCACCCGGCTGATCGGGGCCCTGATCATGGCTCACAGCGATGACAACGGCCTGGTGCTTCCACCCAAGATCGCGCCCTCCCACATCGCCATTATTCCCATCTACCGCGATGAAGAGGAACACGCCGCCGTGATGGCTCTGGCCAATAGCATCAACGAAGCTTTCAAGCACGCAGATTTCGAGGGCGTGCGGGTCTATACTGAACTCGACGACCGCGACCTTACCTCCAGCGAACGCAATTGGCACTGGATCAAGAAAGGGATCCCGCTGCGGATCGAGATCGGCCCGAGGGATGTGGCCTCCAACTCCGTGATGGTGGCCAGACGCGACCAGGAACCTCGCGATAAGCAGTCGGTGGCTGTGGATAACATTGTCGACCACTGCCTGCAAACCTTAAGCGCCATGCAGCGAAGTATTATGGAACAAGCCCTGCGCTTCCGCGAGGAGAATACCGTCCGCATCGACGGTAAAGACGCTTTTTACGCCTGGTTCACCCCCAGAAACAGCGCTCAGCCTGAGATCCACGGTGGTTTCGCCCTCTCCCACTGGTGCGGAAACAGCGCCTGCGAAGAACGGATCAAAGACGACCTGAAGGTTACAGTCCGCTGCATACCATTTGACTCCGAACCGGAAACGGGCACCTGCGTCTGCTGCGGTCAGCCCTCAGAACGCCGGGTTATTTTCGCCAAAGCTTATTAAAATGCATAAAAGCGCCATCATCACCATCGGCAACGAGATACTGCTGGGCAAGACCCTCAATACGAATCTCGCCTGGCTGGCCGGCGAGCTTGCCCTGCTGGGCCTGCCAGTGGAATTTTCCTTAACCGTGAAAGATGAGGCGGAGGCCATCCTCCAAGCCCTCAAACAGGCATGGGATAGCTGCGACGTTGTGATCACCACCGGTGGTTTGGGTCCCACGGACGATGACATCACCAAGCGCGAGATCGCCTCCTTCTTTAATGCGGAACTGCGCTTCGACTCTGAAATCTGGGACAAGGTGCAACAACTCTTCGCGGCCAGAAGTCTGGCCACGCCTCTGATCAACCGCAACCAGGCCCTCGTTCCGGAAGGATTCAAAGCGCTCCCCAACCTGCGGGGCACGGCGCCGGGACTCTTTCACGAAGAGGGCGGAAAGAGTTTTTTCGCATTTGCCGGCGTGCCTTTGGAAATGCGGCACGTGTTCACAACGCAAGCCAAGCCGCTGCTGGTATCAAAGTACGGAAGCGGAGAGGCCATCCATCAGGAAACCCTGCATACTTTCGGGATTTCCGAATCCGCTTTGGCCGAGGTTTTAGCGGGCTTCGCGCCGCTGGCGGAGGTCAATATGGCCTGGCTGCCGCAGACGGGCAGGGTGGACCTCAGATTTTACGGGAGAGACCTGCTGAAGGTGACGGAAAGCGCAGACAACTGCTTCAAACTGGTCCACCAGCACGTGTGGGGCCGCAACGAAGACACCCCCGTAAGCGTTTTGCACAGCCTGCTCAGACATCACAAATTTACCCTTTCCGCTGCGGAATCCTGCACTGGGGGCCTCCTGCAGAAGATGGTCACCGATCCGGCGGGGGCATCCGAAGTCTTTCTGGGTGGGGTGATCAGCTATGCCAACGCACTCAAACAAAACCTCCTGGGTGTGAAACCGGATACACTGGCCGTACACGGCGCGGTGAGCGAAGACTGCGCCCGGGAAATGGCAGTGGGAATAAAAACCTTGACAGAATCCCAAACCGCCATTTCCATTACCGGAGTGGCTGGTCCGGATGGTGGAAGCCCCCAAAAGCCGGTCGGGACCGTTTGTTTTGGTTTTTCAGTTTTAAACAGGGTGTGGAGCCTGACCCAAACCTTCAACGGAGACCGGGAATCCATCCGGCACAAGGCGGCGGAATTCGCTCTGCTTCACCTGATCAAACATCTGCAAGGAACCAAGATTTGAAAGTTCTGATCATCGGCAGCGGAGGCCGTGAGCACGCCCTGGCCGCGGCCTTGGCCAAAGACAGTCACGAAATACTCGTCGCACCGGGTAACGCCGGTATCGCGCGTGAGTTTTCCTGCCTTCCTCTTCACTCGATAAGCGAGGTTTTAAGCTGGTGTAAAAAGGCCCTGCCCGCATTTGTGCTGATTGGGCCCGAGCAACCTCTGGCCGAAGGCTGGGCAGATGTTCTGGGCGAAGCGGGGATCCCCTGCGTGGGACCCAGCCAGACGGCAGCCAGGATCGAAAGCAGCAAGATCTTCGCCAAGGACTTGATGGCCAGACACCACATTCCAACCGCATCCTGCCGCTGTTTCGCTGATCCCGGCGAAGCTCGGGGATACATACTAACCCAGCAAAAATTCCCCCTTGTGATCAAAGCGGATGGCATCGCCGCCGGTAAAGGGGTGACCATAGCCCATGACAAAGCAGAAGCCTTGCAGGCTTTGGCCGCGTTATCAGGAAAGATCGTGGTGGAGGAATACCTTAGCGGTTGGGAAGTATCGCTGTTCGCGGTAACTGACGGAGAAAGCTTTCAGACCACGCTGTTCGCGCAGGACCACAAACAACTGCTGAACGGCGACACCGGACCGAATACCGGCGGGATGGGAGCATATTGTCCTGTCCCCGAAGCGGAACCCTTTCGCGCCCAGATCGAGAAAACAATTATCGCCCCCACCCTTAAAGCCATGCGGGATGAGGGTTACCCTTACCGGGGATTTCTCTATTGCGGGTTGATGATCACTTCAGAGGGGCCTAAAGTACTGGAATTCAACTGCCGGCTGGGTGACCCCGAAACGCAGGCGCTGCTGCCCCTGCTCACAAGCTCTTTCACAGAAGTTTGTCAAGCGATCGCCGCAACAAGGGTGAAAGAACTTAAAATGGTGTGGAGCGGACTGAGCAGTGTGTGCGTCGTGCTGGCCTCGCAGGGCTATCCCGGCATCTATCAGAAAGGGTGTCCCATCACTATTGCCAAAAAAATGGAGTGCCTCACGCGCTTCAGTGGAGTGGCCTCTTCCGATGACGGTCTGGTGACCTCCGGCGGCAGGGTGCTGGCGTTGGTAGGATTGGGAGCCGGCGTGACCGAAGCGCGCCGCAATGTCTACAGGGACATGGAAGCTGTCAGTTTCAATGGCATGCAATACCGCGGGGACATTGCCCTGCGTCAGAACATTCTCTAAGAATGGAGAGTACATGAGATTTTACCTAATCTTAGCCCTGCTGCTGCTTCCGCTGATTTATCTGGGAGCCCAGGTAAGCGTTGTTAGCCAGTCCCCCGACGAGTTGGTCCTGGAATTCACCCTGCCGGAATACAAGATCGGACGTCAGAGCCTGAACGGTGTCACTTGGGACAGGATCGAATCCGACGCGGGTAATGTGCACGCCCAGGAAGGATTTCCGGAGCTGAGAGCGTTCGCCGAGGCCATCGCCATTCCCATAGACGGGGATATCTCCCTGCAGGTGCTGAACGTGAAAAGCAGCACTTTGAAAAACATCAACCTCAAGCCGGTGGCCAGGATGAAAGTGGTGAGCGAAGAGGTTGAATATGAGTTTATCCAGGATGCCAAAGCATACCGGAGCGCGCAGCTCTATCCGGCCAGCCTTGCCATAACAGGCGAAAGCGCTTTTGTGGGCGACCGCCGATTCATCCCCTTGCAGATCTTTCCCTTTCAGTACCGGGCGGCGACCAAAGAATTGGTGGTAAACACAAGTTTTACCATCCGGGTATTGATATCCGGGAGCAAATCCTCCACCCCCAACTGGCAGATGAGCGAAAATCCGATCGACAAGGCGGGAGACGCCTTTTTCCTCAACAACGCAAGCTCCCAAAGCTGGCGCTTGCCCAAAAAGCGAGACAACAGCTATGAATCACCCAAGAATGGAACTTCGCTGGTGAACGAGGTCCAATTTGTGGCGAACCAGGAAGGCATCTATAAGATCACCTACGAACAGCTCAATGACTTCATCCTGATGATGGCCGATTCGCTGGAGGTTGAGATGGCTTGGCTGCCTGAAACCGTGGATCCTCGTCTGCTGGAACTAAGCGATGAGTACGGATCCATTCCCATCCACTTTGAAGGCGAATCCGACGGCAGCTTCGATCCCGGCGATTTCTTCGAGTTTTTCGGCGACAGGCATTACGGCGATGACGGCTATCAAGACGATTACACCGATGAAAATGTGTACAGCCTCTATTACAAAGGTACCCTGGGAGCAAGGATGGCGGTGGAGAACGGAGGATTGATCGTTTCCAACGCCGCGCAGTACATCGTTCCCGATGCCTATGAGCATACCGTGCACATCGAGCAGCAGCTCTTATCCGATAAATTGGGTAATTCCTGGTCTACCGCGAATCCCAATTTTTACCGGGAAGACATCTGGTTCTGGAGAAAGATAAACGCCCCGGACTTAGACATCATCCCCTTTGAACTTCAATACCCCAAGGACAGTACCGTGCGTACCGCGCAGGTGAAAGTTTCATTGTACGGCCTCACCTATGCGGCTGGAGTGCAACCCGGCCAGTATGACCACAACGCCACCGTGCGGATAAACGAGGCCATGATCAACACCCATAACTGGGTCGGGCAAAGAGAACAGATCTTCGAAAACGCCGGTCCCGTGGCCAACTCCTACTTCCGGCACGGCACTAATCATATGTATATCAGCCTGGCGGGCAACACCGTTTCCGGAGACAGGGAACAGGTGCTGTTCGATTATCTGGAGCTGAAGTACTGGCGAGAATACATGACCAGCGAAGACAAGATCAAGTTTACTAAACCCTCAAACCGGCCAGCGGGATTGTATCAGTTCGAAGTTGGCGGTTTTAGCACAGATCAGGTATCCGTGTACAAGATCGGCTCCAGCATTTTCAATAACTGCCAGATTGAGCCTTTCAGCGTGGACGGCTTCGCCCCCTGGACAGTTTCTGTGCAGGACAGCGTTTCATCCACCGAGGTCGAGTATTACGCCGTTGCCGAAGAACAGAAACTCTTCCCAGTGGAAATGCGGCTAAACCTCCCCTCCGCCTGGCGCGATCCGGCCAACGCAGCCAACGTGATTGTGGTGGGCAGACGGGACTTCATCTTTTCTGAAGGCGGAGATCTGCTGACCAGCGTTTGGGAAGCTGATGGACACACGGTTGCCAGAGTGGACTATCAGGACATCTTCGACGAATTCAACCACGGGATCCGCTCCGCGGAGAGTCTGAAAGAGCTGTTCAGCTACGCCTACAACAACTGGGGATCGCCGCAACTCAACCATGTGGTACTTCTTGGAGAGGGTGTGGATGACGAAAGAGACAACAGTCCCGCGAGAATCTATACCTTGGTCCCTGTGAAGAAAACCTGGACCAGTGAACACGGAGCGACCGCCAGCGATGGTTGGTACGCCACTATCATCGGCACCGACGTGGTTCCGGACATTGCCGTGGCCCGCATCAACGCCTGGAAACCTCAGCACGTGCTGGATTACGCTCAAAAAGCCTATAATTACCGTAACAATCTGCTCACCAACAGGCTCTGGAACAGCCATCTAACCATAACCTCTGGTGGAAAGATCACCGATGCGGATGACCTCTTCGCCCAGCAATCGGAAACGATCCGGCGCCGTAACATGCCTCAGGACTACCGCGCGACAAGAGTGTACACTTCAACTCAGACGGTAAGCAATGAATACTTCGGCGGTACTTTCAACCTAAAGGACGCCATCAACTCCGGCACCCAGTACCTGCATTTCATCGGTCACGGAGGCGGTCGTATTTGGGCTGACTACAACCTCTTCAACTTCAATGACGTGGCCACACTAAACAACCAAACCTATCCCATCGTGGTCAGTTTGGCATGCTATGCCTCATCCTTCGACACCAACGGTATCGCGAGCATCGGGGAAGCTTTGGTGATGCAGCCTAACAAAGGAGCGATAGTCACCCTGGGCTTCAGTGGACTGGGATACATGTATCAGGACCTGGATTGGGGACTGGCGTTCACGGAAGGACTCTTCAAGCATGATTTCAACAGTTTGGGAGAAGCATACCAGTACGCTCTCACCCGATTCTATGCCACAACCACACTTCCAGCAGCCCGCTACGCGCTCACCAATGCCGCCGCCCTGCTGGGCGACCCGCTCATAAAAACGCTCAAACCCATTGGTAACATCCCCGTTCAAGCAGATAATTATGTGCAAATGCCAGGCGACACGCTGCATGTAAGCGGGCAATTCCCACCAGACGTGAACGCGGCCAGATTGTATATCCTGAACGGCAATGAAGTCAGTGTCAACATACCCTACGACCTGCCGGTGATCAACGGCACTTACAGCGCTTCCTACGTGATCCCCGCTGACATCGATCCCCCCTATGGCCGGGAAATCTATGTGGCGGGATATTCACCAACCAACGAGTATGTGGGAAGAAGCGGATTTGGCGTGGGTAGAGCAGCGCTCTTGCATCACTCCACTCTGCCTGCCAATCCGGTTTGGAGCGATTCTGTGAGATTCGTGGCTAGGGTGTTCAGCAATGAAGACATCATCTCTCTGGTTTGCAGGGCAAGGATAGACAGCATGGGCACTTACTCCAACTGGGTGACGCTGCCAATGCAACCCTATCCCGAGATTAGTGATTCCTATATCACCACCGGCAAGCTCGGTTACCAAACTACCGGCAAGGAATTCTACTTCAAATACATCATCACAACGACCAGCGGCACTTATGAGTCGTTTGCTTCCAGTTATGTGACCCGGGGGCCGGATCTTTCCACAACTGACATCAAGCTCGAATGCACCGATGAAGAGCAGTTCATCAAAGTATTGGTAACAAACGGAGGCAACGCTACTTCCATTACCACGGATTTGCGTTTGTATGTGACGCCTATATCCGGAACCCAAACCCTCTTTACAACTCAGGATCTCGCTCCGCTGAGCGTTAATCAAGAACGCTGGGAAAGCATCTCCTTGGAGGGCCTCCCTCAAGGCAATCTTATCTTTCAGGCACGAGTCAATTCCTCCTGGGTGTTTCCTGAATGGCACGGACCTGACAATCCTCAAACAAACACTGACAACTTCGATATCAACAATACCATCACCTTGGCCACGGATTTCAACTACTATACCGCGAACAGCTCCGGCGCGGTTTTCAACAGCCTGGACGGTAACGTGAGCTGTGAAATCCCGGAGAACCTTGTGCCAACTGGTCAAAACGCCGTATTCTACATCAACAGCGTGGGTTTACGTGAAGCTCAAAACCAGCCGGATATTTCCCCGATCAAACTGCTCTCTTTCGACACTGTTCCCACTTCACTGCCTTCCAACGCCTATGAGATCAGGACCATGGACCCCGCATTGGTTGATTCAACCGACACGTTCATCAACAACAAGCTGATGAAGCTGAGCTTCTTCTACAGCGTGAACGATGACGAAACCCAAAGCTTGGAAAGCGAAAACTCTTACAAGATCTACCGTTGGGAAGCTCTGGGCAGCAAGTGGATCCTGCAGGGCGGAAACGTATCCAGCGGAGAGAACAAGGTTGTTTTTGAGGTTCGCCGCCAGGGAATTTACACGATCTACAGAAATCAAGACAGAGTCCGGCCCTCCATAGATGTGAACGTGCAGGACCAGGAATTCACTGTGGGAGGATACATTTCCGGTACGGGAACTTTCTCTCTGGTACTGAGCGACGCTAACGGCATCGATCTCTTCGACAACACCATTAGGCTTTATCTGAACGGCAGCCTGGTACCCGACACTGATTACGTTATCACCATCAATACAGACAACGTGAACAGAATACCGATCAAGTATCAGCTCAACCTAAGCCTGGGAACCTACAGCCTGGTGATCGATTGCAAGGATGTGAACGGTAACTACAATACTCGCGAGATCCAGTTCGTGGTAAATGAAACCTTCGACGTAAAGAATGTCGGGAACTATCCCAACCCCATTATGGGCAGGGCGATCGACCCCAAAAATGACGGCAGAACCCGCTTTACCTATGTTCTCACCGACGACGCGGACGAAGTGACCATCAAGATCTACACCGTGTCTGGCAGATTGGTGAAGACCTTCGCCAACCTCCCCACGGGAGTGGGGTATCATGAATACCCGCGCACAGTTTATGGCTGGGATTGCAAGGACGATCAGGATTATTTCCTGGCCAACGGCACTTATTTCTACAGGCTTACTGCCAAAAAAGGCAATAAGAAGATCGAAAAAACGATCAAAATGGCGATTCTCAAATAGAGGTGAAGCGATGAAAAAATATCTCCCCATAATACTGTTGTCACTGGCTGCTGCAGGCACTCTCTCCGCGGGAAGATACGCGGGCGATTTCATGATGATAGGCGCGGGAGTCAGATCTTTGGGCATGGGCGGCGCTTTCGCGGCCCTTGCTGATGACGGCTCGGCAATGTATTGGAACCCGGCCGGTATTTCTCAGATCCGCAAATCCGAGATCTCCGCCATGCACGCTTTCCTTTACAACGGACTCGCCTCCTATGACCATATCACCTACTGTCAGCCCCTGCCCAGCGACGTGACCATCGGTCTGAACGTTACCCGGCTGACCGTTACCGATATCCCCGTCTTTGCCGAATCATACCTGATCGGAACCAACGTGGACGAAAGGATCAATAATAGCGCCTATCAGCTTACCGGGATACCAGACGGCGAATTCAGCAGCACCGATGACCTGTACCAGTTCGCCTTTGCCAAGCACATTCACTACGATCTGAGTTTGGGCTGGATGTTCTTCGACATACCCTTAGACATGTACGCAGGCGCCAACGTCAAATTTATCAGACGCAACATCCTGCAAAACCAGGGCAGTGGTACCGGCATTGATTTCGGTTTTAAGCTTCGAACCGATCTGGATGTTTTGTTTGACTGGGACGCCCTGGGAAAAATCGATTTCGGCCTGAACTTTCAGGACATCGCCGGAACCGATATCAGCTGGGACACCTACTCCGAACACAAAGATGAAGTGCTGTTCAACACTAAACTGGGAGTGGCCGTTTCTCAGCCGATCCCGATTCTGGATTCGGAGATCATCTTTGCCTATGATTACGACTACGTTTATGAAGGCAGCAGCCATTACGGAGTTCAGTGGTCCTACAAAGACCTCGGTGCGCTTAGGGCTGGTTATTACGATAAGAACTTCACCTGCGGGGCCACTGTGAATCTGTACGGCGTCGGAGTCGACTACGCACTCGTCACCAATCCGGTCGGGATAACCAACCGGATCGGCCTGAGAGTCAATTTTTAAAGGGAGCAGAGCATGAAAAAGCTTTTACTGATAGGAACGTTGGCCTTGATCCTGTTGCTGTGTGCCTGCGCGGGAACGGATCAGAACGAGGATGACATTACTCCGCCCATCCCGCCGGTCCTCACACCCCATCACGGCGACACGGGCGACCCGCCTGTCCTGTATGAGGGTCAGACGATCTACATCAACGACGAAAACAACGGCATCGACACAGTGCCTGACGGAGACTGGATCAGAGTTGGTTGGAACCCCTTCAAGGACACTGATCTGAGCCACGTAAAGATATGGCGTTACAGCAACTTCGATGCCGAACCGGTTTTGATCGACTCCATCTCGGCCACCCAGGACTATTATCTGGATACGGACAGCCAGCTTACTGAACGGGTCTGGTACTCTTATTACATCGATTTGGTCGATCTGGCCGGCAATGAGTCAAGATCGGACACCACTTCCTACGCCCTGCTTTCCAAGAGTCTGTTGCTTTCCCCCGCCAATGGTGCAACTATCGCGCCTCTTACCAATCCCCTCGATTCCCGGTTCAACTGGAACCGCAGCGGCACGGCAGGCAAATTCAGACTGCTGATCATGGATGAAAACTACAATTATGTCTGGCATCAAGACCTGTATGTCGCCCTCGAAGTAGATCCCCTCTTCATTAGCATGCCCGTTAATCTGGCCTCAGAATACTCCGGCCAGACCTTGCGCTGGAGAGTGGATTCCTTTGATTGGGACGAAGAAATGCAGGCCTACATGGGTTCAGAATCTTTCGAGCGGGTCGTTCACATCCAGTGAGGCGCATGCCTAAGCTATTTGTAATCAGGTCAGTTAAGGCCAGCCCGGAAGATAACGCTCTTGAATCAGGCAAAATTTATCTTGACGTAATTCGAGAATCGGGAAAAATAACGTAAATTGGAAAAATGAGGATATGTTGAAAAAGCTCCTGCTATCTTTGATCATATTGGCCACATCGCTACTCTTGTTTGCGCAGACCGCCAATTCAGCTTCCACCACGAGCAGTAGTTCCGCCTATAGCTATGAAGGCAGCCGCAGCGGCGTGGAAAAGCTAAAAATGAATGTGTACATTCTCGGACGGGTTAGTAAACCCGGCCTGTACCTTGTACCAGACGATACAGATTTTCTTACTTTGCTGGCCTTGGCCGGAGGCCCACTGGAAGATGCGAAACTCTCCAGGATCACCATCACGAGAAAGGGATCTCCCGTTTCTGAGCTCGAAGCCGCCCTTCCGGACAGTTTTTCAGTTGATGCAGATGCTGTCTCTGTACTCAAGGATAATGCTTCAACAGGGCAAGGCAACGCTGTTACAGTTACAAACCCGGACAAAGAAATCCCCACCGCGGACGGTGAGATCGTAACCATTAATTTCAGAAAATACCTGGAGACCGGAAACGTCTATCACCTGAAAACAGTCAGAGACTTGGGCCAGGCTTCTACAATACCGCTGCAATTGCAACCGGGTGACACTGTCATGGTGGGCGGGGAGATCTGGTACTGGTTCGGCAAAGTTGCAGACATTTTGTCCAAGGCTGCTATTGCTCTGAGTGTCTATAACCTCATTACCAATCTATAGCAGGGGGCAGCCATGGATCAAAACAATCAACCAACCTCAGTTCCGCAGACCGAAGAAATCAAGATCAGCGATTATTTTCGGATCTTGCTGCAATATCGCTACCTTATAATCCTCATTTTTGTGATCGTACTCGCGGGCACGATCATTTACACCCTTCGCCAGCCCCGCATCTATTCCGCCTCTGGCAGGATCCTGATGGAGAATCAGAACTCCGGCGCAGATATATTTTTGCTAACCAATCAAGGTGGCAGCAAGAATAGCATCAACAACCAGATCGAGTTAATGCGGAGCAAACCAATTCTGAACGCAGCTTATGAGATCATGAAGAAAAACCCGGATTGGGAATCATATCCGATCAGCGGTTCAGCTTATCCGGCTGCCAACCTGCGCAGAGTTCAGGTGGAGTCAAAGCGCGATACGGACATCCTCAACCTCTCGTTTGAATCCACGAACCGGGGGGAGGCCATGGCCGCGGTAAACTCGATCGCCGATGCGGTTCAGCAGCAAAACACGCAGATGGCCAGGTTGGAATTCACCACCATACGTGAATTTCTGGGGGAACAACTGGACCTGATCTCCCGGCGACTGCAAATTTCCGAAGATGACCTGCGGGCTTTCAAGAACGAAAACAAGCTCATCGAAATATCGGCGACCACCAGAACTTGGATCGATCAATCCTCCGCTGTGGAATCGGAATATGAAGCAGGATTGACCGACCAGGCCGTAAAAGCCAAAACGCTGGATGTCCTGCGCAAACAACTCCAAGACCAGGATTCATTGCTGGTCGAGGTGGAAAACGTTCTTCAAGCGCCTTACATAGAGGAATTGCGCAAACAGATCACGGATACCCAAGCCACCATTGCCAGGCTCAGAACGAACGAGAATTACTCTGAAAACCACCCACAGATGAAACTTCTGCAGGAAGAACTGGCCAAAACGAAAAACACTCTTGATACTGAAATCCAGAAATTCATCGCCATCTCCCTGAGCCAGGACCCCTTGGCTGTACGCAACGACGTGCTGATGAAAATTGTCCAGGCTGAGGTTGAATTGGAAATGGCCCGCACGCAGGTCAACGGTCTAGAACAGACCAAGGCCATTTACGATGACCGCCTGATCACTCTGCCGGACAAAGAGTTGGAATATGCACGCCTACTGCGCAGCATGACCCTGGACGAGAAGATCTACGGCATCATGATGGAAAAATACGAGGATGCCCGCATTGCCGAACAGGCCAAGATTGGTAACATCCGTGTCCTGGATTACGCCGAAATGCCCGGCGCTCCTATCAAACCGCGTGTCTCGATGAACATGCTGGTGGGCCTCATCCTTGGCTTGGGCCTGGGCATTGGTGCCGCCTTCCTGGTTCATTCACTCGATACAAAATTGCGTACATTGGAAGACATGGAAAATTATGTCCGCCTCCCGATCATGGGTACTATCCCCATCATTCAGGAATCAGAATCGCGGATCATGGAATTCAACAATATGATCGAGCAGGCTGAGGGTGAAAACAAGGAACAGCTTAGCAAGTCGCTCCATTATGTAATGATGCAGCTGGTCTCTCACTACGCACCGAAATCGCCCATCGCGGAATCCTATCGCACCCTGCGTACCAATATTTTAGCCAAAAAACCCGCCGGCAGCACCACCCTGCTGGTCACTTCCTCCGGCCCCAAAGAAGGTAAATCCACCACGATCGTGAACCTGGCCATTACCCTCTCCCAGATGAACGCCAAGGTGATCCTGGTCGACATGGACATGCGCCGCCCAATGATCCACAGCAAATTCGGAGTAGAGAAGGAAAACGGTCTCAGCGATTATTTGATCGACGCCGACGTCCCTCTCGAGCAGGTGGTAAAAGCCTCCGGCATCCCGAACCTTGATGTGATCACCAGCGGTTTCATCCCGCCCAACCCCTCGGAGTTGATCTCTTCGGCCCAAACCGACAAACTGATCGAAGACCTCAGGGCTCGCTACGATTTCATCCTCTTTGACACGCCACCCATCATCGCCGTTACAGACGCCCTCATTCTTACCAAGAAAGTGGACCTCACTTTCATCGTGGTCCGCTGTGGCTTCACCGAAAAAGGCATCATCAAACGCACCAAGGAACTGATGGAAAACATCGACGCCACCATCGACGGAATCATCGTAAACGGTGTCTACGTCCAGAAGTATTACAGCAAACAGAACTACTACTACTATTATTACTATTATTACTACTACTATGGAGAAGATGTTCCCCAGAAACAGAAAAAAAGCGCAGCACGCTTCCTACGCAAAAATAAATCTGTTTCTTGAGGTCCTGGGAAAGCTCCCAGACAGTTATCATGAGATCGAGACACTGCTCTGCAGTGTCTCTCTCTATGATACGCTCAAATATGCTTTGACAAAAAGGCAGGGCATAAAATTGTGGTCTAACTTGCCTGAAATGGCTGCAACAAGCAATCTGGTCTTCAAGGTGGCTCAGTATCTGCTGGACGAGTTCAAACCAGAACTGGGAGTGGATATTCACTTGGAGAAGAGGATACCCATTGCCGCCGGATTGGGAGGCGGAAGCAGTAATGCCGCTACCACTTTGCGAGCGCTTAACTCCCTCTGGGAATTGGACCTGAGCAAAGAAGAACTCGATAAGATCGCGGCTCAGTTTGGCAGCGACATACCATTTTTTTTGCTGGGCGGCACAGCGTGGGCCACCCACAGAGGTGAGTTGGTTGAGCCACGGCCGGACCTCCAACTGGATCTTCTGCTGGTAAATCCGAATATTGGCATTTCCAGCGCCGAGGCTTATGCCTTGGTCCCTGCTGCCTCTGGCGAAGCCAGACACCATCTGGAGCAGCTCAGCGGCTACAGCTGGCTTTTCAACCGTCTGGAACCTGGGATCAGACGAGCGTATCCAGTGGTGGACAGGTTACTGAGCGACATGTTCTCCGCGGGCTCCGAGGCCGCTATCATGAGCGGAAGCGGATCAACCTGCCTGGGAGTTTTTGAGGATGCCGCGAAAATGCAGGCATGCAAGAGATATTTTGACCGGATCGGTTACTGGACACAAATAGTAAGGACAATATCTAAGAAAGAGTACGAAAGTGAATTCGAAACTTAAGTTGTTCACAGGAAAAGCCAACCGGCCTTTGGCCGAAGAGGTGGCACGCTTTGCCGGTGTGCCCTTGGCTGATATTGATCTGTTCAAATTTGCCAACGATGAGTCCTTCGTAAAGATCAACGACAACGTCCGGGGTGCTGACGTGTTCATCATCCAACCTACCTGCAGGCCTGTGAATGACAGTCTGATGGATCTGCTGATCATGATCGATGCCCTGAAACGCGCGTCCGCCCAGAGGATCAACTGTGTGATCCCCTACTATGCCTACGCCCGCTCGGACAAAAAGGACCAGCCCCGGGTGCCCATCACCGCAAAACTGGTGGCTGATCTGCTGACAGTGGCCGGCGCGGACAGAGTCATCACGGTGGATCTCCACGCTGAACAGATCCAGGGATTTTTCAACATTCCTGTCGACCATCTTTACTCCATACCCACTTTCGCCCGCTATTTCCTTAGCATGGAAATTGAAAACCCGGTGGTAATTTCCCCTGATTCCGGAGGGGCAAACCGTGCCCGTGCGCTGGCCAAACGACTCAATTGCGGCCTGGCCATAGGAGATAAACGCCGCTCGGGAAACGACGATCAGGCCATCCTGTTGAACATCATTGGAGATGTGGCCGGCAAAACGGCCATCCTCTTCGACGATATCATCGACACGGGCGGCAGCCTGATGAAGATCGCCGGCGTGTTGCAGAGCTACGGCGTGAACAAGATCTATGCCGCCTGCACCCACGGCGTGCTGTCCGGCCAGGCGATCCAGAATATCGACAAGTCACCGGTGGAAAAACTTTTTGTTACCAACACCATACCCCTTTCCGAGGAAGCGGCCAACTGCTCCAAGATTGTGCAGCTGTCCATCGCGGAAATGCTGGCCATAGCCATCAAGAAAATACATATAGAGGAATCTCTCAGTATTCTGTTCAAATAGATATTGAGAATGGAGGAATAAGTGATATTTACTCTCGAAGCCCAAACCAAGCAAACCAGCAAGAAAAGCGAGCTTAATGCTTTACGCCGTCAGGGATTCATTCCCGCCGTGCTGTATGGAAAGTCAGTCGAATCGACGCCCATAGCGATCGATCGCAGCAAATTCCAGCAATGCTACAAGAAAAGCTTCAACGAACTGGCCTTTTACGAGATCGTGCTGAATGGTACCAAATACCATACCATCCTCAAGGACAAGCTCATCCATCCTGTCACCCGCAACATCCTGCACATCGACTTCATGGTGGTGGAAGAATCCGCCCAGATGGAATTCGAGGTCCCCATACAATTTGTGGGAGAGGCCGTTGGCACCAAGGAAGGCGGTTTCGTGGACGTGGTCCAAAGAGCGGTGAAGATCACCTGCCGGGCCAAAGACATTCCGGATGAGATCAGTCTGGACATCTCCGCTCTCAAGGTGGGAGACGCGCTGCACATCAAAGATCTTCCCTCTGGCAACTGGCAATACAAAGACCACGCAGACATCACCTTGGTGGTGGTGCATGCCAAGAAAGCCGATGAAGCTCCCGCTGCTGCTGAAGCTCCCGCCGCTGAGGAAACCAAACCCGAACAATGAAGCTGATCTTGGGATTGGGGAACATCGGTCGGGAGTACGAACTCTCCCGCCACAACGCCGGTTTCCTCTGTCTCGAGCTTTGGGCCAAACGGCACCGAATGAGTTTCAAGCATGGCCGCCTGTTCGATTTTCTCCGCCACCGCGGCGCTTGCCTGATCAAACCAAACACCTACATGAACCGGTCCGGCCAGGCCCTCGCGGAAGCGCGAAAAAAATGGAAGTTCTCTGAAGCACTGGTTGTCCACGACGACATCGAGCTGCCCCTGGCCAGTCTGCGTTTGCGGTCTGGCGGCGGAGACGGCGGTCACAACGGAATGGGATCCTTGCTGGAGATCTTGCCGGCTGAAGATCTGAAACGGATCCGGGTGGGCATAGGCCGTGACGGTTCAAACCCCCGGGATTATGTACTGGACAGCTTTTCCCAGCCTGAGCTGCAAACGCTGCAACCTGCCCTGGAAAAGGCTTGCGACCTCATTGATGAGTATATGAGCGGCGACTTCAACTCGGTGTTGAACGCCTACAGCATCTGGAAAAAATCCTGTTCCGGGGAAAATATCCCCGGAAACAATAGTCCAAAGGAGAAAGACAATGGTTAAGAACTATGAACTTATGGTGATCATCTCACCTAAGCTCAGCGAAGAGGAAGCTGCCGCCTTGAACGAAAGCATCCTCAACCTCGCCAAGGAACAAAGCGGAGAGATCGTGAAAACCGATCTCTGGGGCCGGCGCATGCTGGCTTACCCCATCAACAAAAACACTGAGGCCTATTACTTTGTGAATTACCTCAGCATGGATGCTGCTGGCGTCAAAGGCATCAAGCAGCAGCTGAACATCAACGAGCAAGTGCTCCGGCACATGTTCATCGTCAAAGATCAATAGGAGGAACAATGGCAGATCTGAAATTACCCCGGCTGAACAAAGTTCTCATCGCCGGCCGCATTACCCAAGAACTTGAACTTAAGTACACTCCCAAAGGTACGGCAGTCCTGAGATTCACTGTCGCTTTGGATAAGAATTTTAAGGACGAATCCGATCAATGGCAGTCTGTACCAATTTACGTTGACGTTGTTGCTTGGAGTAACAATGCGGAGAATATCTGCAAATTTGGTCACAAGGGAATTGCAGTACTGGTCGAGGGGAGAATCGAAACTCGTACTTACACGGATTCGAATAATGTGAATCGTAAGGCTTTTGAAGTCATTGCTGAGCACATTCAGACCCTTGAATGGAAACCTCGGGCTGAGGGAGATGGTTCCCCGGATATGGTCCCTCTCCCCGATGAAACACAACATACTGCAAGCGCAGCCACTACTGACGACGTACCCTTTTGATCTGGAGTAAAAATAATGAACTTGACCGATAGAAAAAAGAAATTCACCCGCAAGAAATACTGCCGTTTTTGTGCCAATAAAGAACTTGTGATAGATTACAAGAATCTGGATACCATGCGCCAGTTCATCTCCGATGTTGGCAAGATCGATCCCGCCCGCATGACCGGCACTTGTGCCAAACACCAAAGGAAGCTCACCACCGAGATCAAGCGTGCCCGTCAAATGGCGCTGCTGCCCTTCGTGATAGAATAGTGCCCGTCATCGCCTTGCTCCTGGGTGCCCTGGCAACCCTCAGTCCCTTTTTGGGCCTGCTTCTGATGCAGATCAGCTGCCGCAGCCTGATGCTGCGGAGCGAGGGAAAACCGCTGAACAGAGCTTTGCTCTGGCTGGTTTTTCCGGTCCTGCTGGCCGCTTTTTCTTATCGGCAGCCGGGCTCTTTGGTGTTTGCTTCAGACGCCATATTCGGCGCCGGACTGGTTACCCTGCTTTACCTTCATACCCTTACCCGGCAGGGAAAACCGGCGTTGGCGCTAACCCACGGAGCAGTCCTGATCGTCATCTACGGCGCGGTGAGGTTTGTCCTGTTTCAAACCCAGCTCACCGCCGCTCATGACCAGGCGATGGCTGAAATGAACAAACTTGTCCCCCAGATGATGCAGATGGCGGAAACCCAGAGCAGTCTGACCCTGATGCGAATGCTGCTTCCGGCCAGTTGGACGGTCACGCAGTTGCTTGCCCTCACGGCCGGCCATCTGATCTTTCTGCATCTGAGCGGGGCCAGGTCGATCCTCCGGGAATTCAGCCTCCCTGCCTGGTACAATCTGCTGATCCTGGCAGTATTGCCGCTGTATTTCTTCCCGCAGCTGCGCGATGTTTTGGTGAACACCCTGCTCGCCTTGTGCGTTTTACCGTTGGTGCAGGGTGTTGGCGTGCTCCTCAACTGGTTGTCACGCCTGGCCTCCAATGCTTTTATCATCTTGCTGGTGCTCGCGCTGGCTGTTTTCAACCTGATCCTGGTCGCCCTTTTGGGATTTGCCGACATCTGGCTCGATTTCAGGAAACTAAGAACTAAAGGAAACTACGCATGAAAGTCATCCTCTTGAATCACATAGAAAAGCTCGGTAAAAAAGGCGAAGTTATTTCCGTGAAACGCGGATTCGCCAGAAACTACCTCATCCCCCGCGATCTGGCGATCTACGCCACTCCGCAAAACATGAAACAACTCAGCACCATCCAGAATCAAGCTGCTGAAGAAGAAGAAAAGCTGGTCGCGGAACTGAAAAAGCTTGACGCCAAGATCAGAACTCTTAGCTTGGTTTTTGTCCGCAAAGTGGACGAACACGACAGCATGTTCGGCTCGGTGTCCGAGACAGACATAGTCAACGAACTGGCCGCGCAGGGCGTCACCGTCCACAAGTCCACTGTCCTGATGGAAAGACACATCAAGAGTTTGGGCGATACTGTCGTTCAGATCCGTCTGCATAAGGACATCTTGTCGGAACTGAAAGTGCTGGTCGAAAAGGAAGCGAAAGAAGAAGTTGTGGAAGAGCAAATTGCCACCCCGGCCGTGACTGAAGAGCCCGCCCCGGTGGAACCTGAACTCCCGGCCGAGGCTGAAGCAGCCCTGCCCGAGACTGAAACTGAGGAACCGAAACCGACCGAAGACGAAATATAAATTGGGAGAAACCCATGAAGAACACTATGTTTAACATCACCAGGATCCTGGCGGTGGCCGTAATGATCGGAGCTTTGTCCCTGATCGGAGCGGGCAATCCGAAAGTGCTGCCCTTTTCCGTCCTGTTCTTTGTCGCGGTGTTCGCTATTGTTTACCTGCTGAACAGCAACGCCAAGAAAAACGAACGGGAGGGAAAAGCCGGAACAGGTGCCAAACCTATGCTGCAAGTAATTGCCGTGGTTCTGTTTGTGGCGGTGGCCTCCATTCTTGGCTTCATGCGTCATGGCATCCTGGGCTATGTGGTGATGTTCGCCGTGCTCACGATCATCCTGGGGCTGATCTATCTGTCCATTAAAAATCGCCAGCATCACTTCGAACTCACTGCCTCCAATCCGCTCCTCAACAAGGTTCTGAGTGTGGTGATGGGGATCCTGGCCATTGGTCTGCCCGTGCTGATCGTGCTCACCGGCAAGCTGTTCAAGATTGAGCCTGCCACGGTGGTCATCACCATCATCGCCAGCTTGGTTTTCATCGCCCTGATCGTGCTGGCTTTGATCCTGATCAACCGCAGGGGCGGCGGCGGCCCCACCCTGATCGGATACATTCTGGTCATCCTGGCGGCAGTGCTGCCGGGGATCATGGTACTGATGGCCACAAACGATTCCAGCGCCTTTGCCAAGACCTATCTGGCGGCCCTGGTAGCAGCGGTTCTGGCCTATTTTTCGCTCAATTTGGTTTATAAGATCGACTGATCCGGCTTTCGCCGGATCGGTCTTTTTTTGCTCGCAAGGAGACGATTAAACGTGGCTTTGAGCCCGGTTTCCCGTTTTCTGAAGCAGGTGCTGGATCAGCTCGGGGGCGACAGATACCAGCCCTTCATCCTCCTTTATCAGGGCTGGAAAGACATCGTCGGCGATCTGCTCGCCTCGCGTTCCCATCCCTTTCGCTTTCACGATTCCATCCTCTACGTGGCCGTGCAAAACAATTCCTGGCTGCAGGAACTTTATCTGCGCAAAGCGGAGATCCTGCGCCAATGCCGGACCCAGATACCCCAGGAGATCAGGGACATCATCTTTCTCATCAGGAGTTGAACATGACGGAAGTGCGGATCGCGGCCTCGGTGCTGTCCTGTGATTTTGGCCATTTGGAGCGGGAGCTGGCTGCTGTTGGCAGCGCCGATCTGCTCCATCTGGATTTGATGGACGGGCATTATGTACCCAATCTCACTTTTGGCCAGCCTCTTATTGCCAGGATCCGCGAACTGTCCGCTCTGCCTCTGGACGCCCATCTGATGGTAACCAATCCCGCCGCCTACGTGGATCCACTGGCTGATCTGGGAGTAGGCTGGTTCAGTTTTCACCAGGAATGCGAATATCACGTGCACCGGTTGGTGCTGAGGATCAAAGGCCGCGGTATGAAAGCCGGGATCGCCCTCAACCCTGCCGTGCCGGTCTCCACTTTGGAATGCATCCTGCCCGAACTGGATCACGTTTTGCTGATGAGCGTCAATCCGGGGTTTTCTGGGCAGAAGTTTATCCCCTCCGTTTTACGCAAGATCGAAACCCTCAGGGAAATGATGGAGCGCAAGCATCTTTCCACGCTCATTGAGGTGGATGGCGGAGTTAATGCCGAGAATGCCGCCGGTTTGATCTCCGCCGGGGTGAACACGCTTGTGTCCGCCTCCTACATTTTTGCCAACCCCGACCCTGCCGCTGCGATCCAAGGGCTTCGCGGGTTATGATCAAGCCCTTTCCCTGCTGGAAATTGGCAGTCCCGTACCAGATGAGGCCCCGGTGAAACTTCTGGCCGCCACTCCCATCCCAAAAGCAGATCCCCTGCGCCTATCCAAGCCCTCGTTGGCTCACCGCTTTCACGCCCCCCGCCTGATCTCCGCGTCTGGTGCGGGCATTTGGCGAGAGCCTGTCGAGCGGCTAACCCCCTCGTATTAACGGCCCTCCTCCCCTCATGAAACGCCTCAACAACCCTGTCACTTTCAGCCATACCGGAGTAACCATCAATGTTTAGCAATCTTTCCGAAAAACTTGATAAAGTCTTCCGCAACATCCGCGGCAAAGGCTACCTCACCGAACAAAACATCAAAGACGCCCTGCGCGAGATCCGCCTGGCGCTGCTCGAAGCGGACGTCAATTTCCGCATCGTCAAGAATTTCGTGACGGAAGTGGAAAAACGCGCGCTGGGTGCTGAGGTGATGAAGTCCCTCACGCCTGGGCAGCAGGTGATCAAGATCGTGCACGAGCAACTGATCGCGCTGATGGACACCGAGGGCTTTGAACTAAAAGCCTACAACAACAAGCTCACCAAGATCATGCTCGTGGGTTTGCAAGGTTCCGGCAAAACCACCGCCTGCGCCAAACTGGCCCTGCATTTCCGCAAAAAGAACCTCAAGCCGATGCTGGTGGCCTGCGACGTTTACCGTCCCGCCGCCATCGATCAGCTGCAGATCCTGGGCAAACAGATCGGCATCCCCGTGATCGCCGAAGACAGCAAAGACGTGCTGCAAATAGCCGATTCCGCTCTGCGCCAGGCCCAGAAGGACCTCATCAACCTACTGGTCTTCGACACCGCGGGACGCCTCCACATCGACGAAGTGATGATGGATGAAGTGGTGCGGCTCAAATCCTTTGTCAAGCCGGATTACATCTTCTTCGTGGCCGACGCCATGACCGGCCAGGAAGCGGTGAACGTGGCCCGGGAGTTTTACGACAAGCTGGCCTTCGACGCTGTGATCCTCACCAAACTGGACGGTGATGCCAGAGGCGGCGCGGCCCTTTCCATCAAAGCCGTCACAGACCGCCCTGTGGCTTATGTGGGCATCGGTGAAAAACTCAGTGACCTCGAGGTGTTCTATCCGGACCGCATGGCTTCCCGCATTTTGGGGATGGGCGATGTGCTCAGCCTGATCGAAAAGGCAGAGGAAGCAGTCGACGCCCAGGAAAGCGAAAAACTCGCCAAAAAGATGCTCAAGAACCAGTTCACGCTCAATGACTTTCTCAAACAGCTGCAGAGCATCAAAAAGATGGGCTCCCTGGATTCCATCATTCGCATGATCCCAGGCTTGGGTCACAAGCTGCCGGCCGACCTCAAGATCGACGACAACGCCCTCAAACACGTGGAGGCGATCATCCAGTCCATGACCGACCGGGAACGTGAACGCCCCGATATCCTCAACGGCAGCCGCCGTCTGCGCATCGCCAAGGGCTGCGGACGCTCCGTGATGGAGATCAACAGACTGCTGCGCCAGTTTGAAGACATGAAAAAAATGATGAAGAAATTTTCCACCCCACAGGGGATGAAAGACCTCGAAAACCTTATGAGTAAATAACCAACGTCAGGAGGAAATACTGATGAAAAAAATCCTGTTGTTCCTGTCTCTGAGCATGCTGCTTGTTTTTGGCTTGGCAGCGGAGACCATCACCATCGGTGTCGGAGCCAACTCCGCCACGGTCCTCTCCTCTTCGGGATCTGAGACTGTGATCCAGTATCAGATCGGAAGATTTGAACAAACTTCGGTTAAGATCGAAGGGGAGGATTGGTATCACATCAACCTTCCCAAAGAAGGGATCACCCAAACCAAGGGAACCCCCCAGCTGCCGGTCTTCAACCGCAGCATCATCATCGACCCTACCGCCCGGATGAGACTTGAGCTCTTCGACGTGCAGTACCAGGATTTCCCCGTCGCCGTGGCCCCTTCCAAAGGGGTCATCACCCGCGACATCGATCCCGATACGGTCCCCTACAGCTTTGGTGACGTGTATCAGCGGGATGAGTTTTACCCGCAAAATGTGGCGGAACTATCCGAACCCTACATCATGAGGGATTTCCGGGGCATCGTGGTGCAAACCACGCCTTTCGCCTACAATCCCAAAACCAAAACTTTGCGTGTTTACACCTCCTACAAGGTCCGCGTTTATGCCAGCGGCCAGGATACCGTGAATACCCTCACCACCGGCAGAAGCAGCATCTCCCGTGATTTTGTTTCGCTCTATGAGAACCGGTTCCTGAACTGGGACAGTTTTCGCTACACCCCTGTGGACGACAGCTTCGGCAAGCTGCTGGTGATCTGCCACACCAACTACATGAGCACCATCCTGCCCTATGTGAATTGGAAGATCCAGAAAGGCATCCCCACGGAACTGGTGCAGTGGTCAACCATCGGCACCACCGCCGCCCAGCTGCAAACCTACATCCAGAACCGCTACAACGCGGACAGTGAACTCACCTATGTGCAGCTGGTTGGCGACGCGCCCCAGATCCCTTCCCTGTCTTCCGGCGGCGGCGGTTCCGACCCCACTTTCTCTTTGGTTGCCGGATCGGATAACTATCCCGATATCTTCATCGGCCGTTTTTCCGCCGAAACCACAGCCCAAGTCACAGCCCAGATCAACAAGGCCATCGCTTATGAGCGGGACGTGACCACCTCCGACACCTGGCTGAGCCGGGCCATGGGCATCGCCTCTGCTGAAGGCGGCGGCTCCCAGGGCGACGAAGGCGAATCGGACATCACTCACATGAACAACATCCGCACCGATCTACTTGGTTTTGGCTACACTTCAGTGGACCAGGTTTACGATCCGAGCGCTGCCGCCTCCACCGTGACCACCAACGTCAACTCCGGCCGCGGTTTCATCAACTACGTGGGCCACGGCTCCGACACATCCTGGGTGACCACCGGATTCAGTAACACCAACGCTACAGCGCTCACCAACGGCAACAAGACGCCTTTCATCATGGACGTGGCCTGCGTGAACGGCAATTTCGTCTCCATCACCTGTTTCGCCGAAGCCTGGCAGCGCAACGCCAATGGCGGTTCCGTAGCCATCTACGCCAGTTCCATCAACCAAAGCTGGAACTCACCCATGCGCGCTGAGGACGAGGTGACAGACCTGCTCATCGCGGAAGCCAAATACACTGTGGGTGGCCTCTACTACAACGGCTCCTGCGAGATGATGGATGTTTATGGCACCGACGGGGTGAACATGTTCAAGACCTGGCACATCTTTGGTGACGCCAGCCTTTCCTCGCGCACCAAGACCCCCATCGCCATGAACGTTACCCATCCCTCCAACATCACCTCCGGCACCACCTCCGTGAGCGTTTCCACCGGGGTCAACAACACCTTGGTGGCCATCACCTACAACAACGTGATCTACGGCCGCGCCTTCACCAACAGCTCCGGCAACGCCACCATCACGCTCACCAGCCCGCCCACCGGAGTTTTGAACTACACCATCACGGCCACCGCGCACAACCGCGTGACCTATGTGGGCACCATTGCCCAGACCGTGGCCTCCGGACCCTGGATGGAAGTGACAGCCGCGAACTATGACGACGCGAACAACGACGTTCCCGAATACAACGAAAGCGGCTACTTCGACGTCACCTTCAAGAACTCCGGCACCTCCAACGCCACCAGCGTTTCCGCCACCCTGAGCTGCGCCACCAGCGGGATCACCGTTACCGACGCCAGCCACAGCATCAGCAGTTTGGCTGCCGGCGCTTCCACAACCGCGGACAACGCCTACGCCATCACGATCGCCAACAACGTGGCCAACGGCACCGTGGCGGAGTTCACTGTAACCATGACCATGAGCGGATACGGCCCCTGGACCTACAACTTCAGCAAGACCATCAACGCCCCCGCCCTGGCCTTTGGCAACATGACCATCAGCGATCCCAGCGGCGACAACGACGGCCTGCTCGACCCGGGCGAAACCGCCACCGTTTCCATTGTGCTGAACAACTCTGGCGCGGCGGCCTCCCTGGCCGGCACCGGGACCCTGAGCTGCGGCACCTCCGGCATAACCGTGGTGAACGGCAGCGCCAGCTTCAGCGCTATCTCCGCCGGCGGCTACGCCACCCTCAGCTTCACAGTGACAGCTGCCTCCTCCATGACGGAAGGCACTTTGGCGGCCTTCGTCTTCAACGCCGTGGCGGGTCAGTACAGCGCCAACACCACCGTGAACGTGGAAGTGGGCGCTCCGCTGCAAGTGATCATCGGCAATGGCACCTCCACCCAGAGCTACCCCATCGACCGCTACTACAACTACTCCGGCCACGAGGCCATCTACCTCGCCTCCGAGATCGGCACTCCCGGCACCATTAAATCGATCGGCTTCTACAAAGCCAGCGGCACGGACGTGAACACCATCGAAGCCGTGACCGTCTATATGAAGAACACCAGTTCCACCACGCTGTCCACCGGGAACTATTCCACCAGCGGCTACACCCAGGTTTACAGTGGCACCTGGCCTAACACCACCACCAGCGGCTGGATGGAGGTGAACCTGCAGAACCAGTTTGCCTATGACGGCAGCAACCTCTCCATCCTCACCATCAAGGGATACCAGTATTGGACCTCCAATTATCCTATGTGGACCTATACCACCTCTTCGGCCACCCGGGCCAGACAGAACCGCAGCGACACAGAGCAACCCGCATCGCTTACCGCTTCGACCAACCTGCCCAACCTGAAGCTGAAGCTCTTCCCCGCCGCCGGCATGCTGTATCCGCCGCAGAACCTGGCTGCCACGGCAACCCACGGATCGGTGACCCTCACCTGGCAGACCCCTGTGAGCGGAACCCCCACCGGCTACAAGGTCTACAAGAACAACACCGCCCTCACAACTGTGACCGCGCTCACTTACACGGATACGTCCGTAACCGACGGAACCACCTACAGCTACAAGGTCTCCGCCCTTTACGGCAGCGACGAATCCGATCCCACGGCCACCGTGACGGCCACCCCCAACATGCACGCGCCCACCAATTTGGTAGCTACCGGCGGCAACGCTGTGGTAATGCTTTCCTGGACAGCCGCGGCCGGACGCGAGGCTGAGGAAACTTTCACGCTTGGTTCCAAAGACCGCGCCATCAGCAGTTACAGGATCTACCGGGACGGCGCTGCCCTCACCACCGTGGCCGGCACCTCTTACAATGATACCGCTGTAACTAACGGCACCACCTATAACTACTACGTGACCACCCTCTACACAAACCCCGCGGGTGAATCCGCGGCCTCGAACACAGCCTCGGCCACCCCCAACACGGTCACCGAAGCCATCATCGGCACTGGAACCTCCAGTAACGGTACTTCAGAAGCCTGTCCCATCAACGTGTATTACGAAAGCCTGCACGGACAGGCGGTCTATACCAAGGCGGAATTGAACGCCGCCGGGGTGACCGGACCCATCAACATCACCCAGCTCGGTTTCAACGTGACCGGCCTGCCCACCCTGGCCATGCCCGGCTACGTGATCCGTATGGGGCACACCAGCGCCACCAACGTGGCCAGCTGGATCTCCACCGGCCTCACCCAGGTTTGGAACTCCGCTTCCTATCAGCCCACCAGCACCGGCTGGAACATGCTGACTCTCTCCACCCCCTTCACCTGGAACGGGACGGACAACCTCCTCATCGACACTGCCTTCGGCGACATCGGTTCCTGGAACTCGAGTGGCACCACCCAATACACCAGCGTAACCAGCGGTTATCGCTACGCGCGTAACGACGACGCGGACCAGACCAACGTCTTCACCGGAGGTTCCACCTCCGCCTCACGTCCCAACGTGAAGCTGGCACTGGCCCCGCAGGTAACCGGTCCCGCCATCGCGGTCAATCCCACCTCCGTTTCCGCCACGGCTGACGAAGGCGCGAGTACCACAGTCACGGTAACCGTGAACAACTCCGGTACGTCCGCCCTCAACTGGAGCACCGCCTCCAGCTTCGCCGCCTGGGGAACCGTCTCCCCCGCTTCCGGGACCATCCTGGCCGGCGGGAACACCGTGCTCACCCTCACCCTGAACGCCGTTTCCCTGACGGCCGGAAACTACACCGCGAACATGGTGATCGCCTCCAACGCGGTCAACCATCCCAGCCTTACCGTGCCGGTCAGCTTCACCGTGGAAGCCTACGTGGAGCCTTCGGACATCCGCTTCATCGCGGAATGGGAACCCGCCACCGGCACCATCATCGCCTATTCCGGCGGTTTCGGCCTGCCCTACACCATGATCGCGGACCTCTCCACCCGCGGCGAAGTCTACGTTCTGGTCACCTCCAGCACCCAGAGCACGGCCAGCAGCCTGCTCTCCTCCAACGGCGTGACCATGAGCAACGTCAGCTTCATCGTCCGCGACGGCATCAACACCTACTGGACCCGCGACTACGGCCCCTGGTCCATCTTCGATGCCAACGGCGAGATGGCCATTGTGGACTTCCGCTACAACCGCAACCGGCCCTATGACAACGCAGTCAACGCTGTGCTGGACGACCAGCTTGGCCTTGGCTATAGTTATATGCCCCTGGTTGCCACCGGCGGCAACGTGATGACCGACGGCCAGGGCAAGATGATGTCCACCACCCTCATCCAGAATGAGAACGACGGCGTGCAGACAGCCGCGGTCACCGAATACGACTACACTCTGGCCGAGATCGCAGACGTGGTGGAGCAGTATCTGGGCGTGGACGAGTACTTCATGTACACGGACCCTCTTTCCAACTCCAGCATCGATCACATCGACTGCCACGCCAAACTGCTGGATGTGGACAAGGTGATGATCGCGCGTGTGCCGGTGGGCCATGCCAACTACGCAGCCCTTGAGGCTGTGGTGGATGTCTGGGAGACCAAGACTTCCAGCTATGGCACACCCTATCAGATCTTCCGTGTGGATCAGACCAGCAACAACGAACCTTACTCCAACTCCTTCATCTTCAACAACAAGATCTACGTGCCGCAGTGGAATGCGACTGCTTCAGCCTCCGACCTTGCCGCCATCGCCGCTTACCAGGCTGCCATGCCCGGTTACACCGTGCAGGGCTATTACCTCAGTTCCTTCCTGTCTGATGATGCCATCCACTGCCGCGTAAACACCATCTACGATGAACAGATGATCCACCTCGCTCATGTACCGCCCACAACAGCTATGGCGAACAGCACGGTGACCATCAACGTGGAAATCACCCACAGCAATCCGCTGAACACGTCATCCACTTACATCGCCTACCGCCACAGCACCACCGGCCAATGGCTGACGGTGCCCCTCACCCTGATTTCCGGAGATGACTGGACCGCCAGCGTGCCCACCCCCGCCTACGGCGAAATCCTCTACTACTACATCCTGGCCACGGACAACACAGCCCGGACAGCAAAGATGCCGCTCTGCGGCGCTGACGATCCCTTGGAACTGCTGGTGGACACCGCCGGCAGCAACACCGCCCCCACCATCGCCCTTCCTGCCAGCTTCACCTTTGCCGAAGACGGCAGTCTGGTGGTGGATTTCAGCCAGTATGTGGATGACGTGGATAGTGATCCTCTCACCCTCAGCTACAGCGGCGATGACCAGGTCAATGTGGCCATCAACGGACTCAGCGTGACCTTCACCGCCGATGCCGACTGGTATGGCACCGACAACATCAGCTTCACGGTCAGCGACGGCACCGACTCCGCCAGCGACAATGTGAACGTGATCGTCACCTCGGTCACCGATCCGGCCGTCATGGTTGTTGCCCCGCTGAGCCTGGCCTACGGCGAGGTCGAGGTCGGCAGCACCAGCGTGAAGACCTTCACCATCACCAACACCGGCGAAGCCGCCCTCACCGGCAGCATCACCACCCCCACCGGTTACAGCGTGGCCGAGGCCGGGCGCACCGCAGGCGGATTCGTCAGATCCGGCGCGAACGGCAAAGAGGACAGGAACAGCCTCAGCTTCTCCGTGGCCTCCGGAGTGACCAAGACCTACAATCTCACCTTCGCGCCCACCGCGGCCATCGCCTACAACGGCAATGTGACCGTCACCGGCAACGATCCCGACAATTCGGAAGACATCATCGCCATCACCGGCCTGGGCCATATCACCAACACCGCGCCGACTATCGCTCTGCCCGCCAGCTTCAGCTTCGAAGAAGACGGCAGCCTGGTTGTGGATTTCGCCCAGTACGTGGCAGACGGGCAGACCCCTGACTCCGGACTCAGCCTCAGCTACAGCGGCAACACCAATGTAACTGTCAGCATCGATGGACTCAGCGTCACCTTCGGCGCGCTTGCCAACTGGAACGGAACTGAGACCCTGACCTTCACCATCGGTGACGGGTCACTCTCAGCCAGCGACGCAGTGAACGTGATCGTGACCCCTGTCAACGACGTTCCGACCATTGCCCTGCCAGCCAGCTATAGCTTCGCGGAAGACGGCAGCTTGGTGGTGGACTTCAGCCAGAATGTGGATGACATTGACGGAGACGCGCTCAGCCTCAGCTACAGCGGCAACAGCAACGTAACCGTCAGCATCGACGGACTCAGCGTCACCTTCGGCGCGCTTGCCAACTGGAACGGAACTGAGACATTGACCTTCACCGTCGGTGACGGATCACTCTCAGCCAGCGACGTAGTGAACGTGATCGTGACCCCGGTCAATGACGTTCCGACCATCGCCCTGCCCGCAACCTTCGAGTTCGACGAGAACGGCAGCCTGGTGGTGGACTTCAGCCCGTATGTGGTTGACATCGACGGAGACGCGCTCAGCCTCAGCTACAGCGGCAACACCAACGTGATTGTCAGCATCGACGGACTCAGCGTCACCTTCACCGCCACCTCAGACTGGATCGGCACCGAAACCCTGACCTTCACGGTCAACGACGGCGTCGCCAGCGCCCAGGCAGCGGCTGATGTGACTGTGCTCCTCACCAATCTCGATCCACCGCTGATCACTTCCATCATTAAAACCGCCTCCGGCATCCAGATCAACTGGCAGCCTGTGGCCAACGCCAGATCCTACCGAGTGTACCGCAGCTTCGATCCCTATGGGGATTACACGGATTTCCGCGGTACCACGGCCCTCACCGAATTTGTGGACAGCGACATGGATGTGTATCCATACGCCTTCTACAAGATCGTGGCCACGGACCTGGAATACGAAAGCAAATAAGCAACAAACCCCATAACAAACAAGCCCGGCCACACCAGCCGGGCTTGTTTTTTGAAACGTTTCCGCGGGTTCTATTTGATCAGCACCAGTTTCCTCGTCACGGTTTGTGAACCCGCGTTCAACCGGGCCAGATAGATACCGCTGGGTAGAACATTGCCCAGGTCGTCCTGCCCGTCCCAGACATATTGAGCATCCCCCGCGGGCTGGTTGCCGCTCTGCAGATGCCGCAGCGCTTGTCCGCGCAGATTGTAGATTGTTACTGAGGTGGAACTTTTTGCCGGCAGGGAGACGTTCAGAACGCAGTTACCGGAGAAAGGATTGGGGAAAGCTTGCAGACTGGGCGTAACCACCGGCGGGATCTCTTCCAAAGGCGTGGAAACAGCCGGGAACTGCAGGTCAAGAGCCATGTAGTTGATGTTCCCCCAATCGATCTCATGCGAGGGCGGCAGCGCCGCGCCCCAGTTGTGGTCGTCCAGAAACATCAGCCACAGCCGTCTCCAGTTTCCGGTGCCGCCCGGCGTGGCCAGCGGCGGCAAGGCGTTGGAGGGATATACATACATCGGTGTCATGCCCGCCAGTTCAGGATTTGCCACCCCGCTCAGCACGGCCGGATCGCTCCAATGCGCGCCCTGGTCCGGGCTCAGCGCCAGATAGATCTCCGGATCGTCCTCGTAGGCGGCGTATTGCAGTGAGTCCGCCGGGTGCAGATTGTACATCCGGGCTTTGTAACTGTCTTCCCAGAGGCAGGCCATGCTGCCATCCGCGCGCCCGCCGGTGAGGCGCAGATAGTTGTAGGCAAACATCATCATTGTCACTCCGGCCATCTCTTCCGTGTCCCAATGGCTGAAAGGAAAATAGAAGCGCATGTCCGGCTGCTCCTGGTTAAGGGGCCAGCTGTCGGCGCTCAGGTTTCCGTCCGCGTCCCAGGGCATCCACCAAAGCTCGTCGGAGCTGGTTCCCGCCACGGGAAAGATCTCGCGGATATCGAACAAAGCGGTGTCCGGATCAAACACAACTTCCTTCACGGTGTAGGTTTCCGGGCTTACATAGTTGTCCGCGCCGATCCGCAGCGCCCAGAGCCCGGGAAAATGCAGCACCCCGTTGGCATCGATCAGCAGGTTGAAATGCCCGCTGTTGGCTATGAAAGAGTAGATCTCTGTGTCGGGAACAGCGACCTGGTTCGGCGGTTCGCCCTGATAAAAAGCGTAGCGCATCTGCAGCATGTTCCAGGGATTGTAGGAAGGGATCTTGCTGGACTGGCTGTAATGCTGCCAGGTGCCGGCGCCGTAATTGTCGCAAACAAAGACGTCGAGGTCCGGCTCGTCGATGTCCTCGTAGGGATCAGGATAATATGCCACATGGTAGCCCGCGTAGTAGATACGGCCGTCATCGCCCACCGCGAAGGAGCCAAACATCCTGCGGACCACGTTTTCCGCCTCCGCGTGCCAGCTGTCCAGCAGCGGGATGGTGGTGTAGGACCAGTTCAAAGGCTGCAGCGCGTCCAGCATGGCCGCGTTGTAATCCGCGTAAGCGACCAGCACGTTTTCGGAAACATTTCCACTCACGCCCGCCGCGGCGTTGGCATTCCTGCCCAGGATGTAAACCCGGCGCATGCCCGGATTGGGCGAAGGCCCCGTTTTGATGCTGGGCCAGAGAAACTCGTCGTTCTCGTGTCCCGCCGGAAGGGAGGGCGGATCGAAAACCGGGATCCGGTCGCTGTAGATGCCGGGAAAACTCACGGGATCGTACTCGTGCATGAACACCACTTCCAACTGATCATCCGCGTCGTGGCTCTCGTGCCAGGAATAGAGCGCTTTTCCGGTGCTTTGGTCCCAGGCCAGGGAAGCGTAGCCCATCTGCACCTGCACATCCTGCCAGGGGTCCACCACCGTCTGCAGCTGCCCCGCCGCATCCACGTAGCTGAAATAGACCTTGCGTAAACCGCTGTAACTTCCCCGTCGCGCGTGATAGGCCATCACCCGCCCGCTGCCCAAATCAGGCGAAAACTCCGCCACAGGCAGGTCGTGATAGCCGCCGATCATATAATCGTAATAGCTTTGGGTAACGAAAACCGGGGGAACGGAAATCTCATACAGGGGGATTTGGGCGCAAAGCATTCCCACAGCAGTTCCCAGCCCAAACAAGAGCAAAGCGAAACGTTTCATAATAACCTCGCCGGGGCGGCCATGCATTTCTGGCAAAATATCCCGACCACCCTGTGGATACAATTCTCTTCACCCCCCCCCATTGTCAAGTAAAATATTTACGTCTGTGTTTATTAGGTTCGGCATTGCCCAGTAATGCCCGGTCGACTTTTCCTTGACGCGGTTGCCCTCCGGGAAATCCTTTGCCTCAGAACCTATGGAGTGAGAAGAAATGGATGCCAGCAATACTGAAAACATGAGCGGATCAGACCTCCAACTGATGCCGGAAGCGCTGCGCGGGGCTTTGCGCGATCTTTATGCTTGGGACGCCCCACCGCTGTACTTCGCCGGAGGCCACGCCTGGTCCGACGGCACGGTTTACCGCTATTCCCGCCAGGGCGAAGACCGCCTGCTCAAGGTGATGCCCGCGATTTCTGAACGCTCCCTGGCCAGTGTGACCGAGCGGCAGGCCTGGCAGGAATGGCTCGGTTTGAATGGCGTGGATACCTCTCCCCCGCTGCATTCGGAGGCGGGCAGGCTGGCCGAGGCCGTCAACTGCGGTGGACAGGAATACATCGTTTACGCCTGGCGTCTGGTGCCCGGCGAGCCTGTTATAAAGTGACACCTTAAATGTCAAATCGTGACACCCACTTGACAAAACAGCGAAAATGCCCTCAGTTTGTGACACTCTTTTGTCAAATCATCGGAATCCTGAGGCCGTCATAAGTGACAGCAATTTGTCAAATCATGACTCCAATTTGGCAGGTTTTGACACCTTTTTGTCAGATTGATCATTGACAGATTCCAACTCACCTCTTGAGTCAGGCGTTCGGTAATCCAATTGAACATCGATGTTGTTCTCGTCGTAGCTGATAAGGTATTGCTTGGGAGAATGATGGTAAACGTTCACTTTATCATGGGGAATCAGTATAGAATTTCTGGTTATAAAATCCTGGCTTTTAAAGAGGTGTTTTTCCAATGATTCTGCCTTCACATCAGTAAAATACTGCTGGCCGATTCGTCCTTTAATGATGTTGAGAAGTATATTCAGTTCCTTCAGGTTATCGAATCCAATGATGTTCCGATCCTTTTCCTTATAATAGCTATCGGGTATCAACAAGAAGAGGTATTTGCGAGCCCGGCTGATACCGACATTGATAATGTAGCGTTTGTTCAGCATGAGTTTATGTTTGGAGTCATTGCTGAAACGCGCTTCGCTTACCTGAGGGGGATACTTGACCGGGGTATTGAATATACAGATAATGATGTCTTTCTGGCCGCCCTGAAATCCATGGATCGTGTCGACGTGATAATCGAGTTCAGCGAAATCCTGTTTGGCCATGAGTTTTTTTACCATATCTGCCTGGGACCGGTAAGGACAGACGACTCCGATACTGTGTTCAGAACCAAGGATCTTTTCTATACTTCTAACATATTCCACTGCCAGCAGCGCTGAATAAGGATGTGTAGCGCTTTGCCGGACATAACGAGAGTGGAAAACATCACCGCCAATTACCGGGCATCTTACAATTGTAATCGGCTTTGGTTCGAAATATTTGCTGGCAGGCAGTTTCGGGATAGTGTCCGGATCGATTTGGGCAGCATGCTTTATCTTACCCTCATAGCAATATCTGCTGAACAACTCGCCAATTTGGTCAATGCTTCTTCTTTGGGTCATCAAGGGTTCGACATGATACTCATAAGGACTGAGCCTATACATCTCGCTTCTGGTTTCAAACTTCTTCAATCCAACCATTTCGTAGATCGTTTCGTCTACGATTTGTTCAGTGAATTCGATCAGTTTCTCCCTTAACTGCTTATCTTCAACATCCTGTGGGAAGTTGTATATGGGAGGAATTTGCAATGGGTCGCCGGCTACTATGAAACGGCAATTGGGATTAGTCAGCGAAGCGCGGATAATCACATAGACGATATAATGGATAGGCAACATTGACGATTCGTCGAATATCACATAATCCCAGGGTGTCCTGGCGAAATTGGCATTGTGGTATCCATCATACGGGAACCTGATCGCGGTCGTAACCGTCAGGACATTGTCCTGAAGCCGGTTCTTACCACTGTGGGATACAATACCCCGGTCGTTTATCTCGACATTTACGCAATTGCCAAATCGCGTGGTATCTAAGAGAAGAGAGGATTTCTGTTCGATAAGCTTCAGGATGACCTCATCTGCGGCAGCGTTAGTCGGTGTCAAGGCAAGGATATTTGCATGGTGTTGAGCCAGCTCAGTCAGTTTAGATGCCAGGGTGTAGGTTTTTCCGGTTCCGGGAGGGCCGAAGATAAACTGGATATTTTCACTCAGCTCATCCTTCAGCGATTCATCTTCTTCAAATTCCAGGTTTTGATAGGCTTCCTGCCATAACCTGCTCACATCGACGAAATCCTCAAACTCCAGGGAAAAAACAGTTTCTGATTCAAACTGGCCTATGATCTCTTCCGTAAGAGGCTTGTCAAATAGTACCTCCACATATTCCGGGGACAGGGAAACGCTCTCAATTTCGAATCCAGGTATTGTTTTGTCATTGCTGCCAAAGGTCAGTTTCCTTTTTCTCGCTGTTTCATAGCTAAGCAGGATATAACGGCTGGGATAGGAAAGCTCGATTATACGTCTGTCGTCTGATACTTTGTGGCCATTGAACCTGATGATTTCCCTGGGGCGGTTAAAATCTGTCTTTTTATTATAGTTTAGGGCCCATAAAATCGTCTTGAACCATTTGTAGGTATATTTTTCAGTGCCGGGATCAAGAGTTTGCAGAGCTATTGATTTAAGTAGGTATTCCAAGGTTTTCATTTGGTTTTGGTCAAGTCCGTAAACGAGACTGGAAGAGGAATCAAGCATTAACAGCCAGTCAGTTCTGAGGGCAGTTTCATGATGCTTTTCCAGGTTGTGGAGTAGATAGGATAGTGCGTGTTTCTGCTGAATCTCTCCATCAGCCAGTTCTATACTACGGTCGATGATTTTGTTATCGCTAGTCAGCTTTTCGAACAGCCACAAACTTGTTTTGCCATACTCTACGGAGAAAATATTCGCCTCGGATACAAAACCGTACAGATCAATGTCCTCAGCCAAGATCAGGTCGCAGGCCGACTGCCAGGAACCATCACAAGCCGCAAATCTCAAAGTTACGCTAAGTTCTTCCCATGTTTCCGGACTGATCTTTTTATCATTGAGTTGCAGGACCCTTCCCAGTCTCTCAGCCGCTGCTGGCGTAAGATTTTTATCAGGGCACAGGGCATGGGCCATTTGGCTGTAATTCAGTTCCTGTATGCCCAGTTCATCTGCAAGCCACCCCAGCCTGCTGTAAACTTCCCGATTGATCAGGATTGTATTTGGCAGCTCTGAGTTTTCCAATACGCTCAGATTAACGGGAACATTCAGAAAATCTGGGACAACATACTGGATTTCGTCCAGGCACACAAGGCAGTGATATTTGGAAGCGAGTCCGTTGGGAACAACCGGATGCGTCCTGATGAACTCCAAGTAATTCTCCTGTCCTTTTTCCCAGAAGATTTTTTCTACATCGGATAGCTCCTGTTTATTGCCCAGTCCTTCAGTAATAAGATAAAACAGAGTCACCCAGAATTTCTCCAAGCCAATCCCGGACTCAGTAAACATCGGATGCAACTTCTCCTCAGGTCCCATACTGGAAAACAGGTCTGACAAAACCCTGGCAAATTCCTGTCCAATTATTCGGGCAAGAACCTTGTTATGTTCACTTCGTGCAAGCTGCTTTCTGCCAACGTCAAGCTGGAAGTTAGCGTTGATTACGAACTGGTAGTGGCAGAGAGTCCCGAGAGCGGGCACAGTAACCCAAACAGGACATACTCCATCAAATCCCTTCAAGCCGCCGGAACTGATTCGGAAAAGAAGTTGCCAATCATCTCCAGAACTGATAGCCAGTATCTGATGGTGGTCAATCCTGTACATGGCAATGTGGTTGTCGATATCCGTTTTATCGGGATTATAAATCTTGCCGTCAAATTCCACACTCCTTACCTGCTTGCTAACCAAGGGGAGCAGGAACGCGCAGCGGCCAAAATCTTTGGTCACCTCTGCGAAAATGTCGGAAGATTCTGCTCGGATGCAGGTCAGGGTGCCTTCACGCTTGGGGATTTCCATCTTTAGCCTTTCAAGTTCTTCAGTTTTCAAAGGTTCAGGATACACACCCCCAACAATTCTGAAGTGCAGCATTCCGCTCACCACTTGAGGATCATCAGTAGCCAAATACACGCTTTTAAAGCCCAATCCGAATTTCCCGGTAAGCCAGCTCCCCTGTTTGTCTGAATAATTCAAGGTCAGCATCTTATGAAGGTCATTACTGTAATAGCTGTTCCTATCATTGCTGTAGATGTTTCCCTCCTGCTCATTGATAAATCTCCCGTTGTGAATCGCATGGATTGTGTTATCTGCACGGTCAAGCTTAACTAGGAAGTAATACTCGCCCGCTTTCCTTGCCATATCGTTCAGCTCAGCGCAGGCATCGTCAGCATTTTGAAACAGTTCAAAAAGGATCGAGCTGCGGTCATACTGGAAACTGGCCAATTCCCTGCGCACACCTGCCAACAGAGCCGCAAGAACTGATTCGTCTTTCAGTGCTAGGCCAATGTCCTCGAACAAATCCCGGTGCCGGCGAAAATACTGTAATCCGACTTCTTCTTCATCCATCCCTTGACTCATGATCATTTCCTGATTGATTTCCTTGTACCTGTTCTGCATAGCCTTGACAAGGGGAACTGCCTGACCTATGCCCAAGCGATTGAAAACGCTGATCATTTCGCTTTTTATGGTTTCCTGGGCAAATGACACGCTGAATTGATTGTTTGTCTCGTAGGGGTCCCAAACTAAATGCTTAACTCGGGATTGAACTGGAGTAAGGTCATAAACTTTGAGCACAACCTCATTCAGGGCGTTCAACAGGCAGGCCTTGATCTTCTCAGTGCTGAGAGTGTCCAAATCGAGCTTGTAGAAGTCAAACGTGTATAAATTCTCAAGGTAGTCTTTTTCGGTCAGTTTCAAGAATGATGGCTCGGTCTGGAATCCAAGCCTTTTGCCTGTAATGGAAGTGGCCTCGCTGCGATCGGGAAAACTCTTGAACCGCAATCTGATTGTGTATGTCCAAAATACATTCTCTACCATCTCCTCCAGATGTGCCACAAAATCCTTCTTACCCGTGTGTTTCTCGCAAAACTCCTCTTTCCAGGCTTCCTTTACCAGATGCCTGACTTTGCCAGCATTGAAGAATTCGCTGAAGAAAGTTGCATCAGCCCAGTGTTTCCATTGAGGTTCCCCGTCAGCCAGAAAGGAAAGGAACACCCCGATCAGGGTTTTATCGATGTGATTGCTAACACCCAGCAGATATTGAAATAGATCTTCCTGTCCGTATTCTTCCTGCTTTCCGGATATCGAGAGCTCCGGTCTACATATGAAGTCTGAGTATGTATCTGCAGATAAAAGGTTATCGACCCCTTTTTCCAGAACATTATCCTTGTTTATCAGATTCTCACGCAGACACAGACTGTCGGCTTCACGCCAATAACCGTTGTCATTGGGAAGAATAATCCTTTTCAGTAGATCTTGCCCTGCTCCATAGTCCAAATATGCCTTCAACAATGTCATGAAACCGGCATAATACTCTGACCCGCTCAAGTCTGAATACTCGTTTTCGATTGCCAGGGCAAGAGTAGTCAGGATCTTTGCCTGAATCTGCATAGGCGGCGTCTTTCGGAAGAGATTGGGGTATATGTGCTTCTCGAGTTTCATCGGGCTAACGTTTTGGGCACACCTGATCAACAGGCGGACTATTTCAAGTTCCGACAATACCGAGCTCAACAGATTGTATTCCGTTACGCAGTCCTCCTCATTACATGGGTAGATATTGAATTCTGGAGTTTCGCCTATTATTTCGCCCAAAATTTCAAGGACCCTCTCTTCTTCCCAGAATACTGATTTCTTGAGATTATCATATACTGAGTCTTCTCTAAGGGCTTTGGGAAGATCAAGACGCGTGGCGAAGAATTCAGCGTCGTGCACCGATTGTGAATAAACCTCAATAATACTTAGGATTTCGTTGGTTATATGCCCGTGGTAGAGAACATTCTTTAACCCCACAGCATGTCCCCCAACACGGAACCAGGGTCTCTCGTAAAGGTCCAGTTCGTTTATTTCTTCAACCTTAAGACGCCCCAGCGCCTGAATGATCTTATCCTGGTATGTGGCTGGGTTCTCGTCTTCCAAGCACATCATGGTCATGGCTTTATCATCCAGAGATTTTATCAGCTTGCAGTTGGCCAGGACCGGATTTTGCCGAAGGATCGTCAGGCTTGAATGCGGCAAGTCCTTCGGGCTGATTTCCCCATCAACAATATAGGTTGAATCGAGGCGGGGGTAGATGCTGATCCATTTGTTGTCCACCGTTTCAAATATTGGAAGCTTAAAGAGGGGTGAGATGCTCCCCTCATTGGTGTCAAGTTTCCTGTATAGCGCTTCTCTTTCCTTATCCGTGATCCAGCTCAGATCAGGGTCTTCCGGCAATCCCTCAAAGAACTCTTCCGGGATATCATCGTTGATCGCGTTGATATTCAAGACTGCTGCAACTTCGTCATTCAGAGTAACGTCTCGTAAATGGGCGATCTTGCTGTAGTCCGGCTTCCTGCTGTTCCAAAGCGCTGCCGCCAGTTTGAAAAAAATGCTTTGTGTTTTACTTATATAAAGCTTTTCCTCAGGTCTCACAGCCCTGCTGCCAGCCAAAACAGCCCTAAACAGCGCTTTATATTCTTTTTTGCGCTGATCTCCCAGCTCAGTTAACAGATGAACCAGTAAAGGGGTTCTGTCCTCCAACTGGCTAAAATTCCATCTTTCATAGTATTGGGAAATGAAATCAATAGATAGAGTCGTAATATGATTCAATTCTAGTAACTGCTTACCCTGGTCAGAGCTCAGGCTCATAAGGTAAACTGGCATCTTATTAAAAGCTCGAGACACGATCCGGCAGAAATCTTTGGGAGAATTGGAAGCGACGACGCATAGAGACTCAATCTCTTCCAAAGATACAAATATCTTTTCATTATCAAGTTCTTCAATCTGGAACAATGACAGTTTGCGGTGGCCAGGATTCCATTCCTGAGTAGGGGTTAGGGGTAGTATTTCCAAGCTCAGGGTGTGGCAGATTGATTGAAGTTTTTCCCTGTTATCAACAAGCCACTGCAAAACCTCAAAGGAGACATCAGCAGGAACCGCGGGATTATTCGGGAAGCCGGCACGATAGATAGGGGGCAAGGCAATGAAGTCCCGCAAAGCTGTGTTAAAATCCTTCCAGATTTCGGATTGACGGATATCCAGCACTAAAACTCTTTTTGAATAATGTGCGAGAAGTTTGCTGATCTGCGGTGAGTTTTCCTTGATAGCTGTAAAGGTCAGCGAAAGCACGAGGCGTTTTACGGCTTGAAAGTAAAGCTCTTCCATTTCAGATCTGCCTTCTCCCAAGCTCTCCAGATGAGATTCTGATTCTTGAAGCCAGTAACTCAGGAAATCTGGGTCAGCGATCAGATCTTTCGCATCCACACACCAAAACGCTTCCCAATGCTCGTCCCGCCAGCTTTGCTCATACTCATTCAACAGTATGTTACCCATGCTGTTACATACGAAACGGTTCGTCTGGATTGTTTCTACCATGCGTGGAAGCTTGGAGGCATGCTCCAGAAATTTCCTGCCGATGACAAAATATTCCTGTCTGGGTAGAAGCTCCCATTGAAATTTGTTGCCCACCACCCTGGCTGCCCAAAGCCAATCACGGCAAAGGTCTTGATCGCTATTCTGAACATCTTTTTGTTTTTCGAACACTTCCTGCTTCACGGCAGAGCTGATAAGTTCCATCTCGGATACATTGATGCTGCAAGCTGAATTGAACTCAGCCAAGCCCTTTAGCAGCAAGCTTAGAGCTTGGCGGAAAAGGGCCTGATTCCATTTAACCTGTTCTCTCTTTTCATCCTGCATTTCTTCTTCCTGAGCTAGATCAAAATACTGGCGACGGGAATTGACAAAGAAGCAGCCATGTAGAAAGATATTGTATCTGGCGTCCTGTGAATCCCGCCCGAGAGATAGTGGCAAGGTATTGCTGTAATTGATGTGAACAGATCTTTCAGCTTCACAGTTTAGGTTTTGAGTCATGAGTATTCCAACATGGGGCGGTAATATCTTCTGTTCTTTAGATTTTCTGTCAGAGTAAACATCAGCGGCTTTATCATCATCAGCCAGGTCATGCACAAGTACATACCTGATTCTGTACTCTTGTTGTCCCCTATTCAAAGAGATACTACCCAGGAATGTATTCCTGATGCTCTTTTTATCACGATAACTGTTATCGATTGCCCCGAGAGACGGCAATTTTCTATCGGAATGGCTGATCACGGCTTGCTCTTCTCCGTTCATAACAAATCTGATTCTGGCCAGTGAGTGAAGCATCGGCAATATGTAGCTGACCAGGGAGTAATTTGTAGCATTGAAAACCGTATTAGGCATTTTGTCGGGTGAGGTATTGTAGAATTCTTTAATTATGCAATCACGGTCATTAACCGCTGGGCTCTTTCGTAGAGGAATCAAGATTGCAAACCAAGAGTCCATCTCTCTGATGTGTGTAGACAACAGTTCCATTGCCCGATTTCGGTCGTACTCCCAATCTGCTTTAAGATCTTCTGTCCAACTACGGTAAGGGTTTTCCGGAGCCAGGGAATCCCAGGGTGTTACCAGGTTAAAGGTCCGTTCATAGAATTCATAATCGCCCTCGGCTATCTTGTTAATTTTCTTGATCGAGCCAATGATACTGCTTGTAAGATAGAAAAATCCCTCACAATAATGGAATACACTGTTCAGACCTATTCCGAATTTTCCGGTAGTGATTTTATCATGCTTTCCGCTGCCAATAGCTTCATTTATGGCATAAGCGTCAAGAGCAGCGAACTGGCCATCATTGATAACATAGAGGACGGGGTTGTTTTTTAAAAGGGGATTGGCGAAGCCAGCCGTGTCTTCTGTAAAGCCAATTATCAGCTCTTTCGCTTCAGCGTCGTTGCTATTTTGGATCAATTCCTTGATAACTGGAAATCCCCATTTATATTCTTCCAAGATCGTCCTGATGCTGTTTACGTCTTCCCTGAAATCAGTGTGTTTCATAAGTATTCCCTCAGTCGAGTGGAGTCGAAGATACGAATTCTGTATTTAAGTTTGAAAACGATGAGAACATCCGTTTAGCCACTACCGATGATTTAGTGTAATCTTACATCTATGTACAGCGAAATGTGTAAATAATAGGTCATATGTTACCCAGCCATATCTGAATCCCATTTTTAGTTTCAGTAACCCACATGATTTGTGCCCCAGTTTGTGTCTCCATATATGGCATCTTGCTTGACTCCCCCGGGTGCGGGATACAGCATAAGGTGGCACTAATAGGGCTCGTTTTGATTTCGTAGATCAGTTCTGGGGAAGATTGAACCTGATGCAGAATTGTTATATCGGACTCTCGCCTTAACTTCTCAACCAAGGCAATCTTATCCAGATACTCCTTGCCAAACCTTTTAGTTGCGTGGCTTATGAACCGGTCATGCAGATTTTCAATGGTTTGCTCCAAGGTCTTGATGTTTTGTTCATTAGTCTGCAGGAACAGAACCCCTTTTTCCTCGTATCTCTTGGCTTTCTCCGCCCATGAATCCCGATAAACATTGTCATCCATCATCCCCAGGTGTTCCAACACTGGGTTACCATAATCGGGGAAGATGAAGTCAGGGAGGGCTCCGGGCACTCCGAAATCGGGCTCTTCATACTCAAAATAGATACCCCTGGCAGTAAACTCATTAGCCAAGAGCATTTCTGATTTGGAGCGGACCTTGTGTCCGCTGTTTGTCTGGTACTTTCTTCCATCAGAACGGTATGAAGCGTCTTTAGTTGCAGCAGTTGCGCTCAATAGTATCTGTCCACCATCTTCAGTTTCAGTCACACATTTTGGGTCATGAGCCAGATCCAAGAAGCCTGATTTTTCATAGCTACGGCTGGCATTGTTATATAGACATCTTTTTTGGGCTCTGGAGACGATCAGGTTATGTCTGGCTCTGGTTAAGGCTACGTAGAAGATCCTTTTCTCTTCTTGGTCATATAACGACTCCAAGTCCTCATCAGAGAGATCTTTTCTCCAAGTCGCACGGCTAAATGTCTGAACTAGTTTCCGCCATTCCAACAGCCGTTTATGCGCTTTGGGGGGTTCGTGGGGTGAGTTTCCCTCTTCCATTCCAAGAACGATTACTGTGTCGAATTCCTCACCTTTCTGACTGTGCACGGTAGATAGGACCAGCTTCGTCTTTTCAGAATCAGTGTTAAAAGCAGAGAGGATAGATGCGTCTTTGTCCTTAAGAACACCGCATAAATTGTCAAAATCACGTTTCTCGATCTCTTCCAGGGTCTTTCCCGGCACGCTATCAAGAACCCGTTTCAACAATACATCAGCTTTTGTGATAGCTCCAGCCCTGATATCTTTACCAATCTGGCCCTCGCTGGTATCGCCAAATTCTGCATCACCGGACACCCTTTCAAGCAGCTTGGCCGCTCTAAAGGCAATATCCTTAATTTTACTGTTTGCCAGTAAGCCAATAGCTGTATCGCCTTCAAATTTATAGGGAATACCGTTTCTTAGTAATTCAGCTTCCAGCGTGTAGAGCAGAACCCATTTTCTCGCCAGGACTCCCACACTTGCCTTGGGTGGAGGATCTCCAGGGATCTCAAGTTTTAAAGCAGCTTGGATCAAGCCAGTCAAGGCTCCAGCTTCAGTCTTGTCGTCTACATTATGCAAATAGTATACATTCTGCTCTTCGGTAGATCTATTCTCGTCAAATTCAATCTTTACCCCGCTTTCTTCGCCTGCCTGAGCCAGGAACTTATACGATACTTTGACCAGTTTTGGGAAACAGCGATAGTTCTTGGACAAATAGTAGGGGGCAGTGTTGGGAAAATCAAGCTCGAATCTTCTTAAATTCTCCGGGTCTGAGCCTTGCCACGAGTAGATCGACTGGTTGTTATCTCCGACCACGAAAAGGTTTGCCTGTTGTCCCAATAACTGTAGTAGCGCAGCCTGTGCGGGAGATGTATCCTGGTACTCATCGCAGAAAATCCATTTGAAACGGTTACCCCATCTTTGGGATTGGTTTTTATCTCTCAGTATCGTGACCGCTTTTATGATTGCCTCACCGTAATCAATCAGATTGTTTTGGCGCAGCAACTTGGCATATTCAAGATAGAACAAGGCAAATCTTTGTGTTATGGATACAATATCGGCAGATGAAGCAAATTTCTTGAGTTCTTCCTCATTAACCAGTCCGTTCTGTGCGTAGCTTACCAACGTCGTAGCATCTTCATCGGATAGACTATCTTTGATTATTCCAGCTTTCTTCCTTGCCATTTCAAAGAGTTCTTTTTGTTTCTCCGGATTCCTCTCATTCATGAACTCAGTTTCTGTGCCCTGGTCTCTATCATCCTGTTTAATAATCCGGGTAGCCAGTTTATGGTAGGTAAGCACGTTTTTATTCAATATGTAACCTTTTTCTTTAAGGTTTTTACTTAACCTCTCCTGCATCACGTTCATAGCTTTATTTGTATAGGTCAAAGCCAGAACGTCACCGGGCTGAGCATCTCCCGAGCCTACTAGCCTAATTATTCTCGATATGAGCACGTGAGTTTTACCCGATCCAGCCGATGCTCTGACCAAAATCCTCTTACTCTGGCTTTCCACGATAGCTCTCTGTTCTGGAGAAAGCTCTTGTTCTGCATCCAGCATGGAGCCCCAGTCAAAGGTGGATTCAATCTTCTCGCCATTCAAGAATTTCTCGACTTCTGACACCACCTTATCACTTTTCTCAACCACCGTAATTGTCTCTGGCAAGCTCTGCAGAAGGGCTCTGCCATAACTGCGGTAGTGTATTCTGGGATCAGTGATCACACAGGCACCCCGGTCTCGCTCAGACCTGATCAGACGGCCATACATTTGCCTAAGATGCAGAAATACAGTGGGGACCACCATGTCTCTGAAATAGTCGCGATCCAAGCCATGGGACTCATAGAATTGGCTCTTGGCAATCGCCACAGGGTGTCCATGATATTCAAACGGAAGCCTGGTTACAACCAGCACCGAAAGAGCTTCTCCCTGTACATCGATGCCTTCCCAAAAAGATCTCACCCCCAGCAAGACTATCTTTTCGCCTTTCGCGGGAGCTTCGCGGAACCTTTCAACCAAGGCTGCTCGACTGGCATCATTCTGGGTTAGCACTAGAATTCCCTGATCCCGTAGCCTGGCTTGCAGTCTGGGTGCCATTTCCCGCATGATCAGGTGTGATGTGAACAAGGCCATTAATCTGCCTTTAGCGGCTATTGCCAAGTCCGCGATGTGCTTGCTCTGTGCTTCCATATATAGCGGATCGATCTTAAGTTCAGGATTTGCATGAGGGATGTCATGAGATACCGCCAATAAAGCTTGATGTTTGAAATCGAATGGAGAGGGATAGATCCCAGTGATCGGCTTCTTGGTGTCATCCTCGGTGCTCAGTCCAAGACGCTGCTTGATCGTGTCGAACACGCCCCCCACGGTTATGGTCGCAGACACATAAGCTTTGTGTTTATAAATGGGGTTCAGTGTTTCTCTCAGCCAGCCCTCAACATCCAATGGAGTACAAAGCAGTTCAGTAGTCCAGGCTATCAATTTACCCTCTTTTTCGGGCAAACCGCCTGGTTTTACCTTCACCCTGGCTTGGCCCCAAAGAACCCAATCCGGTTTTCTCTCAAATAAGTAATCCAGAGCTTCAGCATTTTCGCTGAGGTGGTCTTCAAAAGCTCCCAATGACCCAGACACTCTTTTCGGAAGGCCTTTCAAATCAGTTAACTGCGGGATCAGGTCGTGCAAAGCCAGTTCCAGGGATGATATTGCCTCTTTTAACACACTTGCTGAAGCATAGAGCGATTCCACCCAAAACGCTTTGGTTTCAAAGGAAGTGGGATAGTCTGGATCGATGTTGTCAATACTGGGATACATCTGATTAAGGCGTTCTCTGGCTTGTCTGCACCATGAATTGAGCATTGGCTCAAACTTATCCAAGGCATTTTTAAATCTCTCCGATAGAGGACTGCCCTTCATTTGGGGATTAGCCAGCAGCGCTCTTATTAAACCTTGGATTTCTCCATGATCATCCTTTTTTAACAGGGAGTTTAGCTCATGTTGCAGCGCCCAAGGCCGAAACTGTTTGGTAAGAACTTCAGTAACAACAGCATCCAGATTGTGGGCCTCATCCATGACCAGTGTCTCAACGTCATTCTTGCTGGTATCTGCGGCATTTGAGATTGAAACTACATAGCTGTGGTTTACTAACACAAGGTCCGATTTCGAAGCCGTTTCTCTGGCCATTGCGTGCGGATCTATATCAGCCCAACCTTCCCTGAGCTTGGGAGGGGCAGCATCTCTTCCTAGTAAGCCGATCAATTTAAAGTTTTGCAGGTGTTCAATTTCGCTTAACCAGCCTGTTTCAGTAAGAGGGAGCCAGTTGATAAGCGCACCCAAGAAATACAGGTCATCAGGGTGTTCGATGAAGTCTTGCGCATCCTCCAGCATGTCCGAGGCTGTTTGCAGGCATACGTAGTTTCCCTTGCCCTTGATTATCGAAACTGTCCTATCAATGCCAGCCAGAGTGAAAGCCTCCAGGACTGCAGGCACGTCTTTTTGCCAGGCCTGATCCTGCAGGGCTTTGGTGTTTGTAGATACGAATGTCTTTTTGCCCGACAGCAATGCTGGCACCAGATAGCCAATAGTCTTGCCAATGCCTGTACCTGCCTCTAGCAAATACGCCTTCGAATCGGAAAGGCACTCATCAATTCTTTGACTGAATCCGTATTGGGCTTCACGCAGCTTGTAATTCTCTCCGGCTACCTGTTCCAGATAACCTTTTGTGAGAAAGAAATCCGCTAGTGTTTTACCTTGTGAATCTCTTAATCCTGTGCTTGATTGACTAACGTCTGGGACCGACCTGAAATGGCTTTGCACTATGTCCAAGTAAGCACTGGGATCTATTTCTTCAGTAAGCGGGATGAAGTAATCCAGTAATTCAGCCGATTCAGCCAATCCCCAATAATCTGATAATAGCTGATCCATGCCCTGGTTCAACTTTGACCTCACTGAAGTGGGCGATTTGATTACTTTTCTCAGCATAGCCCGCTGAGCATCTGGCAGGCCATTTAGCGCTTCTTTGGTTTTAACAATCAAACCGATCATCGCCGCCAAGGGTCCACCCAAGCCCATTTCATCAGCATATTCAATACTCAATAGTTTACACATAGCTTCCGGATTATCGCTGCGCAGGACCAATGGGAAAGCCATCTGGGAAAGTAGGCTTAGATCAACGAGCTGCTGTTCCGTCATCGGGTTACCTGTTATCCTGTAATGCCAGTTCTGCATCAAACGCATAGCCTTGCCGGCTTGCCACAAAAAACTTGCTTTCCCATCCAGTTTGTCCAGTAGTTGCTCCAGCATTTCCACTTCCGAACTTAAGGTCTCCCAGGACGGATCATCGCTGTAAGCTGGATTTCCCTCCAAACAAGCTGTCCATACGGAAACTGTCCCCTTACGTATCTGAGCCACCCACAAAGCATCGATAGTACTCATAGACTCATCATTGGGTGAGAAGAATCCCATGATGTTGCAGTCCATATCAGGAACTTGTGATAGTCTGGCGGCATCCTTTTGGATCAATGCGGGGATTGATATCTTGGGCTGCTCTGGTTGCCTGGGTGTCACATTTGCTCCGGTCTCCTTGATCTTTTTACGTAATTCTCTAATCAATAATGCGCATTTCTCATGATCAGGATGATCCGGCTGAATTTGTTCAATCAACTTTTCGGCTTCGGCTTTGGCCTGGACAAACAGCTGTGCAGCTTTTAAATCATGGATCCTGGAAAAATCAAGTCTGACCACATTGGGTTCAATGGATAGCGATCTGGCTATGGCACTTAAAGCCGTTTGCATCGATTTCTCATCAAAGGCTTCCCAGATCTGCCAGCCGTCGATCTCAGTGGATTGTGTGCTATTGCCGGTTTTTATTGCCTTTTTCTCGCTGACCCAGGCAACTATGGTTTTAATTTCCTGCCCTTGTACCATTATGCTATAAGCTGTTTCTGGTTCTGGCAAGGCATATTCTGCCAGATGTGTGATCAAGATATCAAGCAAGTGTTCCATTCTAACTCCGATTACAGGGTTCAACTCGAATCAATTTCTCGATTTCGGAGATAAACCTGGATGGTTTTTCCTTGGAAGTGACTAAATATAACATCTCTGCCGCCCTGGTCATAGCCACGTAGAACAATGTCCTATCCCTCTCCAGGGCGAGCTCTTTTTCTTCATCATCGATGCTTAGTTTTTGATACTGAGGCATGGTGCCATCATGCAATCCTAAAACAAAAACAACAGGAAACTCCAATCCCTTGGCCGAGTGGATTGTGAGCACCTTCATTTTTTCTTCCAGGATATCGAAGAGATCATCACCTTTGCTGATGTAGGGCACCTTTTGTTCCCCTAACTTCTTGCCCACCTGTGCACACAGGTCCAAGGTGGGGCAGAGAATCGCGAAATCAGCCAGGCGAAAGCGATTGTCTCCGGCCAGGTCCAAGGTTTTGTTTATGATGGTGGCTATTTCGCATTCATTGGTAACAGCATCCAGTACTATCGGTCGGGGGCCCTGCCGGGATGTGAATTTTGGGTCCACGTAGTCCTCAGAAAGCTGCATCAGCCGGTTATAACTATTCAAACCAGCAGCAGCCTCGGCTATCTGCCTTGTGTTTCTGAAGTTCTTTCGCAGGTTGTGGCTTCTACCCTGCAGCACAAGTCCTGCCTGCTTCCAGGAAAAGCCCCTGGAGTACAAGGTTTGAGCCACGTCGCCCACCAAAAAGATACTGCGGGTTCCGCTGGGCGATCCTCCACCCATCATCCGCTGGGCGATCCTCACTTGAATGGAAGTCAAGTCCTGCGCCTCGTCTATTATCACATGCTCGTAAGGCTTATCCAAGGCTTTCTTAAACAATTCGCGATACGCTATCAGACTGATGTCCTGCCAATCGAGGCGTTTCTTGCTCTTAAGCTGTTCCTGATAGGCTTCATACACTGCCCAGGTGGCTGCTCTGGCTTTTCTGCGTAGAGCTGATTTGCGGCCATATCTGGGTATGGCAAGATAATCGTCCTGCTTCAGTAATCCGTTGCCCTTGATGACCCTGCCTATCTCATCCCGGAAAAAAGACCAATGGAAGTCGTAGACATAGGATCGCTCGCTTTTCTGAGCAGTTTGAAGCGCTTCCCGGAATACTGCCTGAACCTCGTCCGTACCCAGAATATCAATGGAGTAACCCCTGCCTCGGAGGAATCTAACCAGCCAGGCATCGATATTGGCTATCTCCAGATTGGCAGGCAAAGGCCCGATTAACTCCTCAATCAAAGATTGTGCTGCGTTGGCCAGGGTGCGGTTGAAGGTGAGGAAGATCGTTTTCCCGCCAGTTTGAGCGCTTTGAACTGCCCTATATAAAGCAACCGTGGTCTTGCCCGACCCAGCACAGCCTTTAAGCATCAAAGGCCCGTCTATAGGCTTATTTACGAATTCCTGCTGTTCAGGTTCCAGATTTAGCATCAACCTTTTAATCTTGCCCTGGCAATATCCCTCCAAGCGGTCAAGAGTAGTTCGGAATAGCAGGCTATGCTGATCGAAGAGAGAATCTTCAAACACCGGATCGGTCATCAACTCCATCAGCCAGGTCTGTGTGTGTTTGGGCAAACCAGGAACAGAAACAGCCTCTTCCGGGCTGGGGGCGGACCTGACCACCGGGATCAGATCAGAGGGTACCCCCAGAATCCTTAAATGAGATGCGGGAACAAATCTAAAGGGGTTTTCGGCTTGTTCATCTCTTTTTTCAAGCCATTCAGCGGGTATCTGGAATCCGCTTTGGCTCTCATCAACTTGCCCCTCTTGCTCCAGCCTGCGAAATGAGGTATGGGGAGAAAAGGAACGAATATGCGCCTGATCAATTATGGAGTGGTCTCCAATTCTCCAGAGGCGGATTTCCTCTTCCTGAAACTCGTAGATGAGCCTATGGCTCATGGAGATGTAACACTCCCACTTGTTCGGCACCCTGTTCAATTTATGGGCGTTCAAAGACGGATGAGCTGGATTCTCAGACAATAGCCTGATCTTTTCCAGTGATCGCTCTTTGAGTTCTGAAGTAAGCATATCTAGCTCACTAAGGAATTCATCACTTACTAAAAGCTGTTTCATTAGCCAAAGATATCCTTATCTGTTATATGTTTGCCCTTGATAACCCATGCCTTGGTGCCATAATCAAAGGAGGCAGATGATCCCTTGGCCCTCGCAGCAGCTTTGATCTGATCTTTTACAGGATAGGTATTGCCCGTGATGATCGTATCACCGTTAACATACTCGTATTTCAATTCAGCTTTTTGGTGCACGGGGGCTCCACTGATCGGATTTACTTCTGTTTGCGCATTTTTCGGTACCAAGTCATAGAGATCATCTATATCTAGTGCCGGATTGCTTAGGAATTCCCGAACTTTAGCTTCCGGCACGCGATACGCCGCTTTCAGCACTTCATGCCTATCCCGGATGGGTTTTCCCGGGATATTCTGTAAAAGCACGACCAGTCCCACGTGGAGCCTGTCATCCTTGGACAGTAGATCCTGCAATGCCTTGTTTCGCTTGATCCCAAAGAGATAAGAAGCCAGGATTCTGCGGTAATCGGGATACTTTTTTAAGAGCCGGGTCATTTTCTCTTGCTGTTCATGAGTGCCTATATCATTGGCTAGGCAATGTGTCATCCTCTTGGCCAGTATTTCGTCAATGTAGTAGCTTTCCAGTTCCTTACCATCGTCCCAAGGCAAGTTGGGAACGTTTGAGGATTGCATTTGCCGCTCGATGTCTCTCAGATAATCGTTAAAGAGGTTATCCATTGCCGCCAGCCTTTCAATCCAATGCTCTCGCTTATCGGGTTGCCTGTCCGGATGATACTTCACTTTCAGGCGGTCGTAGATCTGGCGGGCTGTGTCCGGATCTGCATTGATGTCCAGAACCTGCTCTTTGAACTCGCTAACCGGATCTCCGGCTCTCAGTTCCGCAATAGCTGTTCCCTTGCGCTCAGTGCCCAGCCTTATCCCCACCGGCTGAACATCTCTAAGTGAATTTGGGTCTCCCAGAGCCTCCAGATATGCTTCCATTCCTCCGTTGTCACTCAAGGATAGATTCAATTTCATCCGCACAGCGCCCCTGTTGTCTGGCCGAACCACCGCGTTGAGCTTGGCGATCATGCTGTTAGCCTCGGCGCTGGCCTCGTTATCGCCTTCCCTGATCTCGATCTCGATGATATCCTGCAGATCAACGCTGGTGCATAGTTCCACCGCTCTTCTCACAGGTCTTTCTTCACCTCTGTGGATCACTCTATGATATAAATCGCTGTTTTCGCCTGCTGCTACTCTGATGCCTATGGATTTGGATACCTTGCTGGTTACCAGCATTCCGCCAATGCGCTTGATCTCAGCGAGCCTGGCAGCGCCCAAGGCTACGCTGGTCAAGGGATCGCTGTCATGTAAAGCGGCACCATGCTCTTCCGCGAGATCTTCGAGGTAGCGCTTCACGCAAGGCATAAGGATGGGGCCTCCGGTTGCGATGATCCTATCCAGGCCTACGCCTTCCCAGTGAGCATCCTGAAGCGCATGCTGCACTATCTCAGCACATTTATCTATCAAAGGGGCAACCAGCAACTCCAATTCTGCCCTGGACTCTTGAACAGCTACAGTTCTTCCACTGGCTAACTCAAGATTATCTTCAACCTCCATCTCATCCGAAAGGCGTATCTTGACTCTTTCAGCCTCGTAAGGCTTCAGGTCGTCACTGCTAAAGTCAGACTTAGTTGCCAAATGATCTGCCAGGAGTTTGTCCATGTCGGAGCCGCCCAATTGGTTATTCCCGGCAATGGCTACCACTTTCAGGTCTGCTGAGCCTGTAATTCTCTGGATCATGGACACATCGAGGGTGCCACAGCCCCAGTCGATAACCATCCATCTTTCTGTTGCGGTAGCTTTCTGCCCAAGCCCATGATGCACAGCCGCCGCGGTAGGCTCATCAACTATGTCCACAGAGGGTAGTCCAACCTGCCTGGCAATATCGATCAAGGCCTCTCTATAAGCCTGACCGGTGTTAGCGGGGCATGTAAGAACTGCTTTGACAACCTTCTCATTGTTCTGAACGGTGTATGCTTCATAAATGTATCTGATTCTAGCTGCCGCTAAGTCTTTAAGGTATTCTATCTGTTTTGTATTACCAGAATCCAGCTGAAAAATCAAGCGTTTTTTGATTTCCTGCTCAAGTCGTAAAAATGAACCTACATTCCTTATCAGAGTTACTTTCGGATAACTACATCCATCAAAATCCACAACAACATCTGATGGGACTTGACCTCCATTATCAAAGGAGTTAAATGTCTTTGCATCTGAGCCATAAAAATATGCAAGAATTGAGCTTCTTGTCCCAAAGTCGATTCCTATAGACGTGCTTTGTTCCATAGTTTACTCTCCAGAGAAAATTGATGCTACTCTTGATATTGGGTTTGCCCAAGGCTTAAACCACCCTGTTGGCACTCTATATGGCAACCACGACATACCTGATTCGAAACGAGAAAAATTCTGATAAGTCCCATATCTAGTAGCAAATTCATAGAAATCTTGTACCGAAATCCAATATGTGCTGCAGTCAGGGTATATTGCCACAATAAACACTGGAGTTCCTTTAGTAACATATTCTAAGAGCCTTAGAAGGGTAGGTTCTTTCATCATCACCATGGCATCTATTTGCGGAGAGAAATTTTTTCTTGCATACCTCATCCTTTCATCAAGTTCCTTTCCTTCAATGCTTACTTGATCTTGTGATTTAATTTTGTCTTTTACGTCTCTCCAAAATGACACCAGATAAGCTTCATTATTTGTTGTATGCATCAACTTCAATTTAATCCAGAAGTTGCGACTCGGAACAAACTCTGATATATCTTCAATGGATTCAATACAGGTTCCTCGTAAACTTAGTTGACTTTGGAACCATTGGTTTACACTGCTGGGATCAAGTAACATTTTGGATACCTCTCATTGCTTTCCAGTACTTTGTGCCTTCAGATATCTATCATTGGCCAGTTTACATGCTAATTCTCTTATTCTCTGCATATCTTCATTATCAAGCCCAATGATTTGCCCAATTTTAGAATCCAACTTCCATCTTGATTGGGATTTCATCATCGACAATGAACACTTTCCCGATGATTCAACAAAGCCACATTGTTCTAACATATTCATCGGAGGTTCCTTACTCAGATTGTGTAAATGATCTATGAGTTCACATTTATCTTCGTAGTTAATTAATGAAAAGTCAATGACAGGCATTTGCTCCAGCACGGGTTTGTTGATATCTAAAACACCTTGACCTAGCGAAGAACCGGAGAAGACTTCTGCACATAAAGCTATGAATGTTGAGTTAAGAAAAGCAGCTAGAACCTCCGAATCTTGGTTAGAATGAATTCTATAAAATCTATGAGATACAATTTCGTTTGGGTTGAATGCAACAACGTGTCTTTGTCCCGTTCTGCAAGGCCAAATAATCTTGCTTCCTGATAATGATTGTCTTGGGAGTGTGTACCATGGATTCCGATTTTTTGTCCCTGATTTCATGTTAAATCCTTGTTTTTCTCCCCATGTGATATAATCTGCACATAACGTGCCTTTAAGATTATCTTCTGGCCGCACTTGCAGAAGTAGCTTGCTGGGCTCGAAAGAGTTTTTTAAATATGGTAGAACTTCTGATGGACTGTCTATCAGGCCAACCAAGAACTTTCGTTCAATAACGAAACACTCTGAAGTGCCCGGTGGTTTGATCGTGAAGTATTCGTCTGTTTCACGGATCTTGTTTACAATGAAAAAATCATCAGATCCGCCTGTATTTAGGTAGGTCTCTATTTCACACTGTTGCCCCAAACATTTCAATCCCATCGGCTTGTTCTCTAGTATTTCTATAAGAATATCAGGGGCTTTAAAAAAATGTGCTCCCCATCTCCAACCCTTATATTCTTTTTCACACAACCCAAGGTTATACAATGCTGAATGCGTTATTGGGAATAGACGATATGTTTGGTTACTTACTTTATCTTTCATGTAACTGCATTGATTTAAAACATCCAACATATTGACTCTTTCGTAGTGTTTTCTAATCAGCAGAAATTTTGCTATTTCCTCTCTACTATCTGGTTCAATATCTGAGTTACTATTGATAAGAACATTTATGGTTGTATTAATTCCTGCGTTTTCAAACGAACGAGTGCTACTATTATCAATAATACATTCGATTTTTACTGACCCCAATATATACTCCTGAAGTGACACTCCATAATCAGAATCCAGCCATGAATTAGAACATATGTAAGATAATATACCACTATCTTGTTTAACGAGCATGAAACCGCGGAGAAAGAAATATATATACAGGTCAGATCTTGATTGCAAATTTCTAAGCATCAGCGTGCTTTTATAAATTCTATTGATGTCAGCTTTGGTGGTATTAAGCCCTAATGATTCATTGGATTTGTCAATAAGTTGTTGCCTTAAATACGGTGGATTTGCAACTGCTATATCAAATCCAGGAGTAACCCCAGAAAAAATCTCAGCAAAGTCAATCTGCCAGAGGATATGTTTATCTGTGGTTGTGATCCCGTCTAGTTCAATACCTACACTGAGCAGCAACTCTTGTTGCTTGCTCTTGATATGTCTTTCAAGTGTCTGCCGAATATCAACGGACTTTGCGTTGAAGTACTTATGTTTGAGCTGGCCTAGTTCTTCAATGGCTAGTTTTCCTATTGAGTGCAATATGTCTCCCTGCCCAGATGACTTAGTGGGATGCCCCAAATGATCTTCCAAGGTTATCAGTTTCCCTTGCGAGTCTATCCCCACTACACTTACGAGGGCATCGCCCACCACCAGTTTACAGTCAAAGTTAGGTAGCGCTTCCGGATGCTCGCAGTCAACCATGAGTTCTATCCAGAACCTTAGTTTGGCGATCTGCACGGCAAAGTAATCGATGTCGCAGCCATAAATGCTCCGCTCGATGATGTGTAGTTTGAGCGTAAATGCGTCACGATGATCGGTTAGCGATCCCTGAGAGATCAAGGACTCGTATTCCGGATAACCGGATAGAATTTCGCCCAGGGTAGTTTGAGCCAGGAAGAGATGCTTCATCATGGCAACCGGGAAGGTTCCGGAACCCAGCGCGGGATCGACCACGGTTACCTCATGCAAGGCCTGATATAGTGTCAGGGCGTGTTCGCGGGATATTCTGTGCTCTTCGTACAGTTCAGAATACAGCAATCTGCCGATGCTTTCTTTGCTCACTTCCGGGCAGCGGTTTTCCAGATAGGCCCAAAGGCTTTGCCGGCACATCAGGTTCACTTCAGTAGGGTGGGTATAGTAGGCCCCCTGACCATGTTGATCGGCTATCAGTTCTTCATAGCCATAGCCCAATAGATCCTGATTGAAAGCCACCTCTATATCCAAAGGACTCGTTTCGCAGACGGTGAAATTATAGGGATTGAGCAGTTTGTCAAAGAGCAGGTCAAACGCCCTGTTGTTCACCCTTGTTTCCCAGTCGTTCCACTTCACCGAGGGGGAGAAGAGCTCGGCGTTCAGGAATGGCACCTCCCCCAGAATTTCGTTAGCTTGGTGAGATCTTTTTGCCGGTTCCTGGCAGAGGCCTTCAAAGAACAAAAAGCAGAGAAAATCGCCCCAGAAATCGCACTTCCCGTAGGCTCTAAACTTATTATAGAGATAATCCCTGTCGTCATTCAGCCAGCCTTTCTTTTCTACGAACTTTAAAAATATCAAGCGGTTGACCACCAGTTCCGCAAAAAATCTCCGCTCTTCACCATCCAAGCCAGTGATCCCCGCTTGGACAGCGTCGAAAACTTCTTTGAGGGTTGCGTAAAACTCATCAGTAACCGGTTTTACGTTGAATGCCTCCTTCCAGGTTTCACGCCATAGATCTGTAATGAAATTTCCATCTGCACCCGGCGTGGGCATCCTTAGACGGGGAAGGTTATGTTTGCAAAGGGTGTGCAAAAATGGATCATCTGGCCCCTTCCAGCCAAAGCTGCTGATTACGGCACTTTCAGCTTTTTTGCCGGAAAAATGGACAAACTGGAACTGGCTCCAATCCGATGTGCAGATGAAGAGCAGGTCTTCCCGGTCCCAGATGGGGTCTCCCTTCAATAGTGTCTTTTGAGAACCGAGCACCCTAAGGATCTTTCTCAGATGGCTCAGTTGAGGTTTTTTTGTCTTGAATTCAAACAGAAAAACACCCCAGGGTTGGTCTTCGGCTAGATTAAGCAAGCGGGATACAGCAATGCGGTCTTCAACTGGATAAAAACCAAAATCTCTTTGCAGATCGTGGGGAATGGCCACATCGCTAAGTTTCTGGATGTTGTAAGGTATTGGCCACCCCAGTTCCCGGCGCAGGAACTCCACAAAGTCTTCTTCACCTCTGATCTCGGCGATTGCCTCTTTTTGCACGATTCTTAGTGTAGCTTGGTCCTTGGGTTTTCTTTTATTCATTTGTTCTCCGTCTGCATTACATCAACCTGGTCGCTGTTTATGTCCATCCAGGCAATCAAGTGTAGGCCTGTATTGTCTTGATCCGCGTCCTTCAATTGCGCCATGGTCACCGAGCGCCGGCTCTTCAGTTCGCTGGTCTGGACAAAGCGTTCGATAACGCTAAGCCTCGCTCTTAGGTAGTTTGAGTCTCGGCTATAGGCTCTTGGCGTATCAGGTTTTGAGGCTATCAGTTTATCGATCTGCTCGATAGAGCTGAGGATCGTTTCCGAGCCATCCGGCAGGAAATACCACTTCAACTCTCCCAGTTCGGTTCCCACCCCGCTCTGGATCGCTGGTAAACGATAACAAGCAAAGATACCCGTGGTTTGGGTGGGGGTTTCTCGCACCGAGCTAAGACTGAATGGCATCTGATCCAGAATCTTCTCCAGATCGGGGTTTTGTTCCAGCGCCGCATTAAGCAGCAAACGCAGCCGTTCTTCTGTGGAAGGCTGGCCTTCATAGGCGGCATTGAAATCTTTCAAAGTTTTAAAATGATCGTCCGGGGTTAGCAACTGCTGGCCTTCCAAGCCCGTTGTTTCCGAGATTCTCAGCACTTTATGCGATACCCGGTTGTAGAGGCTCAGAATGTCTTCTAGTTCGCTGGGTGGCAGGAAATTCCAGAACCACATTTTCCCCCTTAGATCCTGTTCCTCCGGTCTGCTAGCCAGGATTTTTTGTTCTGCTTGGGGATTCATTCTTCTGTCCACCCGGCCGATACGTTGCATCAAGCGGACGGGATTCCAATGCAGATCATAATTGATTAACAGAAATGCTTCCTGCAGGTTCAATCCTTCCGCCAGGATGTCTGTGGTGATCAAAACTCTGATAGGATAAGCCAAAGCTGTCTGATGGGTCTGCTCATCCAAGTAATTGTAATAGGGTGCGAATCGACGTATGACCTCAAGACGGTCAACCTTCGTGCTACTGTCTATTTCGAACAGGTTTCTGGTGCCGGCTTTTTTAAGCACCTGATAGATGTATCTGGCAGTATCACGGTACTCTGTGAAGATCACAACCTTGTGCTGGCAAAGTAACTCGTCAGTGCTGATCAGCTCTTTCAAACGCTGCGCCTTGGTATCCTGCTCTTCACTTATATCCCGCAGATGGTCAAGGAAGCTGATCAGTAGGTTCATATCCTGTTCCATGTCAGCTAAAAGATCCTTGATCCGGAAGATCCGCTTGTCCAAGTGAAAATCTGGTTCACTCAGCAGATTGGCCAGGAAATCTTCTTCTTCGGTGTCCTCTTGGGAAAACTTATGCTCATAGCGTTCCGCCATATGCCTTTCTATATGAAGCAGCCAGAGTGAGTTCGATTCCTGCCACTTGTTGTATTTGTCCATGTCCAGATCTCTGTAGATGGCAATGTATTTGAGCAGGATATCTTCACACGTGTATTGGAAGGCAACCCACGAACTTTCAAAACGCTTTAGCATGGTGGTTCTAACCAAGCCTACCAGTTGCTTTTGCTGATTCTCAGCCATGATATCTTCAGGTTTATCAGAGGGCTTGTAGCGATAGGCCAGCGGGAAATAGATTGGAAACTTCAGCAAGGGATCATCACGTAAAAACACTCGTTTCAGTTCATCCAACAACCTGCCATAGGTTGCCTTGAGAGAGTATTTGGCCACTCTGGGCGCTTGCCTGTCCGGAAATTGGATCGTTACAATGGAGCTCTTTTCTCTTTCCCGAACATAGGACCGGCTTCTCTGCACCACAACTTCCCGGAAGAGTGTGTCGTCCCGCAGTATCCTTTCAGCGTTTATCATGTCATAATCTTGCAGCAATAAGGCATCGGCACTATCCGGATTCATAAGGGTATTGATCGCTCTTTCCTTTTGGATCAGGTACCCTCGCACGCTGTTGATGCCGAGGTTTTCAAAGCGGTTATCCCTTTTGCGGATAAAGAAATCCATCAGATGCTGTAGGTCGAACAGGCTGTTATTGATGGGAGTGGCAGTGAGCAGAAACACCAATTTATTATCTGTGATCTCATACAGTTTTTCGTTTCTTTTAGAGGTCAGATTCCTGAAATGGTGGGCTTCATCGATGATGATGGCATCACACTGGGCCCGGATTTGTTCAAACTCGGCGGGGAAATCACGGTCTCCTGAAGCCCTTCTTAAGAGATCAGTATGGTTGTAGATCACCACCTGATTCCCAAACAGGCTGTTTGCAGTAGGGATGTACTGCCTCACTAAAACTTCCCACACCGCTTCCCTGGTTGATTTGGGCACAACGATGGCAATCCTTTTTCGCTGCTGTACCAAGCGTTCTATGAGCATCAAGGCAATGAAAGTCTTGCCCAAGCCTACTCCATCGCAAAGTAAAGCCCCACCGTACTTGGAAGCAATATGTAATAGCTGCCTGTATCCGTCTTTTTGGTAATCGCTTAGAATCGGATAAACCTGCGAATCCTGTTCCTCCCAAACTCCGGTGCTTACTTCCCGGCCACGGAAATACTCGAACAGTGACTTGATGTAGACATCATAGGGCAAATAGGGCTTAATGTGCCGGTCGATCAGCTTAATGAATGACTCGTTAACAGATACAGAGTTCTCATATAATGCATTGCTAAGATTCTTTAGCTCCTCACTCAGATCAGAGCTAATCTCTGAGGCAAGTTGCATAGGATGCATCAATCCACCGGTTGTCAGATCTGCGGAGCCGATTAAAGATTTTGGCTGGTTAGATGATAGCCCGAAATGATAAGCGGCTCCGTGCAAGGCATCCTTCGTGTACAATCTCAGCTCAAGCCAGTTCTCAATCAATGCCTGGCGCAAAGCCACAAGTTGCTTCAAATCGCCATTCTGGTTTTTATAGCTTTCGATGGATGTGTTGTTGATTTCTAGCAGTTTTGTTAATGCATCACGGTTATCAATCCTACTACTGGTGGGGGTTCCTGCGATTATGCGGATTCTTTCGGGAACTTGCCACAAGCCCCCGGTCAAAAGCAGGCTGGAGATCTCAAACCTTGAAGTGATAACATTTACATGCTTTGAGTAGCCCAAATTGTCTTTGAGAGTAGACAGAAATTGTGGTTTTTTGGGAAGGTTGGTTATTATGCCCTTGCGATCCTTTGGAGCTACAGGCTTGATTGCCTCTGAGCGGATCAAAGTTTCGAGCAGCTGCCTTAAATTAGCTTTCAACTTGCTTGGGATGGGGCTGGACAGCAACTTGTTGAATATAGATTCGGCTTTCGCCTGGTCTTTCATCAAGGCTGCAATTAGCGTGGCTTGATACCAGAAAACAGCTTGATAGATCTCAGTCTCAGGATCTGCTTCCAAGATCTGAGCTGCTTTCAATTCTAGATCAACAGCTCTCTGTAATCTGATCAAATTGTCTGGATCTATAGGATATTGTCCATCGCAAGCAAAATCGGATATCATCCCTATTGCTTTTTGGTGCGATTCTTTTGCCAGTGAAATCAAATATGCTGTCCGTGGATTTTGGCACACAGTCTCCAGCGGGGGGAAGCTCTGCCAAGCTTCTTCCTCGAAAGACTTGAGCTGGTCGATCATCTCAAATACTTCCATCCAATCCCTTCCCAGATTGACAATGCATGCGGTCTAAAGCCAGAGGAATACCCCAGCCCCACAAACATATCATCTCTGAACATTTCCCAGCCAGTGTTGCACAATCAGACAACTGCCTATTGCAGCGGTTGCCTATAAGCTTAGAAACGCCTTTAGCAACAAGAATTGGAAGGCTCAATATGTCAAGGACTTTGTCGTCGTCAACCTTGCTCTTAGAAAAATATTAAGCAGAGATGAATTAGTTGAAAATGAGTTTACTGCCTTATATAGCCACATGCATCGCTCAAGCTTCAATTTGCTCTTATGATCCTGTTAAGTCCGAGATCGATACTGGGAAACTAAATCTTCAATCCCCGAATGCCCCTTCCTGTGGATAATTATCCGATATTTGCAGGTGTTTTGTTAGCTTGAATGCTTTGGTCTTATCCCCGAATACCTCTTTAGCACGCCCAGAATACCAGGCTGGATATTGCGTCCGAGTTGCTCTATACCCAGCCTGGTCTTGATGTAGTAGCCATGCGGATTCATGCCTATAATGCTGATCGAGGCCAGGGCTTCCAGATAGACGAATACGAACTGTCTGCTTCTGCCAAAGTCTTTGGTAAGCTCTCTGATTGAGCGGTAGCCCTTGCTTTCGATCAAGTCCAGCAGCTTCATGGCGGTCTGGATCTCGTATTTCCACTTACAGCGGGGATCGGGAGCCATGCCCTGGGTATAACGGTTGGCTCGAACATAGAGTGAATTGCTGGGAGAGATACATCGCACCTTATCAGCCTTGGTAAGATCATAAAGCAGATGCTCCACTTCCTGGATATCGCTATCGAGCATGCCTGCCAGCATTTTGGGAGTGAAGGGCTGATTATACTTAGAGATCAGATTGGAGACAGCTTCGGAGTTAAGCATAGTGTTTTCCTTTGCTCTGTGGTTTCTGAGTGACCTAGTTCGGCTTTGATGCTCGTTTCCAGCAGGTGCAGCATTTTCATGGCTTTGCGCAGATTCCCGCCACTGTTGAAATAAATCGTATTGATTTGCTCCGGACTCGCTTCCACTTCCAGCACTTCCCTGGCGATGGCAGTGATATCTTTCAGACTGGCTGATTCAAACTCGTAGAATGAGTTGCAGCGGTCGAAGTAGTATTCATTGATCTGCGCCAGGCGATCCCGGGCATTCTGCATTCCCACCAGAATCACGATTGCCGCAGTATTATCCACAATATCCCTGATAGTTCCGAGCAGTTGCGGTTGTTTGAAGGCGTAATCGATCTCGTCCACGATTATCACTATGTCCTCATGCCTCTCGATCTCATCCATGCATCTCCGGAAGATGGCATTGGTGGTACCATACAAAGGTGGATACTCCAGATTGAGGTAGTTGTAGATGCCAGTAATCAGTTGGAGGGTGAACGACTTTGGGGTGGAGGTTGCCTCCAGTCTCAGATACACATAATTGCGCTGTAAGGCGATCCTGGTGGCATAAGTGGTCTTGCCTAAGCCAGGTTTACCATATAGCAGTCCAAGCCCCACCATTTCTTCTTTGGGGCGGGTTACGAGCAGATTAATCGCTTCATCAGCTTCCACTACGTTGCGGGTTCTAACCAGTTTTCCTTGTTTCATATCATGTCTCCTTATTTGATGCCTATGAATCTGAGCATCTCTTCATAGGTCTTTTTGCGTGGTTTGATCTCATCATCGTCATCCTCCCGAGGGGAGGGAGTGACTTGTTTCAACTCAATTTTGGGTTCGGGTTGTATTGCTGTATTAGCTTCATTGCTGGTGTTTGCAGATAATGGTGGCAGGCTCTTGATCACCTGCTTTTCCAAGGCTTGCATGAATTCATCCGCTCCTGGTTTGGGAGCCTCGATCATAGGTGGCTGGATAAAGATCGCGCTCTGCTCCGGGATGCCGGTCAGAGGCTTCAAGAACTGATCCACCACTGCCTGGGTCTGTTTGACCGTGA